>CAIQIV010000614.1 GCA_903871905.1 uncultured Chloroflexota bacterium | reverse complement strand
GCAGCCGCCCCCAGGAACCAACCACCGGCTTGAGCACCAGCGGGTAGCCGATCTGTTCCATCAGCTCAAGGGCCGATTCGGGGCTGAAGGCGGCCCACAGGCGCGGCTGCGGCACGCCTGCCCGGGCCAACGCCACCGAGGTGGCCAGCTTGTCGCCGCAGGTGGCTGCCACGTGATACATGTTCAGGGTAGGGATTCCCCAGGCATTCAGCACCTGGGTGGAGTACAGCCCGTTTTTAAAAGACAGGCTGCGCTCCAGCACGACATCATACCCGCTCCAGACAGCCGGGTCATCCAGGGTGAGCGCCACCCGGCGGTCATCGATCAGGTCGTAGCGGGCGCCGCTGCGCTCCAGGCTCTCGACGATCCATTTCTCTTCCACACGCATACGGGAATACAGCAGTCCGATTCTCATGGCAGGCTCCTTATTTTAGAGATGGTTGGGGTTGAAAAGCATGGCTGGCAGCATGGTTGGCAGCGTAGAGCAGCCCATCCACGTCGTCCAGGTTCAACGGGCGGTGGTCCGAGAGCTGTTTCACCTGGTCGGTGATCTCTCGGATCGCCTGGTCCGGCAGGTCCAGCCCAAGCTGGTCCGCCCGGTAGCGGATGGCGTTCCACCCGGTCAGGCGGTGGGCGATGTGGATATAGCGCGTCAGGCCAAAGTCCTCCGGGCGCAGCACTTCGTAGGTGGCCGGGTTGTTGAGCACCGCCTTGGCGTGGATGCCAGCCTTGTGGGTGAAAGCAGCAAAACCGGTGATATAGTTATTGAAGGGAATGTCCACCCCAACCAGGCTGGCGACATAGCGGTCCAATTCCAGCAGCATGGGCAGGTTGTATTTCTCCACCAGGGCAGGGCTGACCGCATACAGCCGGGCTACCAGCCCACCCAGGGGGGTGATGCCATTGCGCTCGCCGATGCCCAGCACGCTGGTGTCCACGTGAGTGGCGCCGGCTTCCAGGGCAGCGAAGGAGTTGGCAATGGCGCAGCCAGTATCGTTATGACCGTGGAACTCGATATCTGCCCGCACCTGCTGGCGCAGCCCAGCCACCAGGTCGTAGATCTGCCGCGGGGTGCCGATGCCCACCGTGTCAGCGATCCCCACACGGTGGTAGCCCATGTGGTCCACGGCAGCGTACACCCGGTACAGGTCCTGCGGATCGCTGCGCAGGCTGTCCTCGGTGCTGAAGCGCATCTCCACCTGCTGCTGTCTCAGGTACGCAAACACTTCCTGCGCCTGGTCGATGATGGCATCGATACTCTTGCCGTGGCTGAAATTGCGCAGGTAGGACGAGGTGCCGATCACCACGTCAACCCCCTGGACACCGGTCTCCACGGCGCGGCGCACGTCGGACAGGGTGCAGCGGGTGTGGGTCAGCACCTTCAGACGCAGCCCCAGGCGGGCAATCGCCGCGCAGTCTTTCTCACTCTGCGCCGAGGCGCAGGGGGTGGTCAGTTCCAGGTACTCCACACCAAAGTCATCCAGCATACGGGCGATGGTCACCTTCTGCTCGCTGGTGAAAAAGGCATTGACAAACTGCTCTCCCTCGCGCAGGGTTGATTCAATAATAGAAAAATTTTCAATACTCATGGTCCTTCTCCTCAAAAAATTGCTAAAATAAAACAGGCTTGCCATTTGTCTGGCAAGCCTGTTTTTTTCCTGGATTATGCTGCTGCTACCTGGGCAGGAAAACACCGCTTTCCAGACATAGGTCTGGCCGCGACTTCTTGCCCTGCTTCTTAGAGCAGTTCGGGTTGAATAAAGCTGTTGAATCAAGCACCATCGTACACATCTCTTCAGGCATGGGTGATGGTTTCAATCACCCGGCGCATCACCTGGACGCCTGCAAGGTACTCGGACACCAGGATATGCTCTTCGGGGGTGTGGTCCAGGCTGGAATCGCCCGGTCCATAGGCAGCGATGGGGCAACCCCACGCCGGGCCAACCAGGTTCATGTCAGATGTTCCGGATTTATATGTAAAAGATGGCTGACCACCGTTCTGGCGGACAGCCCCCAGGAAAGCGCGCACCAGCAGCGAGTTTTTCTCGCCGCGGAATGCAGGGATACTTTCCACCATTTCCAATACCGCCCTGTCGGACTGCCGGGCGCATTCAACCGCCAGCTGATAAAACCGCTCTGGCGGCAGGCTGAGCGGCAGGCGGGCGCCGATGTGCAGCTCTGCAGTTTCGCTGAAACCGTCTGACGCCGAGCGCATCGCCCGCAGCGTGGGGGTGAGCTGGTCAAATACTTTTGCCTCATCCTGGTTGTGTTGGTGGGCCAGGCCAACCAGGGCATTCCAGAAAGCAACCGCCGTCTCGCAGGCACTGGCGGCAGCGGCCGCGGTGTGCGCCAGGGGCAGCTGCACCCGGTAATTCAGCCAGGCGCTGCCCTTGTACCCCAATGCCAGGCGGCTCCAGCCGCTGGGCTCGCCGATCATCACCAACTGCGGAGGCTGTCGGTCAAGCAGGAAACGGGCGCCGCGCGAATCGGCTTCCTCGCCCACCGCCCCAATCACCGTCACCCGCCAGCCATCCCCAATGGATGCCAGGGCGGCTGCGCTGACAAAACATGCCAGCGGCCCCTTGGCATCCACCGCACCGCGCCCGTCCAGGCGGTCGCCATCCCGCCTCACCGGGATAACACCTGGGACGGTGTCAATGTGTCCCAACAACAGGAGCTCGCGCTCGCCCTCCCCCAGCCAGCCGGCAGGATTACCACAGGCATCCACCTGGGCGGTAAAACCCAGGGCCTGCATCTGGCTGACCAGGAAACCCGCCGCAGCGGCTTCTTCACCACTGGGGCTGTAATGCTCCAGCAGGCCAGTTAGCAGATCAAGGGCGTCGAATTTACTCACCAATCCGTCCTTATTCGGCAGCGGCGATCGGCGCCGACAGCACGTCCTGGACCACTGCCACCACCTGCGCCAGGTCTTCGCGGCTGATCACCAGCGGAGGCAAAAAGCGCATGACGGTCAGGCCAGCAGGCAGGACCAGCACCCCGCGGGCCATCAACGCCTGCAGGTAAGGGGCCACCTTCTGCTTCAACTCCACGCCGACCATCAGCCCCAACCCGCGCACCTCACGCACCAGGGGCGAGCGCACCTGGCGCAGCTGCTCCACAAACCAGGCTCCCAGCTCGGCGGAGCGCTGCACCAATCCCTGCTCTTCAATCACATCCAGGGAGGCCAGGGCTGCAGCACACACCAGCGGGTTTCCGCCAAAGGTTGAACCATGGACATGCGGCGGCAGCGTCCCAACCCGATCACCGATCAGGGTAGCGCCCATCGGCAAGCCCCCGGCGATGGACTTGGCCACGCACAGGAAGTCCGGCTGCAAGCCATAATGCTCCATCGCAAACAAGCGCCCGGTCCGTCCAAAGCCGGTCTGCACTTCATCGACAATCAGCATTGCACCGCGCTGGTGGCACAGTTCCTGGGCGCCGAGCAAGAACTCCGGCGTTCCCGGGTTCACCCCACCCTCACCCTGCACCACCTCCAGCATCACGGCAGCAGTTTTCTCGGTCACGGCCTTTTCCAGCGCCGCCAGGTCATTGTACGGCACATGCGAAAAGCCCGGTACCAACGGCTCGAAGGGGCTCCGGTATTTTTTGTCCCAGGTGGCAGACAGAGCGCCCAGGGTACGCCCGTGGAAGCCGCGCATGGCAGCCACCACCTCGGTGCGCCCGGTCAGCAAACGGGAAAACTTGATTGCCGCTTCAATTGCCTCGGTCCCTGAGTTGCTGAGGAAAACGCGCGGCATTCCCGCCGCGCGGCACAGGCGCTCCATCAGCTCCGCCCGGCGGTCGTTGTAAAACATCTCCGGGCAGCTGATCAGCACCCCTGCCTGGTCCGCAATGGCCTGGGCGACCTGCGGGTTGGCATGCCCGATGTTGGCGGTGCCGTGACCGCCGACGCAGTCAATGTACTCTTTGCCGTCCGCGTCCCACAGATGAGCGCCCTGCCCGCGCACCACCACAATGGCGCGCTTGGTGTACACCCCGCTGGTGTGGCTGGTTTCCACCTGTTGGAGTTGTTCCGTAAGGCTTATTGGTTTGTCCAATACCGATAATGAACCACGATCCATCATTCATTTGCTCCTATGAAATCACCGTGCCATGGCCCGCCAGGGCATTCGAGAGCGGTTGTTCGACCCGTCCGTCGGCAAATATGATCTTCCCGACCCCGAAGGCCAGGGCTTCACTGGCGCCCAGGACTTTCTTTTTCATCCTGCCTTCGGCAAAGGAGAGCGCCTGTTCCAGCCCGGCTTTTGGCAGATGGGGGATCAGCGTGCTCTCGTCCGGGAACTGGCGCATCAGGCCAGGGACGTTGGTCAGGATGATCAACTCATCCACTTTCAACGCGCCGGCCACCATGGCTGCCGCCCGGTCTGCATCCACGTTGAGCGCCTCGCCTGCCGGGCTGACTGCCAGGGGGGAGACCACCGGGGTCAGGCCAGCCTGGAGCAGCATTTGCAGCAATGCAGCGCTGACCGACTCAATCTTGCCGGTAAAATCGTCACGCAGCATCATAACCCGCCCATTCTCCACCACGCGGATAGCGTCCTTGCGCTGGGCGAGCATCATGCGCCCATCCACGCCAGACAGGCCGAAGGCGTTGACCCCAAACTTCTGCAGGCGCTCCACCACCAGGGTGTTGATCTTGCCGTTTGTCACCATGGCGAAGATCTCCAACGTAGTACGGTCGGTGTAACGGCTGGTAAAGCCCGAGGTGCTGGTGACAAAACGCGGCGGGTGACCCAGCTGGGTCGAGATCTCATTCGTTTCAGCCGAACCGCCGTGAACCACCACCACCTGGCGGCCTTGTTTCACGCAGCCCGCAATATCCTGACATACGGCATCCAGGTTGACGCCCTGGGCGCCGCCAATTTTCACCACGATCATTTCACACCTCTAAATGGGATGCAGGCCGCTGAATTCCAGGCCGCTGGTCTCTTCAAAGCCGCACATCAGGTTCATGCACTGTACGGCAGAACCGGCGGCGCCCTTCATCAGGTTATCAATCGCTGCCATGCTGACCACTCGCCCGCTCTCTGCGTCCAGGTCAAAACCCAGGTCGATATAGTTCGAACCAGCCAGGATCTTGGGCTCAGGCACGCGGTAGATTCCGCGGCGATCCTTCACCAGGCGCACAAAGGGCTCCTCTTCAGCCAGGGCGCGGTAGGCACGCCACAAGTCTTTCTCAATAACGCCGGGTTTGACAAAGGCATGGGCCGCAGCCAGCGCCCCGCGCACCAGATCCACCGAGGTCATGGTCAGGTGAACATCCACCAGCCCAAGCTCCTGGATCACTTCGGCAGTATGCCGGTGCCCGTAGGTAGAAAAGGTGCGGATGATCCCGCTGCGCTCCGGATGGTGCGAACCAGGGTTGGGCGAAGCGCCTGCCTCGGACGACCCGACCTTGATATCCACGATCACCGGACGAGAGACATCGATCAGCCCGGCACGCACCAGAGGCAGCAGCGCCAGGTTGGCAGCCGTGGCATTGCAGCCTACCCCGCTGGCATAATGAGCGCTACGCAGCTCATCGCGGTGCAACTCGGGCAGCCCATAAACAAAGCGATCAAGCCAGGCAGGAGCAGAGTGGGGCTCCCCATAGAATTTTTTATACAGGTCCGGCTGGCGCAGGCGAAAATCACCCGCCAGATCAACAATGCGCGGCGCCAGGCTGGCATAATGCTCAATGTTTTTCTGGCTCTCGCCATGCGGCAGGGCCAGGAAAAGCACATCACAGGCTTCCAGGGTGTGGCGCGAGCTAAATTTTAGCGTGCTGCGCTTGCGCAGGTTCGGGTGCATCTGGTAAACATACTCACCCAGGTGGCTCTCGGAGGTTGCCTGGGCCACATCCACCTGGGGATGGCCCAGCAGCAGACGCAGAACTTCACCGCCAGCGTAGCCAGAGCCGCCGACAATCGATGCTTTAATTTGAGAAACGCTCATGCCTGGGACCGCGCCTCGACATAAGCCGGCCAGGAGGTCGGACCCGGTTTGAACAGGTCATTCACCGAAAAAGGGACGGCACGCGATGTGGAGGGCATTTTGATGTCCCCGCGGGCCACAGCCAGGGTATAGTCCACGATCACGCTGGCAATATCGATACCCGTGGTCGGAGCCAGGGTGTGGAACTCCATGGTGTGATTGACCTCATTGATCAGGAAGCCGCGGTTGGGGTCTTCCAACACATCCACCGCCAGCACCCCGCCGCCAACAGCATGCGCCGCCGCCACGCACAGGTCGTTCAGCTCCGGCGTGATCGGGCATAATTCGCCCTGGCCGCCGCGCGCCGTGTTGGTGATCCAGTGACCCGAGCTGCGATAGATGGCGCACACCGTCTGGTCGCCAACCACCATGGCGCGGATATCCCGCCCAGGTTTCTGAATAAACTCCTGGATATAAAACACGGAATGCTGGTAAGAGCCCAGGGTTTCTTTGTGCTCCAGGATAGCCTCAGCCGCATCCCGGTCGTTGATCTTCGACAGCAGGCGGCCCCATGAGCCTACCACCGGTTTGAGCACCACGGGATAACCCATTTCCTCAATGGCCTCCAGGGCAGATTCGGCGGTGAAGGCGACCTTGATGCGCGGCTGCGGGATACAGGCTTGTGCCAGGGCAGCAGAGGTTGCCAGTTTGTCTCCACAGGTCAGCGCCACGTGCGCCATATTCACCGTTGGGATGCCCCACCCGTTGAGCACCTGGGTGGCGTACAGGCCGCGCGCATAGGACAGGCTGCGCTCGAGGATTACATCATACTCCATCCAATTCCCAGGCTGGGTGATCTCAAAGTGCGCTTTACTGTCATCAATGCGGTCATAGGTAACCTGGCGCTTGTCCAAATTAGCCAGCAGCCATTTCTCTTCGACACGAACCCGGCTGAGCAGTATCCCAATTTTCATCATCTTCTCCTTTTTCTCCAGAATACCTGTGACCGGTTATTCGCCCCAATCTTCTGCTTCCATCGGCGCCAGTTCCAACACCAACGGGTTGACACTGACCACTTCAAGGTCCACTCCACAATCCGGACAGACAACGATCTCATTCTGCATCACTTCGCTGAAAGAGATCTCCGCATCACATTCCGGGCAATTAGCAATCAGTTGTGCGCTCATGACATTCTCCTAGAGAATAAAAAAAGATAACAAAAAAGCCCTCCGGAAAGGAGGGCTTTGTCTTCACACGCAGGGTCTAGCTTTCTGGCTAGATGTTACTCACCCAAACGCTGAAGCCCCGCTTTCCAAGAAAGGGGGCGCTCGTAGGACGACGCTTCAAAGGGGTGATGCAACTGCCAGTCATAATATTGGGCTGAATTCTACCCCAGAAGTGCTATTTGTCAAGGGAAAAATGGAGGCAATATTCGATCTTTTTCTCGGTTAAACCATGGGTCAAGAAGGGATGGCAGGCCAGATAACCAGCTGTGATATAATCCCAAACAGTAGGTACCCCCGCGGTGCACCCGCATCTCCAGGGAGATTGATGGTTTCATGCCAACCAACCTGCCCCCCGACTATTACGAAATCGAGAAACGCTTCCGTGAGGCGGAATCGAGCAGCGAGAAGATCGCCCTGCTGGAGCAAATGTACAGCGTGGTGCCCAAGCACAAGGGCACCGACCACCTGCGCGCCGATTTGCGGCGCCAGCTTTCCCGCCTCAAGGAAGAGGCCCTGTCCGCCAGGCGACACGCTGGCGGGCACACCTCCACCTTCCACATTGAGCGCGAGGGAGCCGGGCAGGCCGCTTTGATCGGCGCGGCTAACAGCGGCAAGTCTGCCCTGCTGGCTGCCCTGACCAACGCCGAGCCAGAAGTCTCTCCTGCGCCTTACACCACCTGGAAGCCCGCGCCCGGGATGATGCCCATCGAAAACATCCAGGTGCAGCTGGTGGATACACCCGCCCTGGACCGGGATTTTGTCGAGCCGGAGCTGTTTGACCTGGTTCGCCGCTGCGACCAGGCGCTGCTCATCGTGGATCTACAGGCCGACCCGCTGGCGCAGCTCGAGCTGACCCTGCGCCTGCTCGGTGAGCACCGCCTGGCGCCAGCACAGGGCAGCCCGGCGCAGGCTACAGAAGACCGCACCCGGCGCATCCCCATGCTGGCGCTGGCCAACAAATGCGATACGTCCGAACAGGATGAAGATTTCACTGTGCTGTGCGAGTTGTACGATGGTCCCTGCCCGCTGCAGCCTGTCTCAGCCCTGACCGGGCGTTTCTTTGATGGGCTGAAGCAGTGGGTGCTGGCTCACCTGGGGATTGTGCGCGTGTATGCCCGGCCCCCAGGCAAAGAGCCGGACCTGGAGCGTCCATTCGTGCTCAAACAGGGCAGCACGGTGGACGACCTGACGCGCAAGGTGCACAAGGACTTCTACGAGAAATTGAAGTACGCCCGGGTGTGGGGCGGCGGCGCTTTCGATGGACAGATGGTGCAGCGGGATTATATCCTGAACGATGGAGACATCATCGAACTGCGCATCTAGACCGGGCTTATTCGCTCAATACGCACAAATATTCAAACAAAACAAACATTGACAGGGGCGATATTCAGGGTAGAATAATCAATACGAATGAATAATCTGTCAATTTGCACGCACAACAATGAACCGCAACGCCTCCCCCTCTGAACGAAGGCGCAGCCAGATCCTGATGGAGCTGGAGCACAGCCCGCTGGTCAGGGTCAGCCAGCTCAGCCAGGACCTGGGGGTCTCAGAGGTATCCATCCGCCGCGACCTGGAGCACCTTGAGGCGCAGGGTCTGCTACAGCGGGTGCACGGCGGCGCGCGGGCTAATCCCCGCCCCGCAGTGCTTGAGCCTGCAGGCGAGGCGGTTTCGGATAGGAAAGATCGCATCGGGCGGGCTGCGGCAGCGCTGATCCGCAACCACGACCGCCTGATCATCGACTCTGGCTCGACCGCCCTGGAGGTGGCGCGCCACATCTCCCCGGAAATCCTGGCGAACGGCGAGCTGACGGTGATCACCGCCTCCCTGAACGTGGTCCAGGCGCTGCGTGTCTACCCATCCATCCACATCCTGTTATTGGGGGGCGTTTTCCTGCCCGCCTTTGACATCCTGGTCGGGCCTCAGACCATTGATGGCTTGAAGGGCCTCCATGCAGACCGTTATTTTATCGGCACAGATGGCCTATCGCTCACCCACGGCATCACTTCACGCAACGTGCTGGAGGCCGAGGTCAACCGCGCCATGGCGAGTGCGGCCAGCGAGGTGATCCTGGTCACCGATTCGAGCAAGATCGGCGTGATCGGCCTGGCGACGATCATGCCCGTGTCCCACATCCACCGCCTGATCACCGACCTGGAAGCCCCAAAGGATTTCATCCAGGCGATAAAAGAGCAGGGGGTGGAGGTGGTTCTGGTTTGACCCCTCCATGATAAGGAGCCGCTATGCCCACACTTGATCGCCCACAGACCATCCTGACCGGAAGGAAGATCATCCAGCAGGAGATTGAATCCCTACAAGATCTGTCAGACACCCTGGGAGAGGGCTTCTGGCAGTGCGCCCAGGTCCTGGTCAACTGCCAGGGATTGATCTGGGTCACTGCCGTTGGCACCTCCTCATCCGTTGGGGCACGCCTGGCCCACATCCTGACCTGCGCAGGGGCGCGATCCATGTTTCTCTCCCCTTCGGACGGGCTGCACGGGCACACCGGGATCATGACCGCGGATGACCTGTTGATCGCCCTGTCACGCGGCGGCGAAAGCGCCGAGGTGATCCAGATGGTCCAGGTTGCCAATTCCCGCCGCACCACCACCCTGGCCTTTGTGCACAAGACCGATTCCACCCTGGCCCGCCTGTGCAAGTATGTGCTGCCCGTCCACAGCCGCCAGGAGTACGAGCTGATGGGCTACCTGGCTACCACCAGCACCGTGGCTTTTGCCGCCATCTCCGATGCCCTGTGCGCCCTGGTGCTGGAGGCGCGCGGTGTCACCCCCGAGTCATTTGCCCTCACCCATCCTGGAGGCGCCGTCGGCAAAGTGCTGGGCGCCGCCGACCATTCCGATACCCCTTAGGAAGAGAACTATCATGATGAAAGCTGCATTGTTTTATGGCAAGGAAGATATCCGCATCGGAAGCTGGGAACTCCCCCCGCTCAAGGACCAGGATGT
>CAIQIV010000613.1 GCA_903871905.1 uncultured Chloroflexota bacterium | reverse complement strand
CTGCGCGGCCTGAAAGCCCTGCTGGCGCGCCCGGTGCTGGCCGGGTCGCTGCTGGGGGTGCTCATCCTGATCCTGCTCGCCCTGGGAACGGCCGGCCTGTTCCGCCTGCTGGGCAGGTCTTCCAGCGCCCGCCTGCTCGCCCCGCCTGCCGCCGCTACCCTCACCCCGCTCATCGCCAGCAGCCTGCAGGCCTCGGCGCCGGCGGCGGAGAGCCCGGATGCCAGTGTAGGCCTCAACCAGACTGCCCCTGCATCAACTTCCCTCGCCCAGCCGGCGCCTGCCAACACGCCGGTCAGCGGGGTGCTGCCCGCCGTCACCCCCCAGTTGGTGGAGCTGTATATGCAGACCCCCCACCCGGCCAACGAGGCCTACCGCCTGGGCCTGCGCCGCCTGTCCACCGGCGACTGGGCTGGCGCGGTGGACAGTTTCAAACAGGCCGCTCCGCTCGACCCCCAATCTCCGGACATCCTCTATTACCTGGGCGAAGCCTACCGGGGTAAAGGCGACCCGCGTAACGCCCTGGCCGCCTACCAACGGGCGCTCAAGATCGACCCCGGCTTTGCCCCTGCTTACCTGGGCATCGCCCACTCCCGCCGCGCCCTCAATCCCGACTACCAGATGTCCTCCGACCTGGACAAGGCCCTCGAGCTTGACCCGAGCTACGGCGAAGCCTACCTGGCGCGCGCCGCCCTGCGCCTCGAAGCCGGGGAGACTGTCGAGGCTCGGGCTGACCTGGCGGACGCCGCCCGGCTGCTGCCGGGTTCCTTCCAGGTTTACCTGCTCCAGTCCCAGGCCTCCCTGCTGGCCCGGGATGCGTCGGCTGCACTGGAACAGGCGCGCCGCGCCATCGAGCTGGCCCCCCAGGCCCCCCAGGCCCGGTTTGCCCTGGCGCAGGCGGCCCTGGCCGCTCTCCACCCCGCCGAGGCGCTGTCCGCCGCCCAGGCCGGCGCCCGGCTCGCCCCGCAGGACGCCAACGGGCTGTCCTTGCTCGGCCAGGCGTTCTTCGCCAGCGGGCAGTATACCCAGGCCCTGCAGGCCGCCGGGCAGGCCCTGGAGATCCAGTCCAACTTGCCGCAAGCCCACCTGGTGCGCGGCCTGTCCCGCCTGGAGCTGGGCGACGAGACCGGCGTGCTCCAGGACCTGCGCTACGCTTCCCAGCGCCTGCCCGCTTCCTTTGACGCCAGCCTGGGGCTGGGCCGCGCCCTGCTGGCTTCCGGCCAGTTAGCCGACGCCCGCCAGCAGGTCAGCCAGAGCCAGGAGCTGGCCGCCTCGGACGCCGAGCTGGCCCAGGTCTATTACTGGCGCGCCCGCATCCTGGAGACCATCGGCAACCCCCGCACCGCCGCCGAGGACTGGCAGGCCCTGCTCGACCTGCCTGCCTCCGCCAGCCCGCAATCCTGGCGGCAGGAGGCCCAGGGCCGCCTCTCCCCCACTCCCACCCCCTGAGCGCAGGCGGCTCCTTTTTTAAAATAACTCTTATAAAAATTTTATACCGCTCCGCTTGCCAAAGCCTGCTGACGGGCGTATAATGATCAATCGGAAATTATCTTCTATTCTTTGCAGGTTTCTGCAGCCGAGGTGTCCTATGCCGATCTATACTTACCGGTGCGAAAATTGTGGTGTCCAGTTTGACCGCCAGCAGAAGTTCAGCGATGCTCCGCTGACCCGCTGCCCGGAATGCTCGAAGAAGAGCCTGCGCAAGGTGTTCCAACCGGTCGGCATCGTCTTCAAAGGCTCCGGCTTTTACGCCACCGACCACCGCTCGCCCTCCGGCGCCAGCCGCCCTCCGGCCGGATCCAAATCCGGCGAGAGCGAATCAAAATCCTCGTCGAGCAGCGAAAGCTCCTCCTCTTCGAGTTCATCCTCCGAGTCTTCCTCCAGTAAAGACTGAGCCGGGCTTTCCAACCCAATCACTTTTTGACCCGCCGGATTCTCTCCGGCGGTTTTTTTGTTTTATAGTAAAATCAGCATAACCCGACAGGACAACTCTAAATATTCCCCAAGGAGGCTCACCTTATGCCTGACCTGAAAGCCCAGTTTGAAACCGCCGCCGAGCAGGCCCAGCAGCTCAAGAAGCGTCCCAGCAATGACACCCTGCTGCTGCTGTATGCGCTGTACAAGCAGGCCACGGTTGGAGACATCAACACCCGCCGTCCCGGCTTCACCGACGTGACCGGGCGGGCCAAGTGGGACGCATGGGAGTCGATGAAAGGCAAGAGCCGCGATGAGGCCATGCAGCTCTACATTGCCCTGGTGGAAAAGCTGAAGAAATAAGGCAGCCGATGGATGATCTGACCCATCTGGAGCCCATCCTGCAGCGCTACGCCCCCCGGGGGCGCTCCGGCCTGATCCCCGCCCTGCACGCCGCCCAGGAGGTCTACGGCTACCTGCCTGAAGCCGTCTCCTCCGAGGTCGGGCGCGCCCTGGGTGTGCCGCTGGCCGATGTCTATGGGGTGATCGAGTTCTACAGCATGTTCTACACCCGACCGGCCCAGGGCAAGACAGTGATCCGCGTCTGCACCGACATCTCCTGCTCGCTTCACGGCGGGGATGCCGTCCTGGAGGCGGTCTGCCAGCACCTGTCCAGCGAGCCCGGCAAACCCTGCTCCGAAGGCGAGTACCGCATCGAGCAGGTCACCTGCCTGGGTCTGTGCAACCATGCCCCGGCGGTGCTGTCCGGCGAGTCGGCCATCGGTCCCGCCCTCCCCGAACAGGCCCCGGCCATCGTCGCCCGCAGCCTGCCCCGCCCGCCCAGCCACGTGAGCGGCGACCTGCGCCTGCTCACCGCCAACTGCGGCGGGGAGAGCCCCGCGGACCTGGCCCGCTACCGGGCCGGCGGCGGCTACCAGGGCCTGCAGCGCGCCCTGGGCATGCCCCCTGCCGAGGTGATCGCCGAGGTCAAGGCCTCCGGCTTGGTGGGCCGCGGCGGCGCCGCCTTCCCCACCGGCGTCAAGTGGGAGGCCGCCGCCGGCGTCCCCGCCCCTGCCCGCTACGTGGTGTGTAACGCCGACGAGTCCGAGCCCGGCACCTTCAAAGACCGCATCCTCATGGAAGGCGACCCGCACCGCACCCTGGAAGGCATGCTCATCACCGCCTACGCCATCGGCGCCCACCAGGGCTACATTTACGTGCGCGGCGAGTACCCTTACGCCCACCAGGTGCTGCAAGCCGCCGCCGCTGAGGCCCGCCAGGCCGGCCTGCTGGGCCCGGACATCCTGGGCTCCGGCTTTTCCTTCGACATCGAGCTGCGGCTGGGCGCCGGGGCCTACCTGTGCGGCGAGGAGACCGCCCTGTTCGAATCCATCGAGGGCAAGCGCGGCTTTCCCCGCTTCAAGCCCCCTTACCCCACCACCTTCGGCCTGTTCGGCCAGCCTACCGTGATCAGCAACGTCGAGTCGCTGTGCAACCTGCCGCTGATCCTGCAGCATGGCCCTGCCGCCTACCGCCAGTACGGCACGCCCAAATCCACCGGCCCCAAGCTCTTCTGCCTGTCCGGGGACATCCAGCGCCCCGGCGTGTACGAGGTGCCCTTTGGTGTCACCCTGCGCCGCCTGGTGTACGACCTGGCGGGCGGCCCGCCCCCCGGGCGGGAGCTGCAGGCGCTGCTGTTGGGCGGCGCCGCCGGCGTCTTCGCCACCTCCGACCACCTCGACCTGCCTTTGACCTACGAGGACGTGCGCAGCGCCGGCCTGACCCTGGGCTCCGGGGCGGTGGTCGTCCTGGATGACCGCCGCGACCTGCGCCAAGTGCTGCTGCGCCTGGGACGCTTCTTTGCCCATGAATCCTGCGGCAAGTGCTACCCCTGCCAGCTCGGCACCCAGCGCCAGCACGAGATCCTGCAGCGCGTGGCCGACGGCCGCGCCCTGCCCGGCGACATCGGGCGCCTGGCCGATACCGGCTGGACCATGACCGAGGCCTCGCTGTGCGGCCTGGGCCAGACCGCCGCCTCTGCCGTACTCAGCGCCCTCAAGCTGTGGCCCCAGCTTTTTCAATAAGGTGACCTCATGACCGAACTGGTAACCCTGACCATTGACGGCGTCTCCGTCAGCGTTCCCCCGGACACCACCCTGCTCAAGGCGGCCCAGTCCGTCGGCGTGCGCATCCCCACCATCTGCTACCATGAGGCCTGCACCGCCAATGCCCTGTGCCGTATCTGCGTGGTCGAGGTGGAAGGCGCCCGCATGCTCATCCCTGCCTGCACCGCAAAGGCCGCCCCCGGCATGCAGGTCCACACCCACACCCCCCGCGTCGAGCGCAGCCGGCGCACCATCCTGGAGCTGCTCGCCTCGGCGGTGGACCTTTCCGAGGCCCCCGAGATCCTGGCGCTGATCGAGGAGTACGGCGCCGACACCCACCGCTACCCCAATACCGTGCGCCGCACCCCACCCCCTATCGACGACAACCCCATGTACCTGCGCGATTACGCCAAGTGCATCCTGTGCTGGCGCTGCGTCCAGGTGTGCGCCGAGGACGCCCAGTACACCTTCGCCATCAACTTCGGCGGGCGCGGCTACGAGACGCACATCGGCACCTTCTATGATAAGCCCATGCCCGAGACCACCTGCGTCTTCTGCGGGCAGTGCGTGGGGGTTTGCCCCACCAATGCCCTCAAGCCGCGCCGCCAGTGGCTGCTCGAGCAGGGCCAGCCGGCCGAGGCGGTGATCCAGGCCTCCGGCGGCTGGCGCAGGAGGCGCTCATGATCACCCCCGACCGCATCGTCACCACCACCTGCCCCTACTGCGGGGTAGGCTGCACCCTCGAGCTGCATATTAAAGACAATACCATCTACAAGGTCACCTCGCCCTTCGACAGCGTGGTCAACCACGGCAACCTGTGTGTCAAGGGACGCTTCGGCTACGATTTCATTTACCACCCGCGCCGCGTGACCACCCCCCTGGTGCGCCGCACCCTCCAGCGCCCCGGGCAGCGCACCCAGGCCTTCGACCTCTCCGAATGGCAGCCGGTCTCCTGGGATACGGCGCTCGACCTGGTGGCCGACCGCCTGGTGGAGCTGTACCAGCGGCACGGCCCCTCCTGCCTGGCTGCCTACCTGTGCGCCAAGGCCACCAACGAGGACAACTACCTGCTGCAAAAGCTCTACCG
>CAIQIV010000612.1 GCA_903871905.1 uncultured Chloroflexota bacterium | reverse complement strand
GATCCGCAAGGCGCCGGATGCCGAGACGGCGCGCCAGAGATTGATGGAACGCTTCGGCTTGAGCGAGCGGCAGGCGCAGGCTATCCTGGACCTGCAGCTGCGGCGGCTGGCGGCCCTGGAGCGCCAGAAGATCGAAGATGAACAGCGCCAGACCCTGGAGCAGATCACTTACCTGGAGGATCTGCTGGCCAACCCGCAGAAGATCCTGGAGCTGATCAAGACCGATCTGAGCGAGGCCAGTGAAAAATACGGCGACAAGCGCCGCACGCACATCGCCCGCGAGGCCAGCGAGGACTTCTCGGAAGAGGACCTGGTTCCGGACGAAGCGGTGCTGATCAGCCTGACCCAGCGGGGATACATCAAGCGCGTCCCGGCCAAGGCTTTCCGCCTGCAAAGCCGGGGCAGCCGGGGCGTGACCGGGCATGCCACCAAGGAAGAGGACGAGGTGGTGATGCTGTTCCCGGCACGCACCCTGGACACGGTGCTGTTTTTCTCGGACCGGGGCAAGGTCTATTCAGAAAAGGCGTACCAGATCCCGGATGCCGACCGCAGCGGGCGGGGGATCCCGGTGATCAATGTGCTGTCGTTGGACGCCAATGAAACGATCACCGCGGCGGTCTCCGTCCCCAGCTTTGAGGCGGCCAATTTCTGCACCCTGGTGACGCGCAACGGGCGGAGCAAGCGCATGGCGCTGTCCGAGCTGGCGGCGGTGCGGCCTTCGGGGATCATCGCCATCACCCTGGAAGATGACGACCGCCTGTACTGGGCGCGGCTGACCAGCGGCAAGGACCAGGTGATCCTGGTGACGGAGCAGGGGCAGGCGCTGCGCTTTGACGAAGACGAGGTGCGGGCGATGGGGCGGGCGGCCAGCGGGGTGACCGCCATCCGCCTGGCGGAGGGGGATTACGTGGCTGGGATGGACGTGGTGGAGGAAGGCGGCGAACTGCTGGTGATCACCACGCGCGGGTTTGGCAAGCGCACGCCGCTGGCGGAGTATGCGGCGAAGGGGCGGGCGACGGGCGGGATGACCACCATCGACAAAAACTCACTGGAGAAGATTGGGAAGATTGCCACGGCGCGAGTGGTGCAGGAAGCGGATGAGCTGACGATTATCACCAGCGGCGGGGTGGCGCTGCGCACGCGGGTCAAGGATATCCGCACCTCAGGGCGGGCGGCGCGCGGGGTGGTGGTGATTAATGTGCAGGAGGGCGACAGCGTGGCCTCGGTGGCACGCATTGCCGAGGCAGCCCTGCGGCAGGCGGGCGCACCCAGCGCGGAGTAGGAGGGGCGCCCCGCTCCTGGAGCGCCTACCGTATCTCTAGAACAGGCCCGGGATCCAGACGGCTTCGGAAACCAGCAGGCAGACGCCCCCCAACATGCAGGCGATGATCAAGACGAGCAGGGATACCACGAAGCGCTGGAAGGGGGACATCCCCAGGAAATAGCGGCGGTTTTCGATCGGGCGAGGTCCCAGGTCGGGGGGCTCTTCTTCCACCGAAAAGGGCGCCGAGTCCGCCTGTTTGCGAAAATCATCAAGCATAATGAGTTCTCCTCAAGAAATTCCCATCCCTGCCCTGCCTGGTCCGAGGCGGGGCAGAATTTATGGTGTGGTAAAACGCACTTCTCCGGTGTGCAGCACCTGCGTCTCGCCCGTTTCCGCCTGGACCAGCAGGGCGCCGTCCTCTTCCAGGCCCAGGACGAGCAGGCGGCGGGAAGGCGGCTCTGCGCCCGGCCCGGCAGAGGCGGGGACCACGCTGACCCACAGGCCGCGGAAGGCCAGGTTCTCCTCCCAGGCATGGAGGAAGGCGGAACTGGCAAGGTGGGGTCTCCAGTACAAGATCTTTCGCAGGATGGCGTCCAGCAGCTCCCAGCGGTCCTGCGGACGGCCCAGGGCAGATTCGACGCAGGCAGCCGGGAAGATGACCTGGTCATCCGGCGGGACCGAGGCGGCGGTGACATTGACGCCGATGCCCACCACTGCGGCCAGCAGGGCGTCCCCCTGCCAGGCGGCCTCCACCAGGATGCCGGCGGTCTTGCGCCCGTCCAGCAGGACATCGTTGGGCCATTTGATCTGCGCCGGCAGGCCGCACAGCTCCTGGAGCGCCTGGCACACCGCCAGGGCGCCCAGCCCAGTCAGGCGGGTGAAGGCGGTGGTCGATCTTTCCATCCGTGCTTCCGAAGTCTCAGGAGACTTCGGAAGTCTGGGGACGCCGTCGCCGCGGAGCACCAGGCTGAAGGCCAGGGCGGCGCCTGGAGGGGTGAACCAGGAGCGTCCCATGCGCCCGCGACCGGCAGTTTGCTCATCCGCCACCACCAGCGCCAGGTCCGGAGCGTCCTGCTCCACCCACAGCAGGGCTTCGGTGTTGGTGGAGGGGATGCTGTGAAACCAGCGCCATCCGCCGAGCGGCAGGGAGGATAAATCTGGGCCGGAGGTCATGGGTTAATTGTACCTGATTCTGGGGAGTGCGGTGGAGAGGGATATTTGTCCTGTAGCTGTACTACACTTGTGTGGGTTTGCACAAAAATACATTTTATGGTAAATTCAATGGGTAAGGTCACCCTATGGTTGGAGGATAGAAAAAGAGAGGACTATGGAGCATAAAGACATACCCGATATTGTGGTCGGCCGGCTGCCTTTATACCTGCGCACGCTGCAGCACATGGCCCAGGACGGCCGCCTGCTCACCTCGTCCCAGGAGCTGGGAGAGCGGCTGGGGATTTCTGCGGCGCAGATCCGCAAGGATCTTTCGCAGTTTGGTGAGTTTGGCAAGCAGGGCACTGGTTACCAGATCGAGTACTTGATTAAGAACCTGCGCGAGATCCTGCACATCAACCAGGAATGGGATCTGGTGGTGGTCGGAGCAGGGGACATCGGCAGCGCGGTGGCTCGCTACCGGGGGTTTGCCAACCGGGGTTTCAAGGTGGT
>CAIQIV010000611.1 GCA_903871905.1 uncultured Chloroflexota bacterium | reverse complement strand
CGGCGCTGCCGCAGACCGTGACCTATGGCAGCTCCCTGACCTTTGACATCACGCCGGACAGCGGTTACTCCCTGGCGGATGTGGGGGTGGACGGAGCCTCGGTGGGGAAGCTGGAGAGCTACAGCTTTGACCATATCACTGCCAGCCATACCATCAGCGCCGCTTTTGCCTCGGCAGACGCCAGCTTGAGCAGCCTGCTGCTCAGCCAGGGGACGCTGGCGCCGGCCTTTGACCCGGCGACGCGGGGATATAAGGTGGAGGTGCCCCACGCCGTCAGCAGCCTGGAGGTCACGCCCACGGTGGGCGAAGTGCACGCCGCCATCCACCTGCGGGTAAACGGCGGCGACTGGCAGGCGGCGGTCTCCGGGCAGCCCAGCGAGGCGCTGTCGCTGGCAGTGGGTGAGAATGTCATTGAGCTGCGGGTGACGGCGCAGGACGGCGGGCAGCAGGTATATACGGTGAGGGTGAGGCGGTGGCCTCCGCCCCTGTTCCTCCCGGCAATCTACCTGGAGCGCCCGCCGGGACTGTGAGGGGAGGAAGAATCCACATGGATGACTTCCCTGCTGCGTCCATCTGTGGTGAATTGCTTCACAATGTGTGAATTATCTTAAGACAACTGGGCTGCGACTGTGTCTGCTGCTCAACTTTGGGGAACCCCGGGAGATGAATAACGATTGGCAATGTAAACCGGCATCACCAGCTTATGGATGTCAGCCACAGATGGACACAGATGGACACAGATGAATATAGATGAACACAGAGCATAGTTGGTCTCTTAAATTCAGTCTCTATCTGTGTCCATCTGTGGCTCCCCTGAAAAAACAGGGTTTAGAAACTAAAACTTGTCTTGCTAAATTGCCAAACAAAGCGGAAACAGCCAAAAATGGATGCTAACGTAGGCATTGGAGAATCCGCAACAGATGTAGAGGAACAACTTTTGTCATTTTTCTGACTTCCTTTCATTTGTTGGTAGTGAGTGATCCTGCGGATATTGGTCATGGCTGATGATGCAACCATCATACAAGTTATCCGAAATTGTCCTCGGACGGGAAGTTGGTGACCGGGAAAAGGATGCTTGATGGAGCGCATCGCGGCTTCAACAGCAGCTCTGGGATTGTCTATCTGCTGCTTGAGAGCCAGATAACGTTTGCGTCGTTGAGCCCACAGGAATTCTTTGTGAGAGAAAGCCCAATTGAAGAGGCTTTGATCATGTTTGACCCGCCGGGTACGACAGCTTCCGTTGAGATGCAAAGGACACTGGAGACAGAAGGCAGCATCAAAATAGGCGATGTAGTTGGTGGATGTACCAGGACCAATTAATCCGGATTTTCCATGGGGACAAATGACCTGGGAGGGTCTTGCATCTGCGTCCATCTGAAAGGTCAGGTCTGATAGGTTGATTTTGTCGGGATGAGGACTATGACCACAAATGCCAGTCTGATACTGCGTCACCTGAAGTTGGCTAAGCAACAAATCAGCGGCTGGGCTGCCATAGCCACCATCCGTATAGAGTGTATCCAGCGGCATTCGTTCTTTCATGGCTGGCAGCGCCTCGATCATAAGGTCCACATCTTGCACATTGTTTGGCGCCACCTGAACCTGAGTGATCAGTTGCACCGGGTTGTCTGGATGGCAGGTTTCACTCACATTAACTACATATCCCTTGTAGAAGCGGGTACCCTTCTGACGGTAGCTGGCCTCCAGATCATCCAAAGATTGCAAACTACCTGCCCCAAGATCCTTTTGAGCTTTAGACTGCACACCCAGCTTTTCTTCCATCTGGAAGTTTTCACCAAAGAAGCGTTGCACTACTTGATAGGCTACTTGTGTTTCATAGCGGGCTTTCAGTTCCTCCAGCAGACAATGCAGAGTTTCACCAACTCTTTGAAGGTGCTCAGCTGTGGCTTCTTTGCCCTTCACTCGGTAAACATATTGCCCGGAATCTCCCCGAGTATATGGCACTAATTGTTCGGCAAAGCGCTCTTTCTCACTATCGTCCATCAGGCGAGCCAAGCGCTGCACAGCTTCAACCGCCAGGTGTAAGCGACTGGCATCCAGAATGTTACTGGCAATCTGCGTGCTGTCCATGCGTTGCTGGATGGTATCTACATCAAATACTGTGATTTGTTGGTCGGTGATATTCTCAAATGCCTGCACTAGCAAATTCGTCCCCCGCTCCTGGTTGTATTGGCTCAGACGGCGCCGAAAGTTGTACAGCGTGCGTAGATCAAACTCCCCTTCCTTCAAATCTCGATAGCCTAAGGCATAGCGCACCTGGATGTCAAAGATAAAGTGGTCATACAACTCCTCATCGCTCCAGCCAAACCCAGCTTTCAGCGTTTCTAGTCCGACCAGCACATTCACCGCAATGTTCGGACGGGAAGGCTTTTCTGCATATAACACCGAAAATGCTTCTTCCTTCAATCGACAGAAATATTCTCGATAGAATATCCCAGCCCAACTTGTTTCCAATCGCTGGCGATGCTTCTCGTGTAGATCATTTACATTGCTAATCAGCAACGGTTGCAGGTGTTTCTTGTTTGGCTTGAACATATTTTGTCCATCATCACGGTTTTGCCTATTATATTAAAGTTCGACCGTTTTCGCGCCTCCTTTTTTCAGGGGAGCCACAGATACACACAGAGAATAGCTGGTCCCGATGCGCCTCCCCCTCAT
>CAIQIV010000610.1 GCA_903871905.1 uncultured Chloroflexota bacterium | reverse complement strand
AGGTTGTCCGGGCTGCCGGTGATGAAATTATCCATCCCGGTTACAGTATGTCCCTCGGCAAGCAGCCGGTCGCAAAGGTGTGAGCCTAGAAAACCCGCTGCTCCAGTGATTAAGATGCGCATAGTTGACCCTTTCATGAAAAAATTATCTCCAGGCGACACGCGTTGTGAGACTGTCGCCGGTTACCTGTGTACCATTTCCGGTTACACTATCTACCAGCCAAATATTCCCCTGGTATATCACCAACAGGGAGAAGTTTCCGCTTTCCGGCATAATGTTTGGAGACCATGCCCCCCAATGCTGCTTTGGCTCCAGGCCAGGGGTACCAGCCGCTGGGAAAATAATCCGTTGGTCAGAACCATCCCGGTCCATGAGGGCGATCTGGTAGCGGCTGGTCTCACTTTGTCCAGGGAACGCAGCCTGTAGATACGCAACCTGGAAGGCATTTTCGCCGCTGGATTCTGCCTGGGATGGGGAAGCCAGAGGGTAGGCAAACATTCCGGTATTGGAAACCAAGCGCATGGATCGGCCTGCGTCGAGAGAGAATGCGATCAGGTCAAAATTTGGGGACTCTTCCGGAGATTGCAGCCCTGCTTTTGTACTGTGGTCTACGGTATATAGAGTGCGGCTATCCGGGCTGAAAGTCAGTCCAGGCACCCAGGCCCAATTGCCATGGGTGCGCAACGGGATGATGCTGGCGGCTGGGGTTTGGACGCCGGTAAGATAATCGATCAGTCCAAACTCATCTGGACGGGCATAAGCCAGGAATTTGCCGCCGCTTTCCCAGAGAAAACTCATTCCCCACCAGCCATAAGTCCCGCCCATGTTCGGTTCAAGTATCGTTGACCATTTCGTGGTCCACCCGGTGCTGCTGAAAGTCAGAGCGTGCAGGTCATTATTTGCCTGCCAGCCTGGGGCTGCAGATCGGGGCTCAACAGTCGAAAAGGTAATTTTTGAAGTGGAGTTGGGAACCCAATCCGCAAAATGGATAACATTGGCTACTTTCAAATCCACCAGGTTTTGGGTGTCGGTGATCAGGTTGGCTGCCCAAAGGGTGTTGATCTGGGTGCTGTCTGTAGAGCGGCGGGTAAATAACAACCAGCTGCCATCTGCTGATAGGGAGAAGACCCGGCCGTCCAGGTCTCCGGTGGTAATTACGGGTCTGCGGTTGGCAGTTGTTTTTTCCATCAGCCACACGCTGCCATCCCGTAAATAGACAATTCTTCCTGGTATGGTCACAGGGGAAAATGGAGTCTGGATCCCCACCATGACGATCTCAGGCTTGGGCTCAACCAAAACTGTACGCTTGACCGGCATCGGCTGGCTGGAGACCTCCTGCCCATCCTCGTAGACTCTGCGGTTGGTGATCTCCTGAATCCCATTCTGCCCTTTTTGCAGCAAAACTACTTTATCCTTGGGAAGGGACTCGTTATAAATAGTTTGGTGTTGGAAAGGGATTGCTGCCTGTTCAACAATGAATTTTTCGACCACCCGGATCACCCGGATCGTCACCCCATCCGTTACCACGTAATCCAGGGCTGGCTCGACCCGGTCAAGGCCTTCCAGACGAATTCTTCTCGCATTAAGTACCTGTTGAACGGTGTCGTTGGCTTTGGCTTGAACCTGTTGTGTTTTGCCGTCCACAATGACCTGGATGGTCATTTCCGGTTGTGAGGAGGCTTGAGATACGGGCATGCAGCTTGAAAGCGCCAGGGTTACCAGCAGCAGGAAACAGTTCAGAACGAATGCACGCATCTCAAGCCATTCGAAGGTCGTTAAATCCGGATCTAGCGAGGTCGCCCCGTTACGGTAATCGTGCCATTGATGATCTCTATCTTCTCGATGAAGACCTTGTCCAGGTCAGAACCCAGGTTGCTGTTCATCAGGTTGTCTAGTTCGCTGGATAGGGACTTTAGCATTGAATCGGGCACAGGAAAAGAGCTAATCCTGGCAGATTCGATGGACAATGACAGTCTCCCATCGGCTGTTACCGATGGCACGATGCTGATTGTCGCGTCGAAGGTTATCCCAGATTGGGTGACTTTACCGGTTACGATGATTTTCCCATCCCGCAGGGACACATACGGATCCTGGATCATCTCTTCACCCATCTCCTCCAGCTTGGATGCGGCCAGTGAGTTAATGTCCGTTTCAGTGACGGAGAGGGTAACAGGTTTGTTTTCCTTAAATGCTGTTGCTGCTGCCTCCAGGGTACTCACCAGGGTGGCAGGAGAGAGAGGGGTCACTTGCACTGGTACAGGTGTGGGGGTCGGGGAAATGACCGCCCGGCGGGCAAAATTGCAGGCCATGCTGGACAGCAGTAGCACGCCAACCAATACCATCCATCTCAGTCGTCCTTTTTCAGGTACCATTTGTTCTCCACATAAAGTAAGCCATTCGGCTAATCTTCGAGTAAAATTTGACCGATAACCCATACGCTTGAGACACATTGTATCATATGATGGAAACCAGTTTTCAGCCAGACGTTCAACTCACATTACCTGCCCAGTTAGAGGCGTTGTTATTTGTAGCGCCTTCTTCTTTGACCCCTGCTCAGCTTGCCCAGGCCCTGCAGTTGCCTGTTGCAGACGTTGAGCTGGGATTAGATGAATTGGAAGAAGAATATCGTAACCAACCAGAAAAGCACGGGCTGCGATTGCAGCGCAGCCGAGGGCGTTTGCAACTGACCAGTGCACCTGAAGTTGCACCAGCCATTGAGCGACTTCTTGGGCTGGAAGCTGCCAGCCGCTTGAGCCGGGCTGCTTTGGAGGCACTGGCAGTCGTTGCCTACCAGCAGCCGGTTACCCGCCCGCAGATTGATGCAATTCGCGGGGTCAGCAGCGATGGGGTAATCAAGAGCCTGCTCTCAAAAGGATTGATCCAGGAAGATGGTCGGGCTGATTCACCCGGTCGGCCGATTTTATATTCCACCACATCGGAGTTTTTACAGTATTTTGGTTTAACCTCGCTCAAAGATCTGCCATCCTTAAAAATCGATTCACCGCCAGAGACAGAGACGAGTACTGCAGGCTGAGTTATAATAGCAGATTATGTTAGAACGAATACAAAAAATCCTTGCGCGGTCGGGAATGGGCTCGCGACGTGCCTGTGAAGAGTATATTGCAGCAGGACGCGTGTCTGTAAATGGAAAAATCGTCACGCTTGGCGCAAAAGCAGATGCGGAGCACGATAAAATCGAGGTTGATGGAAGACCAGTAAAGCTAAGTGAGGCATTGGTATATATTGCCTTGTATAAGCCTCGCGGCTATCTTTCAACCGCCTCTGACGAGGAAGGCCGTTCCACGGTATTGGACCTTGTGCCTGTGGAAACCCGGTTGTACCCGGTCGGTCGTCTGGATTATGACAGCGAAGGCTTGATCCTGCTCACCAACGATGGCGAGCTGGCTTATCGGCTGTCGCACCCCAGGTTTGGCCATGAAAAAGAGTACCGGGTCCTGGTAGCGCGTCATCCAGATGATGACCAGCTTGACTCCTGGCGGCGGGGGGTTGTTCTTGAAGATGGTTACCGTACCTTGCCTGCCCAGGTCCAGGTCGAGCAGCTTTTTGGAAAAGGGGCCTGGCTGCGAGTGATTATCCATGAAGGACGGAAGCGGCAGATCCGCGAGATGGGTGCGCTGACCGGGCTGCCTGTTGTGCGCATTATCCGCGTGCGCATCAGCACTCTCCAACTGGGAGGCCTGAAGACGAAGGAGTGGAGATATCTAACCACCGCAGAAATTGAGAACCTGCAGGGGAAGGTTACCGTCGAGAAATCCCGCCCGAAGCGGCGTCCTATTTCACCTGCCAATCCAAAATCGAAATTTTCACCCAGGCCAACCACAAAAGCCCCATCTCATAAGTCTAAACGCGAAAAAGTGGAGAGCAAGAGGAGATGA
Source organism: uncultured Chloroflexota bacterium (assembly GCA_903871905.1). Classification (GTDB taxonomy): domain Bacteria; phylum Chloroflexota; class Anaerolineae; order Anaerolineales; family UBA4823; genus CAIQIV01. The sequence goes on along the minus strand of CAIQIV010000610.1, from coordinate 4,614 downwards.
AACAGGTCACCTTCAGAGATCGGGTTCGCTATCGCTTTGACAACTTCATGTCCCGCGGCACTATTGCCTTGATTGGCGGCCTTGCGGTGTTGTCGATGAGTGTCATCTTTATCGCGGCTATCATGGTGAAAATCATTGATGCCCGCCAGGAAGGCGCTCTGGAAAGCATCACTTTTCGCGAGGCGCTCTGGTTATCGATGATGCGCACCCTGGATGCAGGAACCATGGGGGGGGACACCGGCTGGCGCTTCCGGTTTGTAATGTTCTTTGTGACCCTGGGTGGTGTGTTTGTGATCAGCATGTTGATTGGTATCCTTACCAGTGGGCTGGAAGGACGCCTGACTGAGCTGCGAAAAGGGCGCTCACGGGTGATTGAAAAGAACCATACAGTGATCTTGGGGTGGTCATCGCAGATTTTTTCCATCATCTCGGAATTAGTGGTGGCGAATGCCAACCAGAAGAATTCGTGTATTGTGATCTTGGGAGAGAAAGATCGCGACGAGATGGAAGACGCCATCCGGGAAAACGTGGGAGATACGGGAAAAACGCGCATCATCTACCGAACTGGAAATCCCAACAGCCTGGTTGACCTGGAGATCGTCAGCCTGCATACCTCAAAATCAATTATCCTGCTTTCTGCCTCGGAAGATACCCCGGATATTGATGTGATCAAAGCTTTGTTGGCCATCACCCAGAACCCGGGGCTGCGCGGGGATCGCACGGTCCCCTTTCATATCGTGGCTGAAATTCGTGACCAGAAGAATATGGACGTGGCGCGCATGGTGGGGCAGGATGAGGTGGAACTCGTTCTGATTGGCGATCTCATTTCCAGGATCATCGCTCAGACCAGCCGCCAGCCCGGGCTCTCCATCGTGTACACTGAACTGTTAGATTTCAGCGGGGACGAGATTTATATCCGGCATGAACCCACCCTGGCAGGAAAGACGTTTGGTGAAGTGCTGTTGTGTTACGAGGATTCAACCATACTGGGACTGGTAACACCTGGCGAGGGAGCAAAATTAAAACCACCGATGGATACGGTGCTTGGTAAGGATGATCAGATCATCGCTATCTCTGAGGATGATGATACGGTACGACTTTCCGGTCTGCGGGACTATATGATTGATGAGGGTGCAATTCAGACGAAAAAGAAAGCTGCACTGACCTCTGAAATGATCCTGGTTCTTGGTTGGAACTGGCGCACACCATTGATCGTTAAAGAGCTTGATCATTATGTCACCCCGGGATCCAGGTTATTGGTTGTTGCCGATCAGGTGGTAGAGACAATGGGGGATGCCTGTCAATGCGAGACCATGCAGAATTTGCAAGTCTCATTTCAACAGGCCCAGACCGACGATCGAGACACTCTGGATGGCCTGGACATTCAGAGTTTCCACAATGTAATTGTACTGAGTAATGACGGGTATGAAGATCCTCAGCAGGCAGACGCCAGTACCCTGGTCACGCTGCTTCACTTGAGAGACATTGCTGAAAAATGCAATTATCACCTGGCTGTGGTGAGCGAGATGCTGGATCTCCGTAACAGGGAGCTGGCTGAAGTGACAAAAGCGGATGATTTCATTGTCAGCGATACCCTGGTCAGCCTGATGCTCTCCCAGGTCAGTGAAAACAAGTATCTAAATGTTATTCTTGCGGATATCTTTGATCCAGAAGGCTCAGAAATTTATATTAAACCCGCCTTGAATTATGTCAAGCCAGGGCAGCCGGTGAATTTCTATACAGTGGTGGAGGCAGCCAGGCGGCAGGATGAAGTGGCTATTGGATACTGCCTGCAGGCGCTGCGCGGCGAGTCTGATAAAGCCCATGGCGTAACCATCAATCCCGATAAATCCCAGAAGGTTGTATTTACTGAATTTGATCGGATTATTGTAGTTGCTGAAGAATAATCCATTCACAGAGGGAACCTATGCAGATGACTGAAGAACACCGTCACTCCTGGCTCGACAGGCCAGTGTTTGAATGGGTAAAGATAAATTGGGAGATTCTCCTGTTTGCGGCGATCGTGCTGCTGGCGATAGCCAGCCGGTTCTATAAATTAGAGCCCAGGGTGATGAGCCATGATGAAAATTCACATGTTTATTATTCCTGGAAACTGTTTAAGGGGCAGGGGTTTGCTCATGATCCGTTGATGCATGGCCCTTTTCAATTTCATATCGTTGCGCTCTCGTACTTCCTGTTTGGCGATGATGATTTCACCGCCCGTATCCCGGCAGTTCTTTTCTCTATTGCCACGGTGTGGTTTATCTGGGCTTACCGCCGTTACCTGGGCCGGACAGGAGCGCTTATTGCTGCGTTATTGATGCTGATTTCTCCCTATATGCTCTTCTACGGCAGGTATGTGCGCAATGAGGCTTTTGTTGCGCTGTACGGTGTGGTCATGCTGTGGTCGATCCTCCGTTATTTTGAGACGGGTCGGGCGCGTTATCTCTATTACCTGACCACGGTGGTTGTCCTTCACCTGGTCACCAAAGAAACATCATTTATTTATATCGCGGAAGCCCTGGTTTTTCTTCTGATAATCCTGATCCAGCGGATATCGTTTGCATCCTGGGAAGATCCATCGAAGCGCCGGATCTTTGCTTACTCCGTGTTGGGAGGGTTATTCCTGCTGGCATTGGCACTGGGTACTTTCATGGTGCTCAGGAATGCTGCGGCTGTGCCGCAGCCCGGGGTGGAAGCGCCAGCGCCGGCAGGCGGGTCGACCTCGCCGCTGCTGCCGCTAGTCCTGGGTGGGGCGGGGCTGGCTGCCTTGTTGGTTGCGATGGTCGTTGGTTTGCGCTGGTATGGGCTGAGGCGCATCCGTGAGGAGCGGTCGTTTGATATGCTGATGCTGCTGGGCACGCTGGTTCTACCACAGCTTTCGGCATTCCCGGTCTTCCTTGCCGGATGGAACATCCCGACGAATGCCAGTGAAGTCCTGGCATTGACCACTGAAAATATCATGCAGCTGGGTGCTTTTCTCATCCCCCTGCTGGCTCTTTCAGTTATTTTGGGCCTGTGGTGGAACCGTAGGGAATGGTTAATCAACGCAGCCATCTTCTACGCCATCTTTGTGGTGTTTCAAACTACGGTCTTTACCAATGGGGCTGGTTTTTTCACCGGCATCATCGGCTCTTTAGGCTATTGGCTGAAGCAGCAGGATGTCAACCGCGGCAGCCAGCCCTGGTATTATTACGCCCTGGTTCAAATGCCTGTGTATGAATTTCTCCCCATGCTGGGAACCTGGCTTGCATTTGGCCTTACGGCGATGGGGGTTCGTCTTGTCCCTGCCAGGCTTATGTCTGAGAGTGAAGGAGAAGATCCCGGTGGCACCCAGGCGATTGAGGCAGGCAGGTTGACCGATGCGCCTTCTAACGAGCCCCGGTTGGAAGTGCCTCCTACCCAGTTCTTGCTGTTGTTCTGGGCGCTTACCAGCCTGGTCGCCTTTTCTTATGCGGGTGAAAAGATGCCATGGCTTACTGTGCATATCACCTTGCCCGCCATCTTGAATGCTGGTTGGGCAATCGGTTACCTGATCGATACGACCAATTGGCGTTCATTTTGGGACCGCAGAGGATGGCTGGCTCTGATCATTGTGCCAGTTTTCCTGGCCAGCCTTGCTGCCCTTTCAGGCTCCCTGATGGGCACGCATATACCATTCCAGGGTCAGACGTTGGATCAACTGCGAGATACCAGCACCTTCTTATTGGCTCTATTTGGGGTGTTGGTCAGTGGTACCGCGCTCTTATTTCTGTTTAAACAGTGGTCTCTTGGTCAGGTTAGCCGTATTATTACGTTGTTTATCCTGGGTTTCCTGGCAATCCTGACCGCGCGGACTGCGTTTGCCTCATCCTATATCAATTATGATCGTGCAAACGAGCTGTTGGTATATGCCCATTCGGCTGAAGGGGTAAAGCAGGCTCTGTCCCAGATTGAAGACATCTCGCGGCGGACCACCAATGGGTTGGATATGGTGGTTGCTTTTGATAACGAAACGTCTTACCCCTACTGGTGGTACTTGAGAAATTATCCCAACCAGCGTTTTTTTGGGGCTGAGCCTTCCCGGACACTGCGGGATGCGCCTGCAATCCTGGTGGGTGATGCCAATTATGGCAAAATAGAGCCTGTTGTCGGCCAGGCTTATTACAAATTCGACTATATTCGTTTGTGGTGGCCAAACCAGGATTATTTTGACCTGACCTGGGACCGGATCTGGAATGCCCTCACTGATCCTCTGATGAGAGAGGCCATCTTCTATATCTGGTTGGACCGGGATTATTCTCGCTATGGCAAGCTTGTGGGACCGGACAAAGGCAGGGAGGTCAATTTGACTACCTGGTCGCCATCCGCGCACATGCGCCTGTATTTACGCAAAGACCTGGCAGCCCAGATCTGGAAATATGGCGTGGCGCCTTCCGTTGAAGCGACCGTTGCAGACCCTTATGAGAAGAATCAGTTGGTTGTACAGGCGGACAATCTCATTGGTGGTCCGGATGGGAAGAATGGGATTTTCCAACGCCCCAGGGGCATTGCTGTTGCTCCAGATGGAAGCCTGTATGTTGCAGACACCGAAAGCCATCGCATCCAGCATTTCACCCCAGATGGAGAAGTCCT
>CAIQIV010000609.1 GCA_903871905.1 uncultured Chloroflexota bacterium | reverse complement strand
GTGCCCACGAAGGCCTTCTTATTGGTGAACGAATCGATGTTGGTGTCGATCAGCACCACCGGGATGCCCGCCTGCACCGCTTTCTCCAGCGTCGGCTGCACCTGGTCCGCCTGGCTGGGAGCCACCGCCAGGGCATTCACCCCCGCCGAGATCTGCGCTTCGATGATGCGGATCTGGCCTTCGATGTCCGTCTCCTCGTTGGGGCCCAGGAAGCTGGCCGTGATGTTCGGGTCAGCCTTCATCGCATCTTCCACGCCCTTGCCCACCGCTTTCCAGTAGTCGCTGGTCACGGCTTTGACCACCACGGCGATGTTCAGCGGCTTGGCCTCGCCGCCCGCCGCCGGCGCTGCCGGGGCCTCTTCCTGCGGCTTGCCTTCGCCCTTGAGGAAGGCTTCCACGTTCTCGCTGCTCACCACCGCCACGCCGGTGTTGACGAAGGCGTCCACCGCCTCGCCCTTCGCCGCCTTGGCCGCGGTCAGCGTGCCCAGCTCGCCAATCTTGCCCGGGAACTGCGCCACCGAGCCGCTCAGCTCGCCCGCCTGGATCGACTTCAGCGCATCCGGGGAGGCGTCGAAGCCCACGATCACCAGCGTCCTGCCCGCCGCCTTGGCCGCGTTCAGCGCCCCCAGCGCCATCTCGTCGTTGGTGGCGTAGATCGCCTTCAGGTCGGGGTTGGCGGTCAGCAGGTTCTCTGCCACCGTCTGCCCCTTGGCCCGGTCGCTGTCCGCCGGCTGCACGTCCACCACCTTGATCCCGGCGGCTTCCAGGGTTTCCTTGGCGCCCTCTTCGCGCAGCGTGTGCACCGGGTCGCCGGCCGCGCCGCGGATGATCGCCGCCTGGTCACCGGACTGCAGCTTCTTGGCAATGAACTCGCCCGCCAGCTTGCCGCCCAGCTTGTTGTCCGTGCCCACGAAAGCCTTCTTATTGGTGAACGAATCGATGTTGGTGTCGATCAGCACCACCGGGATGCCCGCCTGCACCGCTTTCTCCAGCGTCGGCTGCACCTGGTCCGCCTGGCTGGGGGCCACCGCCAGGGCGCTCACCCCCGCCGAGATCTGCGCTTCGATGATGCGGATCTGGCCTTCGATGTCGGTCTCCTCGTTGGGGCCCAGGAAGCTGGCCTTGACGTTCGGATCAGCCTTCATGGCGTCTTCCACGCCCTTGCCCACCGCTTTCCAGTAATCGCTGGTCACGGCTTTAACCACCACGGCCACGGTCAGCGGCTTGGCCTCGCCGCCCGCCGCCGGGGCTTCCGTCGCAGCCGGGGCTGCAGGGGCCTCAGTAGCCGCAGGAGCGGCTGCGCTCTCGGTAGCGGCAGGCGCCTCAACCGGGGCAGGCGTCGGGGTAGTGCAGGCGCTCAACAGCAGCGTCAGCACTACCAAAACTACAGACAACTTGCGAAACATATCCAACATAGCTCCTCCAAAGTCTCGAATATTTGACACATGCGTGTCACTCAAACGGACCGGCCGGGCAGGGCGGCGCCCTGCGGGTTATCCCTGGCCGGGCCGCATCAGCCAGAGTTATTTGCGCGCCCGCTGGCGCAGCACGTCCACGTACACGGCGCCGATGATCACCAGTCCAATGGCCACGATCTGCCACTCGGAGGGCACCTTGAGCAGCACCAGGCCGTTGCGCAGCACAGCGATCAGCACCACACCGATGGCCGTGCCCCACACCGTGCCCGCCCCGCCGGCAAAGCTGGCCCCGCCGATGATCACCGCGGCGATGGCGTCCAGCTCGGCGCCCATGGCGGCGTTGGGATAGCCCGAGTTGGTGCGCCCGGCCAGCATCAGCGCCGCCAGGCCGGCCATCAGCCCGCTCAGGCTGTACACCGCCACCAGCACCCGGTCCACGTTGATCCCCGACAGGCGGGCGGCGGCCACGTTGCCGCCCACGGCATAGACATGCCGCCCAAACGAGGTGTGGTTGAGCACGATGTGATAGATCACATATACAATGATCACCACCACGAAGGCCACCGGGATAGGGCCGATCGAGCCGGCCCCCAGGAACAGCACCTGCGGCGCCCCGGCGCGGTCAAAGCCCGAGATGGGCGAGGCGGCGGTGATGATCAGCGCCAGGCCGCGCGCCACGTTCATCGTGCCCAGCGTCGAGATAAAGGGATGCGGCAGGTGCAGCCGCGTCAGCAGCAGCCCGTTGATCCAGCCCACAAACAGCCCCACCCCCAGGCAGGCCGCCATGGAAATAAAGGGATTGACATGCAGCTTGATCGCCAGCGTCGCCAGCACGCACATCGACAGCGCCAGCACCGAGCCCACCGACAGGTCAATCCCGGCGGTGATGATCGCCAGCAGCAGGCCCATCGCCAGCAGGGCATTCACCGTGGCCTGGCGGGAGATGTTCGACAGGTTATCCGGCTTAAGAAACACCGGCGTAGCGAACGACAGGAAGATCACCAGGATCGCCAGCCCAAACAGGGCTCCGAAGCGGGCGATAAAACCGCCTACCGTCATGCCAAACAGGCGCGGCGACCTTTTTAATTCATCTTGAGGTACGGATACATTAGCCATTGTCGTCTGCTCCCATTGCTGCTGCCAAAATTTTCTCCTGGGTCGCTTCAGCGCGCTCAAACTCCGCTGCCACGCATCCCTCGTGCATCACCAGGATGCGGTCACTCATGCCAAGTAGCTCTGGCATTTCCGAAGAAACCATGATCACCGCCACGTTGTTCTGGATCAGGCTGTTCATCAGGTTGTACACCTCCACCTTGGCGCCCACGTCGATGCCGCGCGTCGGCTCGTCAAAGATCAGCACCTTTGACTGGCTGGCCAGCCACTTGGCCAGCACCACCTTCTGCTGGTTGCCGCCGCTCAGGTACTGCACCTGCTGGTCAATCCCCGGGGTGAGGATGCGCAGCCGGTCCACGTAGGTCTTAGCCTGCTTCTTCTCCTCCTTCAGCCGCAGCAGGCCCAGGCTGCCCATCAGGCGGTCCAGGCTGGCCATGCTGATGTTCTGCAGCACCGACAGGATCAGCACCAGGCCCTGCTGCTTGCGGTCCTCGGGCAGCAGCCCCAACCCGGCGCGGATCGCCTCCTTGGGCGAGCTGATCTTGACCGGCTTGCCAAATACCTTCACCGTGCCGCCGTCGATCTTATCCGCCCCAAAGATGGCGCGCATCGTCTCCGTACGCCCGGCGCCCACCAGCCCCGCTACTCCCAGGATCTCGCCGCTGTAGGCGCTGAAGCTGATGTCATGCAGCACCCCCTTGCGGGTCAGGCCCTCCACCCGCAGCGCCTCCTGCCCGCGCTGCGTCTCGATCTTGGGGAACTGCTGCTCCAGGCTGCGCCCCACCATCAGCTGGATCAGGTCATCCTCGCTCACCTTATCCAGCTCTACCGTGTCAACATACTCCCCATCACGCAGGATGGTGCCCCGGTCGCAGATCTGGAACACCTCGTCCAGGTGGTGCGAGATGAACACCGCCGAGACGCCGCGTTCCCTCAGGCGGCGGATCAGGTCAAACAGCTGCTGGATCTCCGAATCGGTCAGGGCGCTGGTCGGCTCGTCCATGATCAGCAGCCTGGCATCCAGCGAGAGCGCCTTGGCGATCTCCACCATCTGCTGGTGCGCCACCCCCAGCCCCTCCACCGGGCGGCGCGGGTCAAGCGGCAGGTGCAGCTCGTCCATCAAGACCTGCGTCTGGCGGTACATCTCCTTCCAATCCAGCAGGTGCAGCGCCCGGTTGCGGAACTTCTCCCGCCCGATCCATACGTTCTCAGCAATGCTGAGCTGCGGCACCAGGTTGAACTCCTGGTAGATGATGGCAATGCCGTAGTCCTGCGAGTCCTTGGGCTTGCCGATCTCGATCTTCTTGCCTTCCCAGTAGATCTCGCCGCTGTCGCGCGTGTAAGCGCCCGACAGGATCTTCATCAGCGTCGACTTGCCCGCCCCGTTTTCGCCCAGCAGGGCATGCACCTCGCCTTTGCGCACTTCCATGTGCACGTTGTGCAGGGCGCGCACGCCAGGAAAGCTCTTGCTGATGCCTACCAGCCGCAGCAAGTCTTCGCCCGTCCCATTTCCGGTCATGCTTTCCATGCTCACCAGGTCTCTCCTCCTTCCTCGTATTCTGAACTCAACAGAGCATCGGGCGCCTTCACAGGTAATACTGCTCCTTGCGGCGCATCTCTTCCCAGTTCTTGCGCGCTTCCTGCACCGCCGGCATCTCGCTCACCTCCGCCACCGGCACATCCCACCAGCTCTCGTAGCCCGGGACATTAAAGTAGCGGTCGTTTTTGATCACGATCACCGTGGTGCGATCCGTGGCTTTTGCCGCCTGCAGGGCAGTCACATAATCGGCGTAAGTTTTGCACTCAAAGACCTCCGCCCCCAGGCTGCGGGCGTTGGCGGCAAAATCAATGGGCAGCGCCACGGCGTCCTGGGCCGAGTCGCCTCCCAGACCGCCCTCCTTGGGGTAGACAAAGCGCGTGCCAAAGCCGTCCTGCCCCAGCGAGCGGCTGAGCGAGCCGATGCTCTTGAAGCCCGAGTTGTCCCACAGCACCACGATCAGTTTATAGCCCTCCTGCACCGAGGTCACCAGCTCCGACGAGAGCATCAGGTAGCTGCCGTCGCCCACCACCACGTACACCTCCTTGTCCGGGGCAGCCATCTTGGCCCCCAGCCCGCCGGCCACCTCGTAGCCCATGCACGAGTAGCCGTACTCCATGTGAAAGTGCTTGGGATGCCGGGCGCGCCACAGCTTGTGCAGGTCGCCGGGCATGCTGCCGGCGGCGTTGATCATGATGGCGTTATCACCGGCTGCCTCGTTCAGCGCCCCGATCAGCTCACCCTGGCTGGGCAGCGGCTCCAGGCGGATGGCGTAAATGCGGTCCACCTCCGCCTCCCACTGTGCGTGCAGCTGCTCAGCCTGCGCCCGGTACTGCGGGTCCACCGCATAACCTGCCAGCAGCGCCTCCAGCTCCTCCAGGGCAGCGCGGGCATCGCCCAGCAGCGCCAGCCCATGGTGCTTGCCGGCGTCAAACTCGGTGATGTTCAGGTTGATAAAACGCACACCGGGGTGCTGGAAGGCGGTCTTGGAGGCGGTGGTGAAATCGGAATAGCGCGTGCCGATGCCGATCACCAGGTCGGCGTCGTGCGCCAGGCGGTTGGCAGGCAGCGCCCCGGTGGCGCCGATGGCGCCCATGTTCAGCGGGTGGTCGAAGCGCAGGCTGCCCTTGCCCGCCATGCTCTCGCCCACCGGGATGCCCGTGGCCTGGACAAAACGGGCCAGCACCTCGGTCGCCCCGGAGTAGATCACCCCGCCGCCAGCCACGATCAGCGGGCGCTGGCTGCTGCGGATCAGGGCTGCGGCGCGCTCCAGCGCCATCCTGTCCGGCCGCGGCCGCCCCACGCGCCACACCCGCTTGCGGAAGAATTCCAGCGGGTAATCATAAGCCTCGGTCTGCACATCCTCGGGGAGCGCCAGCACCACCGCCCCGGTCTCGCTGGGGCTGGTCAGCACGCGCATCGCCTCCGGCGCCGCCAGCAGGATCTGGTCGGGGCGGTTGATGCGGTCCCAGTAGCGGCTGACCGGCTTGAAGCAGTCGTTGACCGAGATGTCCTGCGACAGGAACGACTCGAGCTGCTGCAGCACCGGGGCCACATTGCGCCGGGCGAAGATATCCCCCGGCAGCAGCAGCACCGGCAGGCGGTTGATGGTCGCCGTCGCCGCCCCGGTGATCATATTGGTGGCCCCCGGGCCGATGGACGAGGTGCAGATCAGGGTTTGCAGGCGGTTCTTCACCTTGGCATAGGCGGTGGCTGCATGCACCGCCCCCTGCTCGTTGCGCACCTGGTAGTAGCGCAGCCCCGGGTCCTGCTGCAGCGCCTGCCCCAACCCGCTGACGATGCCGTGCCCAAAGATCCCCAGGCAACCGGCAAAAAACGGGTTTTCCACCCCATCGCGCTCCACGTACTGCGCTTTGAGAAAGCCCAGCAGGGCCTGGGCCATGGTCAAACGTCGCGTGGTCTCACTCATCGGATACTCCTCCAGGTTATATTGATCATCAAATCAGGCCCCGGCTGCGGGGATGGGATAAATCGGCACCCGCGGGTCAAGCCTGCGGTAGGTGTCCTTGACCCAGGCGTACTGCGGGTCATCGCTGGCTGCCAGGCTCTGGGCGCTGCCCACCAGCACGTTGAGATAGTAAGTGGTATAGCCAGGCGGGCTGCTCACCGGGTGATAGCCCTCGGGGATCAGCACCACGTCGTTATCCCGCGCCATGACTGCGGCGTCAAAGGGCATACCCGCCTGGGCCAGCGGCGAGAGCGAGTCGGTGTACACCCGCTGCAGGGCATAGCCCTCGGGGCGGTCGATGCGGTAGTAGTAGACCTCGTCCAGATCGGCCTCGATCACCCGCCCGTCCTCCGCCTCCCGGTGCACATCGTGCTTATGCGGGGGATAAGACGACCAGTTGCCGCCCGGGGTATACACCTCCACCACCACCAGGCGCTGGCAGGGGAAACCCGGCGGCAGGATGCTGTTGATCTGGCGCGTGGCGTTGTCGCCGCCGCGGATCTCCAGCCCTACCTGGGCCGGCGTCACCAGGCGCGGTGGGTAGTCCCCATCCGCCGCAGCCCAGGCCGCGGCAAACTCGGCGCCGGCGGCGGAGCGCAGGCTGAAAGCGGTGTGCGGCGGCAGGTACAGGGCGTGCGGCTGCCCGCTGAAGACGCTGCTGCGCCCGCCGACCCCCTGCCATTCTCCGCGCGACGAGCGCACATCCACCTGCCCGGAAAGCAGCACCAGCGCCAGCTCATGCCCACCGGTGTCAAAGGTCCATTCGCCCCCGGGCTCCAGGCGGCGCGCCTGGAAGTGAATGGTATCCCAGCCCGCCGCCTCCGGCGTGACCTCCACAATCAGCCCATCCGCCGCATGCACCGGGTGCACCACCAGGTTGTCCACACCATACTGCTTCATCCTCTTTCTCCTATCTTGTATCAATATCACACGCCGCGGTGCTGCCGCGCCTCACCAGTTCGGTAGGCAGCAGGCAGTCCTGCCCCGGCTGGCCCCGGAGCAGCGCCAGCAGCGTCTCCACCGCCAGCTCCCCCAGGCGGAACTTCGGTTGGTGCACGCTGCTCAGCGTGGGCGTGACATACTGCGCCAGCTCAATATCATCAAAACCGATAACGCTCAAGCGCCCCGGGACGGGGATGCCGCGCTCCCGGCAGGCCGTCAGCGCCCCCACGGCAAACATATCGTTATAGCAGAAGACGGCGCTCACCCCGCTTTCCAGCAGCGGGAGCAGCAGCTCCTGTCCATCGCACACATCGTCCGAATGATAGGCATGGTCGGAGGAGGCAATACGCACCCAATCCGGATGCACCAGGACCCCGGCCTGTGCCAGGCTGTCGCGGTAGCCCTCCAGGCGGCGGCGGTTGGAGAAGGGGCGGTTGCCGGCCCCCAGGTAGCCGATGGCGCGGTGCCCCAGCCCCAACAGGTGTTCCACTGCCTGCCGCGCCCCGTGATAGTCATCCACCGAAACCGTGTGCAGCTTATTGAAAGGGTTCTCCGCCTGCTGGTTGATCAGCACGGTGGGCACATCCACCCGCTCCAGGCGGCGCTCGTACTCGGCGCTGATGCGCGCCGATTCGACCAAAATGCCATCCACCCGCCGGCGCTGGAAAGTCTCAATGGCTGCCATCTCGCGCTCGGCGTCGCTGTAGGACAGGCTGAACAGCACGCTCATCCCCGCCTGCTGCGCCGCCTGTTCGATGCCGCGCACCACCCGCCCCAGGAAGGGGTCGGCAATGGTGGTGACCACCAGCCCCAGGGTGTGGGTGCGCTGTGACTTGAGGCTCTGGGCCACCAGGTTGGGGGTGTAGCCCATTTCGCCGGCCAGGCGCTGGATATTCTCTCTAACTTCAAGGCTGATCAGGGGGCTGTTGCGCAGGGCGCGGGAGACCGTGGTGTGTGAGACGCCCGCCACACGGGCAATGTCCTGGATGGAAACCGCTCGGCTCACTGCACTGCGCTCCGTGAGGCATCAACGACCAGGCGGGTGAGGGGGGTGTTTTATGCACACGTGAACATTATAGATCACCCCCCTGGCTTTGTCAAGATATCCCCAATTATACCGGAAACACCGGAGGTAGAAAAACAAAATATCGATAAGCAGGATGATCAGGATAAGAAAGCGCCAGGCAGCGAACCCCTGCTTACATCCCCCACGCTCTCTTCACCCTCTTCATCCTGCTTATCCATGTTCAATCTTTAGCGCCGCACACCCCCCCTACCCGCCTGCGCCGCAGAGCGCCCCCCGCTCTCCAGCTTGAACTGCACCACCACATCCTGCAGCGCACGCGCCATCTCCGCCAGCGACTGCGCCGAGGCCGTCACTTCCTCCACCTGGGCGCTCATCT
>CAIQIV010000608.1 GCA_903871905.1 uncultured Chloroflexota bacterium | reverse complement strand
GGCGGATGGAGTTCTTGATCGCCAGCAGCCTGGGGGCATCGGCCTGCTGCGCCGGGCGCACCCGTACCTGCATGGTTATTCCCTCCCAGGCGCTTCCGGCTGCGGCGCCCGCTGCACCGTCTCCCGGTAGACCAGCGTGGGGCCATGAAGCTGCGCCAGCACCGCCTGCAGCAGCGAGCGGGCTTCCCGGTTGCGCGAGGGATATGGCGCGGGCAGCGTGGGGACGGCGCCCGGCAGGTCGTGCCAGGGCAGGTTGGGGAACATATGGTGGACGGCATGGTGGTTGAAGTTCATCAGCAGCCAGGCCGAGAATGGGCTGACCCGGATGGAGCGGGCGTTGAAGCGGGTGGGCTCGCCCATACTGGTGTTGTAGTGAAAGACATACACCAGGCTGGACCAGATCCAGGCGAAGGACAGCAAAGGCAGCCCCAGGCTGAAAAGCCAGGCGCGCAGGCCAAAGATCCTGGCGGCAGCCAGGTGCAGGGACAGCGCCGCCAGGAACTGCAGCCAGGCGATGCTGCGGTCACGCCCGCTCCACTGCCGGAATGCCGGGGAGACGCGACGCGCCACGTTCAGCGGCAGGCACAAGAACAAGACGATCGAGACCAGCGAGTGGATGAAAAAACCGCCCAGGAACACCGCCGCAAACCACACCAGGTAGAAACCGGCGTGTACCAGCGGGGTCACCGGCCAGGGGGAGATGAATACGTCCAGGGCGGAGGTGTGGAAATCCCGGCGGTTGAAGCCGTGGTGGAAATAGTGGATGGAGCGGAAGATCTGCAGCGGGGTAAGCAGCGGGACCAGGGCCAGCTGTCCCACCAGGTCATTGGCCCTGGGGTTTTGGGTGATTTTCTTGTGGGCCGCCTCGTGGGCGAGGATATACAGGCGCAGCAGCGACAGCCCCTGCCCTATCACCACTGCCAGGAAGACCAGCGCCGGCAGGACGCCCTGCCCGGCACGTGGGCCGAGCAGGTTGGCCAGCAGGGCCAGGACCACAAAAAGCAGTGCGCTTTCCGCCACGACACGCCGGTTTTTGGCCTGGCGCCGTGCAGGGTAGCTCATCTCATCTCACCCTGTCAAATCCCCGTTTGCCCTGTTCCCACCAATCCAGGCCGGGCTACAGGATCTTGCTCAGGAACAGCATGGTGCGCTCGGACTGTGGATGGCTGAAGAAGCGCTCGGGATCGGCCTCTTCGATGATCATCCCTTCATCCATGAAGATGATGCGGTCGGCCACCTCGCGGGCAAAACCCATCTCGTGGGTCACCACCATCATGGTCATCCCGGACTGCGCCAGGTCCTTCATCACATCCAGCACCTCTTTGATCATCTCCGGGTCCAGGGCGGAGGTCGGCTCGTCGAAGAGCATCAGCTTGGGGTCCATGGCCAGGGCGCGGGCGATGGCCACGCGCTGCTGCTGCCCGCCCGAAAGCTCAGACGGGTAGGCGTCCGCCTTTTCCGGCAGCCCGACGCGCTCCAGCAGGCTGCGCGCCTTGGCCTCGGCCTGCCCGCGCGGCAGCTTGCGCACCTTGATCGGGGCGATGGTAACATTTTCCAGCACGGTTTTGTTGGCAAACAGGTTGAACTGCTGGAAGACCATGCCGATCTTCTCTCGCAGCAGGTGCTGCTTGTTGGCGGGCGTCTCGTGGATCGATTCGCCGTCCACCCAGATCTTGCCGCCCTGGATCGGCTCCAGGGCATTGATCGAGCGCAGCAGGGTGCTCTTGCCCGATCCGCTGGGCCCGATGATTACCAGCACCTCGCCCGGTGTCACCTCCAGGCTGACATCTTTCAGCACCTGCAAGGTGCCAAACCACTTGTTGACAGCTTCACACTTGACCACTGCGAGCGGTCCTCCTTTCGATAAGGACGATGATGCGGTTGAGAATATAGGCGATGATGAAATATAGGAATGCGGCAAAAATATTGGGCACCAGGGCGCGGAAGGTTGCGGCGGTCACCCGGTTGGCGGCGTGGGTCAGCTCGGGGTAGCCGAAGACGGAGACCAGCGATGAGTCTTTGATCAGCGAGATGAACTGGCCCGCCAGGGCAGGCAGGATGCGCCGCACCGCCTGGGGCAGGATGATCAGGCGCATAGCCGTGTTGCGCGTCATACCCACGGAGAGGGCGGCCTCGGTCTGCCCGCGGGGCACACCCTGGATGCCGGCGCGCACAATTTCAGCCACGTAGGCGCCGGTGAAGACGCTCAGACCCAGCACCAGGGGAATGGTCTGGTTGTTGCCAAACAGCGGTCCAAAACCAAAGTAGAAGATGATCAGTTGGACCAGGAGCGGCGTGTTGCGGATCACCTCCACGTAGGCCGAAGCGATGGCGTTCAAGACCTTCATATTGGAGACGCGGATCACACCCACCACAGTGCCGATGATAAAGGACAAGACCAGGGATTGGGCAGAGATGATCAGGGTGTGGATCAGGCCGTTGATGAAGGCCGGCAGGTAGGCAATGACGCTGTTTTGCCAGATCAGCGGGTCAAAAAGCTCGCGCAGGATATATCCCATGTTGTTCTCCTGTGACAGGGGCGCAGTGCAGAGATGGTTCGCCAGATGGCTCCTTCACTGCGCTGCGCCTCCGAAAGTTTCCGGTTGTGTCGCCAGCCGGGTCGGGGGGGCCCCTCACATCCCGGCCATGGTTTCAACCAGATTTACTGGCTCGGCATGTTGATTTCCTGCATCCAGGCGCCGTCCTCAAACCACTTGGTATACGAGGCCTTGTAGGCGTCCGAATCCAGGTAGCTGTCCAGGAAGGTGTTCAGCCACTGCAGCAGGTCGGCCTGGCCGGCGCGCACCGGGATGCCAAACTTCTCGGCGGTGAAGGGCTCCAGCAGGGAGTAGACACAGTCCTTGTACTGCATGGCCTGGATGGCGATCAGCGGCTGGTCGTAGACGAAGGCGTCTGAGCTGCCGTTGCACACATCCAGGGTGGCCTCGTTGCCGCCCTTCATCGGGCGCAGGGTGGCCTGCTTGAAGATTTTCTGGGCGGCGATGTCGCCCGTGGTGCCCTGCTCGGTGACGATGGTGAGGCCCGGCTTATCCAGGTCATACACCGACTTGACCGTGTCTTTGTGCTTGTTGTTGACCAGGATGGCCTGCCCGGAGGAGAAATAAGGCTGGCTGAAGTTGACCACCAGGGCGCGCTCGGGGGTGATGGTCAGCCCGGCGATGATCATGTCGATCTGCCCGGCGGACAGGGCGGGGATGATGGCGTCGAAGTCTTTGAAGTCCACCACCTGCAGCTCGACGCCCAGCGCCTTGGCAATGGCTTCGGCGATATCCATGTCAAAACCGACGGTCTTGCCGGACTTGTCCAGCATTTCGAAGGGATAGAAGCCGGCGCCGGTGCCGACTTTCAACACCTTGGCCTGCTGGATGCGGCGGATGTTGGGGAACGGGTCGGCATTAGCCTGCTGGCTGGAGCTGCTGGAACAGGCGGCCAGCAGCATGCCCAGGATGACCAGCAGCGACAGGGTGGTCCACAAGGACCGGGAGGGGCGGGTATGTTTCATGTTGTTTCTCTTCCTTTCTTCAAAATCAAAAATTTTTCTTCCAGGCTGGGTTGGGTTCAGCCCGGCTTTCAAACGGTTTACAGCGGGTCGCGCTTCAGGAAGGCGGTCATGCAGTGGATGGCGCCGCCGCCTTTCATTAATTCGTCGATCTGCACCTGGAGCACCTCCACGCCGGCTTTCTCCATCAGGCGCACGGTCTCCTTGTTGTTCCCCTGGGGGATGACGATCTTGCCCGGCTCCAGGGCGACGAAGTTGAGCGCCACGCCGTAGCGCGCTTCGCTCTCCGAGGTGATTGGCAGGATGCGGAAGCCGTGGCGGCGCAGGGCTTCGACCACGGTGAAGGGTACCTGGGTGGCATAGACGATGGCCAGGTCCCGGTCGAGGATGCCCATCAGCCCGTCCGGGTGGGCCTCGGTCCAGGGGACCTGCACCGTGACCACCTCACCCACGCCCATGCGCGTCAGCTCGGCGCTCACCTGGCGCGCCCCTTCGACGTTGGTGCGCCGGCTGTTGCTGACAAAGGCCAGGTCCTGGTTGGCCCACATCAGGTCGGCGCCCTCGAAGGTGCCTGTGCCGGCCACGCTGCGCAGGATGGGCACGCCCAGGCGGGCCATGGCCTCCGCTGCGTAGCGCTCCTCGCCGCGGCGCACCATGGTTCCGGGGCGGGCCAGGATGGCGCCTTCGGGGGTCATCGCCACCAGGTCGCGCACAAACATGCCGTTGGGCTTGTTCAGCGGCATGTGCTCGATATAATGCACCGCCACGCCGTGCGCCCGGTAGATGTCGGCCATGGCGTCGTGCTGGTCGCGGGCGCGCTGCGGGTCCATGCGCTCGGCAAACAGCACCGCCTCCGGGTTCTCCATGTGCTCAATCTCCGGCCCCGGGCGGTGCAGCAGCACGGCCCGCAGCTTCCCGATCTCCGAATCGCAGCCCCAATCCCCCCACACCTGCGGCATCTGCTGGCTGAAGGGCGAATTATCATACAGATCCCATTCTTCAAATCCAATTGGCATTTTTTATGGCTCCTTGCTTGGGTTTAGATTGCTCCAAAATGCTGCACGACCGAGGCGGCGTGCCGCGCCCCGTGCTCCAGGGCCTGGCGCACCTCTCCGCCGTCGAAATAACACACGCTGAAGGCGGCGCGGAAGGCGTCGCCGCAGCCGGTCGCAGCCACCGGGTTGGACGCCAGCAGCGCCGGCTGGTCGTACCGCTCCCCTTTCACCAGGGCCGCGCTGCCCCGCACCCCCATGGTGACCACCAGGCAGCCAGCAAAATCCCGCGACAGCGGCGCCAGGGCGGCCAGGGTGTCTTCCCCCCCGCTGATAAACAGCAGGTCCAGGGCGTTCATGAAATCGGCGATGCGCAGGTACTGCCTGCCATAATCGCCAAAATCCAGCAGGTCGGCGGCGCGCCGCCCGGTGAAACCCCGGTCGTGCAGCACCTGCTCGAACAGCGGCTGGACCTGGGTAAACAGGGCCAGGTCCACCACGTCGTGCTGGCGGATAAAGGCCAGGTCATCCGCGGACAGGCGGAAGTCCTGCAGCACCCCCAGGTGGTAGCCGCCGGGGGGGAAGACCCGCTCCCCGTCGGGCAGCAGGCGGATGTCCTGCTGCGGCGTGCGCCCGGGGCGGGTGTGCAGGTGGGAAATGTCAATGCCCTCCTCGACCAGCCGCTGGCGGGCGCGCTGCCCGGGCAGGTCGTCGCCCACGCAGCTCACCAGCGCCACGTGCTGCGCCCCGCAGCGCCGGGCGTGCACGGCGCAGTTGAGCGAGATGCCGCCGATGTAGCCCTGACCCTGCTCCAGGTAGAAGTCGTTGGTGCATTCGCCGATGCAGGCGATCCTCATCGATCCAGGATCTCGCTTTCATAGATCTGCGGGTCGCCGTCGGCGTCGTGGACGGGGTCATGCGTGGCGTAATACGCGCCGCCCAGGCGCAGGGCAGTGTAATAGTTCAAAAGCTGCGCCGGCAGGGCGTAGAGCAGCGGGGCCAGGTCGGGGTGCGCTTCGGGGACGGGGTAGACCAGGGCGCCCAGCGCTGCGAAATCTGCGGCGCAGGCCGGGCTGGCGGCGGTGGACAGCGGCAGTCCCAGGCGGCGCAGCCAGCCGGCGATCTCCAGGCTGCGGCTGTAACTGCGGTCGGGTGGGGCAAAGATCAGCGCCGGGACATGGGCGTCCACCACCGAGTATTCGTCGTGGGCGTACTCCTCGGTCTC
>CAIQIV010000607.1 GCA_903871905.1 uncultured Chloroflexota bacterium | reverse complement strand
GGGCCGGACACCACGGTCAGTTATTGGCAGAATTCGTACCGGGTAGGCCTGGGGGATGGCGTTACCGGAGCCAACGCACCGGCTTATTGGCGCGCGGCGCTCAAGGCAGGCGCGATGGGAGCGGCCCTGGCTGGTCTGCTGGTGCTGTGCGTGCTGGGCTTGGTGCTGCAGTCCTGGCTGGTGTTGGGCCTGGCTTTAATGCTGGCGCTGGCAGCCGCAGGGCTGGTTTTGGGACGCGGCTGGCGGGTAGGTCTGTCCACCAAAGGGGTGATCCGCGAGCAGCTGCGCGAAGTCTTCCGTACGTTTGGCTTTTTGCAAGGCGTTCGCCAGCGCCCGCAGGTAAACCAGCGCAAACCCCTCGCCGGGGTATTTTTCATCCTGTCTGGCATCGAGATCGATGACACAGGCGGCGGGGCACGCTGTACGCAGCTTGCCCTGGAGATGCTGCGCAACCAGTACCAGGTTGTATTCATCAATAAATATCCTAAATATGAAAGCGTCGAGCTGGATTTCAGGATCTACCACCCGAACTTGATCACCTCGCCGCTTTCCAGTTTTTCTTTACAGAAGTACCTGGATAGTTACGGCTCACTGGTGCGCCAGAAACCGGTCGGTATTTTGATCGAATTCCCCCTGGATGATTTTCTGCCGATAATCCAGGGGCTGAACGCCCTGGGGGCGGTGACTGTGTATGACCTGCTGGATGATTGGGATTCGTCGCTCGGGGCGGCCTGGTATACGGTGGAAAAGGAGAAGCAGATCGTAGAAAACTCCAGGGAGCTGGTTGCCACCGCTCCGGTCCTGGTCGAGAGGCTTAAGAAGCTGTCCGGGAGGCCGGTGTCTTTGCAGCCCAATGCCGCCAACCTGCGGTTGTTTAACCCCGCCCGCTCCTATACCCGTCCATCCGACCTGCCCCAGGCCGAGTGGACCATGATTTACTTTGGCGCGCTGTGGGGGGATTGGTTTGATTGGGATCTGCTGGTCGGAGCTGCCCGCCGTTATCCTGAGGCTAACGTGTTTGTCATTGGCGATTACCGAGGGCAGTGCCCGGAGAAATTACCCAACCTGCACTTTCCTGGTTTGAAGCTGCAGAAGACCCTGCCCGCCTACCTGGCTTTCTCGGACGTGGCTGTGCTCCCATGGAAGGTCAGCTCCATTACCCTGGCAACCAGCCCAATCAAAGTCTTTGAATTCCTGGCGATGCGCCGCCCGGTGGTGACGCCTGACCTGCCCCTGCTGTACCATACGCCGTTTGTCCTGTGCTCGAAAGACCAGGAGGATTTCCTTAATAATCTCTCTGTGGCGCGCCAGCTGCAAGTGGAAGGTGAGGAATTGGAGAGATTCCTGCACGATAATTCCTGGCAGGCCCGGGTGGAATTTTTGACTGGATTATTGAACAAGAATAAGGTGCAGAATTAGGGATGGTATAATCGACGGATGTTTACGCAAGTTACCGGAGGGTAAATCTGGGTTATGGATGATGAAATGAAACAGCGGCTGAGCGCCGCAGTGATGGACCATTATCAGGTCGGCCCAAATTTTGCGCAGGCTTACCTGGATTTCTGGTACCTGGGTTACCCCGGGCAGAAATTTGAAAACCTGGATGAGATTTTGAATTTACCGGCCCCGCAGTCGGTCTGGTTTAATTTCGCATTATCAGCCAATGTGCGCGGTCAGCGCACCTACCAGGCCCTCCTTCCACATATGCCAACCAATGCCAGGCGTTACCTGGACATTGGGTGCGGATATGGAGGCAGCCTGGTGGCGTTTGCCCAAAAAGGCCTGGAGGTGGTCGGAATTGATATTGACGACCGGCTGCTTGACCTGGCAAAGGCGAACTGCCTGGATATTGGGCTGCAGGACTGTGTGCACCACATCAGCGTCCTGGAGCCGGACCTGGTTTCACGCCTGGGGACTTTTGATGTCATTTCGCTGCTGGCGGTGATCGAGCATGTCCCGGATGTCCCCCAGACATTAAAAAACGCGGTGCAGCTTCTTTCGCCAGGTGGGGTGCTGACCCTGGATATCCCCAATAAGGACAGCTTGAATATTGTGGCTCATGATCCTCACTTTGACCTTTTTGGGCTGACTCTGTTGGAGCATCCGGATGCTTTTGAATACTTCCGCCAATTCTTTTCCTTTGATTATGATGTTGGGGAGTTTTACCAATTGCAGTATTACCAGGATCTGCTCCGCCAGGAAGGGTGTGACAGTTTCCTGGTCTTTACGCCGGAGGCCCAGCCCGGACGGTTGCGCGAGTTCAGGCCATTGATGAAGGACCTGATCCAACGACATCGCCAATATAATGAAACCACGCGCCCGAAGCTTCCTGCTCCTATCCAGAAAAAGGTGCAGCGCCGGCTGGTTGATTATTTCCTGTCGATGGGGGTGGACTTCCTGCGCCTGTCGCGGGTAAACCATGATGAGCGATCGTTCCAGGTCCGGTATTTAACCAATATCTGGACCCTGATGGTGCGGAAAACCGGGGCCCCCGCTTCCACCGCGTGAATGAAATTTTATTCGGAGCTGAGCAAGGTTAGGATGATGAAAGAAAAAATAAAGAGTTCCACACGGCGCCTGTTAGACCGGGTCCTGGTGCCGTATTTTGAACAATACCAGGCAAGGGAAGTGATCAATACGACCAGCCGTGTGGATAAAGCTGCTCAAATCCAGCTTTGTCTTGAATACCGCCGCATATGGCGCGATCATGAGAAGCTGCCGACTTTTGACGATGTTGGGTTCCGCTCGTATTCTCAAAATGAAGAGGATGGAATTCTGCTGTTTCTCTTCTCTTTGCTGGGAACCACCAACAAGAAATCTGTTGAGATCTGCGCCGGCGACGGCGTTGAGAACAATACGGCGAACCTGATTATTAACCACGGCTGGAATGGCCTGTTGTTTGATGGCGATGAGAAGAACGTGGCTGTGGGGCGCAATTTTTATGCACACTGCCCGGACACCTGGGTTTTTCCTCCCACCTTTGCTCATGCCTGGATCGACGCCGAAAATATTAACACGTTGATAACCAGCAACGGCTTTGAAGGCGAGATCGATTTATTGTCGATTGACCTGGACGGGGTCGATTATTGGATCTGGAAAGCCATCGACTGCATCCGTCCGCGGGTGGTGGTCATTGAATGCCATAACATCTGGACCGCAGATCGTGCGGTTACCGTTCCATACCGGCCTGATTTTAATAAGTTTGACATCCATCCGGATTACTCCGGGGCTTCCCTGGGGGCGTTGGTCAAGCTGGGGCGCCAGAAAGGCTACCGCCTGGTGGGCAGCAACCGCTACGGCTTCAACGCTTTCTTTGTCCAGTCTGGCCTGGGTGAGGACATTTTCCCCGAGGTTGACCCGGCCTCCTGCCTCAACCATCCTCAGGCGATCCGGGGGCAGACCACCCGGTTCCATGAAGTGAAGAACTACGAATGGATTGAAGTATAAGTAATGAAGATCGTCGTGTGTGAGCCGCAGTGTTGGGGGTTTGAGCACGCCCTGTTTAATGCCGCGCTGTTAAAAACGGTTCTGTTGGCCTACCCCGAGGCGACGGTATTCTATGCAGGCGAAAAAGAACACCTGGGCTGGGTGGAAACCTATATGCGGCGGGTCTCTCCGGCAGAGCTGCTCCGGGTGGAATGGCGCGAGATCACCATCCCCAAGCCGGATTATGCTCATTGGGGGCGTTTTACACTGAGCGGATACCGCAGTGAGAGTATCTGGTACCGCCAGGTGAAGGAATTAATTGCTCACACCGGCGCTCACTTCCTGGTCATCACTTCCATCACCGATCCGGGATTGTTTGTCATCAAGACCCAGATGTACCTCAGCACTCGCCGGGTCCCGACCCTGGTCGTGCCGCACAGCATCCTGGCAATGCTGCTGTATGAGCACCCATTCAAGTTGATTATTGACCGCATGATGAGTTTCCGGCAGATGCTGATGCTGCCGCAGCCCAGGCAGCTGCGCTATGTCGCCCTGGGTGGCTCGATCCACCGCTATCTGCGAGATTATTTCCCGTCCCTGGCCGGCCGTTTCAGCATCCTGGACCTGCCGTATCTTTGGGATAATCCCTATGCTGCTGAGTTTTCTCCCGAAACCTTTACCGAGCCTGAAAAGATTTGTTTTGGGTACATCGGCGTCGG
Organism: uncultured Chloroflexota bacterium; assembly: GCA_903871905.1. Taxonomy (GTDB): domain Bacteria; phylum Chloroflexota; class Anaerolineae; order Anaerolineales; family UBA4823; genus CAIQIV01. Next base: position 4,908 of record CAIQIV010000607.1, on the reverse strand, counting down.
GCATAAGGGGTTTGACACATTTTCATATGTCGCCTCCTGTGTGCAGCCTCACCGGGCGAATACAGAGTTCCTGCTGATCGGTTTTCTGAATACACCGGTTGATCCGAAGACCTACCAGGGCTTTGTCGAGGGGGTATCTGAAACGCCGCTGACCCCGGAGGAGTTTGCCCGCCGCTCCAACAGCATGACCTATGCCGTCTGGACGGCCCGGCCGACCCACTACCGCCTGGCTGCCAGCGCCTCCTTCATCGATGCACTATCTTTCTGCAAGCCAGGTATTTTCCTGCGCAGCCCATTCATTGAGCATTACTACCACTTGATGGGAGATATTGGATACCTGTGCGACACAGTCCAGGATGTGGTGGATACAGCCTGGCGCATTGCCCATGACTTTCCCCTGGAACGCTACCGCCAGCAGTGTGCGAACATTTTACGCGCCCGCCGCATCTTTGAGCCGGAGACTCTTGCCCCACTCCTCCGCAAGATCGGCGAAGAATGCGGTGTATAATCGATAGTTCTGGATATTAGTAGAAATGAATACTTCTAAAGAAATTTACGATTCTTCGCAGCGTCGCCTCTTGTTCCTTGATGAAATCAAAGACCTGATCCGCTACCATGACCTGGTGTATCAGTTTGTCTTGAGCTCGATCAAGACGCGCTACAAGCGCTCGGTCCTGGGTATTGTTTGGACCCTGCTGAACCCCCTTTTAATGATGACTGTCCTGACTATCGTTTTTTCTAACTTTTTTCGTTTTTCCATCCCTTATTACCCGGTCTATGTGCTCAGCGGGCTGGTATTCTGGAATTTTATCTCGGGCAGCACAAATATGGCCATGCAGACGATGGCGCTGAGCGGCAGCCTGTTGAACCGCATTTTTGTGCCCAAGTCGGTATTTGCGGTGACGGCGGTAGGTACAGGCCTGGTCAACCTGTTTCTGTCCCTGATCCCCTTGTTTGCCATTGCTCTGATTTTACACATGAAGTTAACCGCTTCGCTCCTGGTGATGCCGTTTTCCATCCTGCTCATGGCCATGTTTGCCCTTGGCCTTGGGATGATCTTGCAGACGGCGGCTGTTTATTTCGCTGATATGATCCCGGTGTACGAAGTGATCCTGTCCATTCTATTCTACGCTACCCCTATCATCTATCCGCGCGAAATGATCCCGCCCGAGCTGGCCTGGTTGTTCCAATTGAACCCGCTGTACCACCTGGTGCGGGTGTTTCGGGCGCCGTTGTTTGAGGGGGTTATCCCGGGGAGCGGCATCTGGGCGGTGGCTATCTTTTCTTCGGTGGTCACCTTTATCATCGGCGGCCTGATCTTTACCTCTAAATCCCATGAATATGCTTATCGAATCTGAGAAACCAGCCCGAGTCATGCAGGATGATAACGTCATTTCCCTCGAGGATGTGTCGGTCTTGTACCGCATCCCTCGCGAGCGCATGTCAGGGATTAAAGAATATACCATCCGTTGGCTGCAGCGCCGCCTGGAGTACGAAGAGTTCTGGGCATTGAACGGCGTCTCCTTTACAGTGAATTCCGGGGAGATTTTTGGTGTCATTGGCCGCAATGGATCGGGAAAAAGCACATTACTGAAGGTGGTGGCGCGCGTCCTGTTCCCCACCCGGGGCCGCGTCCAGACTCGCGGGCGGGTTGCTCCCCTGCTTGAGCTGGGGGCAGGTTTTCAACCTGAGCTGACGGGGCGCGAAAATATCTATATCAACAGCGCCCTGTTGGGCCATCCGCGGGAAGAGGTGGAGCGTATCTTACCCGAGATCCTGGATTTTGCTGAGGTAAGCGATTTCATCGATGCCCCGTTGCGCACCTATTCCACCGGAATGATGGCGCGACTGGGGTTTGCCGTGGCGACCGGGTTTCGCCCCGAGCTCCTGCTGGTCGATGAGGTTCTGGCGGTTGGGGACAGCCAGTTCCAGAAGAAATGCCTGGATCGCATGTTCTCTTACCAGAAGCAGGGTACGACCATCCTCCTGGTTTCGCACAGCATGGGGACGATAGAGGAGTTTTGTGACCGGGCTGCCTGGCTGGATCATGGAAAGTTGATGGCATACGGAAAAGCCGCAGACGTGATCGATGCATATAAGGAGCTGGATTCGGGGAAGAAAACCGTCCACGTCCCGGCGGTTCCGGTTGAAAACGCGGTCATTGAAGGGAGAGAATATACCGAACTGAATGGAATCGGCAACATTTACCCGGCGGCGTCGATCTTCCGGGTTGACCAGGGTTCCGTTACCCTGTGGATGCGGGCAGAAGTGGGTGAGCCCGCTCAAGACAGCGTGGTCTTTCACACCGATGACAGCCGGTTTGTGTTGTATACCAATGTGACCTATTCCCCGATGCAGGGGCGCTATGTGCGCCGTATCAATGCCCGTGCAGGGGGGAATAAGAGGGTTTATGATACGTTCTTCGGCGGGAATGTGTTTCCCGAGGTTCATTTTGTTTTTGATGATGTGCAGGCTGGAGGCGAGCCCTTCAGTATTCAAGATTGGCACCAGGTGACCATGACCTGGCTGGGGTATCCTGAGGGCGCCGTTCGCCTGTATATTGATGGAAAATTGATCCGGGAGCGGGCCTATGACAGCCAATACGACAATGGCTCAAGCCTGCCGGTGAATATTGCCATCGGCATGCGGCCCTCGATCTGGACAGGCGAGCTGATTTACATGGAGGACGGCAGCGTGATCGAGTCGCGACCCTATACCACCATGTCGATTATTAACAGCGGCTGGCAGATCGTAGGCCTGCGCCTCTACCTGCGTTCTTTAAGCGAGGAAGAAATTCGCGAATTGGCCACCCATCGGCCGCCTGTTTGAAGCATCCATGAAGCCAGCTGAAGTATTAATCTGCCGCGCTACGCCCATTGCGCCCGATCCGCGCGTGGAAAAGGAAGCGCGGGCGCTGGCAGCCGCCGGGTACCAGGTGACCTTGTTAGGGTGGGACATGAGCGGGGAGTATCCTTCCAGGGAGGAAAAGGATGGCATTGTCACCTACCGCTGCCAGGTCAAGGCGAAGTTTGGCCGGGGGCTGGCGAACCTGGCCCACCAGCTGCGCTGGCAGGTGGTTTTGCTCGCCTGGCTGCTGCGCCGACGCCGGCAGTTTGCGGTAATCCATGCCTGCGACTTTGATACGGTGCTGCCCGCTTTGGTAATGCGCGGTTTGTTTGGCAAGAAAGTCGTCTATGATATTTTTGATTTTTATGCAGATATGCTGCGCGCCACCCCGCGGCGGGTGATTGCTCTGATCCGCGCCCTGGATCTGCGCCTGATTGGCTGGGCCGATGCGGTGATCCTGGCGGATGATGCACGGGTTCAGCAGATCGCTGGCTCCTACCCCCGCAGGTTGGAAATTATTTATAACAGCCCGGAAGATTCTCCTGCTGCAGCCGCAGAATCTCAAGAACCTCCGCCAGTGAATCCGCCCGGGCTGCGCATTGCTTACGTGGGCAATATCCAGCAGGAGAAAGGCCTGTGGGAGCTGCTGCAGGCCCTGCTCCACCATCCGGATTGGGAGTTCGTCCTGGCTGGCTTTGGTGTGGACCAGGACCGGCTGCTGCAGACTGCCGGCTCGCTGCCCAACGTGACCTGGCGCGGGCGGGTTCCATATCAACAGGCGTTGGAGATCAACCGCCAGGCGGATGTGCTGATCGCCACCTATGACCCGGCCATCCCCAACAACCGTTTTGCCAGCTCGAACAAGGTGTTTGAGGCAATGATGTTGGGAAAACCGCTGATTGTGGCGCGGCAGACCAACATGGACCAGGTGGTTGAGCGCCTGCAGATGGGGCTGGTCGTGGAGTACGGCCAGGTACCTGATCTGGAACAGGCCCTGGCGCGGCTGGCCGCGGATCCTGTTCTGCGGGTGCAGATGGGTAAGAATGCCCGCCGCGCTTATGAAAGCACATATGGCTGGCCCAGGATGCAGGCCAGGCTGGCCGACCTATACAAGCAGGTGTTATGAGAATAGCCCTGGTCTACCTGGGGCGCCGCGGCGCCGGCGGGCTGATCAGCCTTAAGCTGGCGCAGCACCTGAACCTTTCCTGCCAGCTTCTGGCAGTGGTGTCGCAGTATGGGGAGAATTACCGGGCATGGCAGGCTTCCGGGCTGGAACTGCTGCCGGCGAGAACCTACCGCGATCCCCTGCAGGCGCTGTGGTCCTGGGTCTCTCGCAGCGAGGTGCGGCGCCTGGCTGCCAGGCTGCGGACGTGGCAGCCGGATGTGCTGCTCTTCCCCATGTTTTATACCTGGAACCCGCTGCTCCAGGCACAAATGCAGGAATTTGCCTCGGTCACAGCGGTCCATGATCCGCAGCCGCACCCTGGCCTTGCCGGGTGGGTTTATGCCCGCCTCGAGGACTGGTCAATCCGTCAGTCCAGCCGCTGCCTGGTGTTCAGCCAGGGATTGGTTCCGGTGCTGGCTCAGCAGCGAAGGGTTGCTTTGGAGCGAATTGACGCCGTTCCCCTTGGAGTGTTGGATTACCCGGTGCAGGATGAAAGGGTGGAAAAAAGCCTGGACTCTCCCACCCTGTTGTTTTTCGGACGCATCATGGATTATAAGGGGCTGGGTGTGCTGCTGGATGCTTTCTGCGCCCTTAACCCGGCGTACCATGCCCGGCTGCGGATTGTGGGCGCCGGCGACCTGCGGCCTTACGCCGCGCGGCTGCAGGGACTTGCACGGGTGGAAGTGGAAAATCGTTGGGTCAGTGAGGATGAAATTGGCAGCCTGCTGGCCTCGGCGGACATCCTGGTGCTGCCATACACCAGCGCCTCGCAGTCCGGGGTGATCCCGGTTGCAGCCAGCCAGGGGCTGCCAGTGGTCGCCAGCCGGGTAGGAGGCATCAGCGAGCAGATTGAGCATGAGCGCAGCGGGCTGCTGGTAGAGCCAGCTTCACCTGGG
>CAIQIV010000606.1 GCA_903871905.1 uncultured Chloroflexota bacterium | reverse complement strand
GCAGGGTCTGGAGGATGGAGAGCGTCCAGGAGCGGTTGGTGAAGATCAGCCCCAGGTTGCTGATCACCAGGCAGGCAAAGGCGGCCATGCGCGCTTCGTCCTCGCCAAAGCCGCGCAGCAGGTTGAAAGCATAGACGCTGAACACGGCGATCAGCACCCCCAGTCCCTGGATCAGGCCGGTGACCACCATGGCCCGCCCGAAGAGCGGCTCATCCAGGCGGCGCGGCGGGCGGTTCATGATATCCGGCTCATCCGCCTCCATTTCAAAGACGATGGTGCAGGCCGGGTCGATGATCAGCTCCAGGAACAGGATGTGCACCGGGTACAGGGCCAGCGGCCACTTTAGCAGCACCGGGATCAGCGACATCCCGGCGATGGGGATGTGCACGGAGAAGATGAACTCGATGGCTTTCTTCAGGTTATCGAAGATGCGCCGCCCCATGCGTACCGCAGCCACGATGGAGGCAAAGTTATCGTCCAGCAGCACCAGGGAAGCGGCCTCGCGAGCCACATCGGTGCCGCGCCCGCCCATGGCAATGCCGATATGGGCAGCCTTGAGCGCCGGGGCGTCGTTTACACCATCGCCGGTCATCGCCACCACCTCGCCGTTGGCCTTTAAGGCGCTGACGATGCGCAGCTTCTGCTCGGGGACGGCGCGGGCAAAGATGCAGGTGTGGCGGATGCGCTCCTGCAGCTCGGCGTCGCTCATCTGCTCCAGCTCCGGTCCAGTGATCACCTGGTCCAGCGGGCGCAGGCCGATCTGGCGGGCGATGTTTTGGGCGGTAGCCGGGTAATCGCCGGTGATCATGATTACCCGGATGCCGGCGGTGTAGCACTCCTGCACCGCATCCGCCACCTCGGGGCGCACCGGGTCAGACAGCCCGAGCAAGCCGACCAAACCAAATTCGAAGTCATGCTGCTCCTTGGGCAGGGAGGCAGGATGGAAGCGCGCCCGGGCTACACCGATCACGCGCAGCCCTTCGCCTGCCATGCGCTCCACCTGGGCTTGCAGCTTCTCGAGCTGGTCCCTATCCAGGTGGCACAGGTCGGCAATGGCCTCCGGCGCGCCCTTGGCAGCGATCACGTAGTCCTGCCCATCCACCGAGCGCCAGACGTGTGACATGGCCAGCAGGCTGTCAGAGAGCGGGTATTCCTTGACCAGGGTCCAGTCGCTGTGCAGGTGCTCGGTGTTGATCAGGGTGCGCCCGCCCAGCTCCTTCATCGCCTTCTCCATAGGGTCAAAAGGGTCCGCCGGGCTGGCCAGGATGCTGTACTCAACCGCACCGTGGATCGCCTCGGGCAGGGTGAGCTGCTTGCCATCCACGTGAAAAACCTGGGAATCCACGGCGATCTGGGTCACGGTCATGCGGTTGACGGTCAGCGTGCCGGTCTTATCCACGCACAGCACCGTAGCCGCCCCCAGCATTTCTACCGCCGGGACGCGGCGGGTGAGCACCTTGCGCCCCGAGATGCGCCAGGCGCCCAGGGCCAGGAAGATGGTGAGCACCACCGGGAACTCTTCGGGCAGGGTGGCCATGGCCAGCGAGATGCCCGCCAGGAAGCCCTGCAGCCAATCGTAACGGGTGAGCCCGTAGACCACCACCACCACCACGCACAGGCTGATGCCCAGGATGGCAAAGTTGCGCACGATGCGCCCCACCTGCTGCTGCAGGTTGGTGTCCTCCGGCTCCAGGATCTGCAGCGCCCGGCCGATCTTGCCCATCTCGGTGCGCACCCCGGTGAGGCGCACCTGGGCGATGCCCTGCCCCCTGACCACCAGCGAGCCAGAGTAGATAAAGGGCAGGTCATCCCCGCCCGGGCGGCCCATCTCCAGCCGCCCATCCCAGGCGCGCTTGCGCACCGGGACCGACTCGCCGGTGAGCAGCGACTCGTCCACGCTGACATTGGTGGCAGAAAGCAGCACGCCGTCGGCAGGGATGCGGTCTCCTTCGGCGACCAGCACCAGGTCATCGCGCACCACCTCACGCCCGGCAATGCGCTGCTGCCGCCCATCGCGGATCACCAGCGCCCGCGGGCTGGACAGGTCGCGCAGCGCCTCCAGGGCGCGCTCGGTCTTGGATTCCTGGTAAAAAGTGATGCTGATGATCACCACCACGAAACCCATCAACATCAGGGCCTCTTCGCTGTCGCCCAGCAGCAGGTACAGCAGCCCGCAGACGATGAGCAGGATGAACATGGGCTCACGCACCACCTCCCACAGGATATGGAAGAAGGTTCTCCTTTTGGAAGCCGGCAGCTCGTTATAGCCATCCTGGGCCAGGCGTTCCAGGACCTCCTGTTCGGTCAGGCCCTGCAAATTGGCGATATCAAATTTTGCATTCATAAAGGATATTCTCCATCAGAAAAGGATTCAATCTTAGGGAAACACGGGCAAGAGCCGCCCCGCCGGGTTTGGTGCAAGACGGCGGCGCCGGCTCAGCTACCCTGGCCGGGCGCCTGGGGCTGCCGGCAGACGAGCATGGGGCTCAGGCTCTTGGGGGCGGCGTGCGGGGAGCGGGGGTATTGGACGGATCCAGGTGGGTCCGCCTTGCCAAAAGGGAGGAGGTCAAAACAGCCCACCAACGCGGCTGCATCTCATACAGCACAGCATGGCAGTCCTCCCCGCTGTGATCATCAAGATGAGCGCAGGCAGCCTCCGCCGGGCCAGAGCTTAAACTATGCGCAGTAAGCGGCCACTCATGACTGGGAAACAGCCAGTGCAAGCCCGTGCAGCATACACAGATGATGAGCATGCCCAGCGTTAACCGGGAGCAATGCAGCGTATGTCGCTCAACCATCCTGGATATGTTTCACCCCCTGCTGGAACAGGGCGATGATATGCGCATCGCCCACGTGATAATACACTTCCTTGCCCTCTTTGCGCGCCTGCACCATGCGCATCTGGCGCAGCCCGCGCAGGTGGTGCGACACAGCGGATTCGCTGATGCCCACCGCCTGGGCTAGCGCGCCCACGTTGAACTCCCCCCCGGTCAGGGCGGAGAGGATGCGCACCCGGCTGGTGTCGCTGAAGGCGCGAAACAGCTCAGCTACGTGTGCCGCGGTGTGCTCATCCAGGAGCTCGGGTAAAGATGAAAAGGTCTGCATCAAGAAACACCTGAACATCTATTCAGATGTTTAAGTATAATGTCACCTGCATCGGACGTCAAGAGGCAGCCAATCGTACACCCCCCTCCCGCCGGGGACTGCGCTTCGACAGGCTCAGCGCGCCTCGCAGTGACATCCGGCTGTCACTGCGACGCAGGAATCAATCTCCCCTCAACCCGGGTCAGCCAGCGGCATGAGCAGGGTAAATTTCGTGCCGCCAGCTCGCTCTACCCGGAGTTCAGCGTGCAACTGCTGGGCTATGATATTGACCAGACCCAGGCCAAAGCTCTCTGCCGCACCCGGGTCGACGCCCTCAGGCAAACCGATGCCGTCATCCGCCACACTCACCTCCAGGTCAGTCCCGGTTCGCCAGACGGAAACGCGCAGCGTGCCGCCGCTGCGTCCAGAAAAGGCATACTTGTAGGCGTTGGTCACCAGCTCGTTGATCAGAATCCCCAGCATGAAACTCAGGCTGACCGGCGCAGAAACCGGCTCCACATCTTTGACCAGGTTGACCTGCACCCCCGGGATGGAGGAGGCCCTGGCGTTGCCATCCAGCAGCTTGTCCAGGTAAGTCTTCAGATTGACCCGCTGAAAATCTGAGCCGCGGTAGAGCAAGTCGTAAATCGCCAGCATGCCTATCACACGCTGGCTGGCCTCCTCCAGGGCCTGGACGGCTGCCGGATCGCTGAGGGAACCGGCCTGCAAGCGAAGCAGGCTGACCATGGTGGACATATTGTTTTTTATCCGGTGGTGAACCTCACCCAGCAGCAGCTCCTTCTCCCGCAGCAGATGCTTTACCGCCTCATCTGCCTGCCGGCGCTGGGTGATATCCGTGTGGGTGCCAATCACGCGCAGCGGGCGGCGGTCCGCAGTCCACTGGATGACCTGGCCGCGATCCAGGATCCATTTATACTGGCCATCTTTGCACAGTACGCGATGCTCGCTGGAATATTGAGGCGCCTGACCGGAAAAGTGCTTTTCAATCTCACCCAACACACCCTCCAGGTCATCCGGGTGGACGCGCTGCTTCCATTCATCCAGCGTGTCGCCGATCTCGTGCGGGGCATAACCCAGCATGCTTTTCCATCGGTTGGAATAAAACACACGGTTGGTCTGGGCATTCCAGTCCCATACGCCATCGCCGGCGCCCTCCAGGGCAAACTGCCAGCGCGCTTCGGCTTCCTGCAATGCAGCCTCAATCTGCTGGCTTTCGGGAATATCGCGTTGCATGGCAGGATGACCGGGGATTTCACTCATCACAGAGAGCAGCAGCAGCCGGTCTTGCCCATCAATGAACTCTGCTGACAAGACCCAAGAGTGCCGGTCGCCCGATTTTGCCTGCACGAGGACCTCTTCATCCCTCAGGCTGCCCTGCAGCTTCATTTTTTCTAACAGGTGCGCCCGCTGCTGTGGATCATAGAACACCCCCAGCTCGAGGGCGGTTTTTGCGATGACCTCATCCCGCTGGTACCCCAGGGCTTTTAAGAAAGCTTTATTCACATCAACGTACCTGCCCGTTGCAGGATCCGTGATGGACATCGGAAGCGGGCTGGATTGAAAGACCCGGGTGTAAAACTGGTCATTTTCCATAAAAAACAACGGGGTATCCATGGATGCGTTCACTTCTGCTGCAGCAGCTGGTTGATCAAGTCGGATAGGCTGCCTAAGTGCACCGGCTTTCCCACGTATGCATCCGCACCGGCATCCAGGCAGCGCTGCTCGTCGCCAGGCATAGCCAGGGCGGTCAGGGCAATCACCGGGATGGCAGCCAGGAGCGGGTCGGTGCGTAGGCAGCGGATTGCTTCCATCCCATCCATCACCGGCATCTGGATATCCATCAGCACCAACGATGGACGCTCGGCCCGCGCCATCTCCAGAGCCTCCAGCCCGTTGCCCGCCACGATCACCCGGTAACCGATGCTGTCCAGGTAATCGCCAATGGACATGACATTCACCTCATTATCTTCCGCCAGGAGGATGGTGGTATTCGGGACCGCCACAGCCCTCGCCTGGCCCTGATCCAGAGGCTCCTGTGAGAATCCACCCGCATCTTCCATCAGGTGACGCATCTCAGGGGAGGGCTCCCAGGGCAGGACAACGGTAAAGCAGCTTCCCTTGCCCACCTCACTCGTCACGACCACCTCCCCACCGTGCAGATCAGCCAGCTTTTTCACCAGTGCCAGCCCCAGACCAGTCCCCTCATACTGGCGTGACAGGCCGCTGTCCAGCTGGGTGAAGGGGGTGAACAGGCGCCGCAGGTCTTCGGCAGAGATGCCAATGCCGGTATCGCACACCGCGAACTCCAGGCGGGAAGCCGGCAGATTGGCATGGACCTTTAGCTCCACCCTTCCACCCGCCGGGGTGAACTTGACAGCATTGCTCAGCAGGTTAACCAGGATCTGCTTCAGCCGGCGCGGGTCAGCCATCACGATTGAAATTGCCGTCGCGGGAATAAATTCCAGGGAAATATCCTTCTTAACCGCCTGGTTCTTGACAAAGCTCAGGCTGGCCTGGCAGACGTCCGCAATTGAGACCTGCTCCACCTGGATCTCCAGCTTACCGGACTCGATCTTGGAGACATCCAACAGGTCATTGATCAGGCTGAGCAGGTGGCGCCCGCTGGCTTCAATATTGCGCACGTAATGCGCCTGGCGCTCGTTGAGCGGCCCGCGGATGCCGGTGAGCAGGATCTCAGAGATACCCAGGATGGCGGTCAGCGGGGTGCGCAGCTCGTGGCTCATGTTTGCCAGGAATTCATCCTTCAGGCGCAGGGCGCGCTCCATCTGCAGGTTGGCCAGGCGCATTGTTTCCTCGGCTTGCTTGCGTTGGGTGATATCCAGCAAGGTGGAGCGGCTCATGATGAAATTTCCCTGCTGATCATAGAGGGCAGTGCGGTTGAGCAAAATGGGGAATACCGTTCCATCTCTGCGCACAAACTCGAATTCATGGTTCCGAGAATAGCCGCGCTGCATGAAAACCAGGAAATCATCCCAGAATCCCTCCCGGCCAGCAGGCGTGATGAAATCCAGAACGGGGCGGCCTAACACTTCTTCCGAGTTATAACCCAGCCAATTCAGCTCGGTCTGGTTGATACGCACAAACCTGCCCTGCGCATCGACCGAGTGATAGCCAGCAGGGGCGTTATCGTACAGGTCCTGCAGCTCAGCGGTGCGCTCCCGGATGCGCTCTTCCAGGGTGCGGTTTAATTCCTGCAGCTCCTGCTGGATGGTTTTCAGGTCATGGATATCGGTGGAGTTGACCAGCACCTGGATAACCCTGCCGGCCTCATCATGGATGGGCTGCATCGTGGTGCGATACCAGCGGCGCTTCCCCTGCACCTCGCTGATGCTCTCAAAAGAGATCCTGCGGTCCTCGCGAAACACCTGTAACACCTGCTCCATCTGGAGTGCGGCAACCTCCGGCGGGAAGAGATCAACCATGGCCCGCCCGGTGAGGTTCTCTGCTGCACCGCCCAGGTAGCTGGCAGCCACATCGTTGATATAACGCACCATACCGTTGGGGTCGAATGTGACGATTTCGCTGTCCAGGCTTTCCATCAGGCTGCGGTATTTTTCCTCGCTGGCATGCAGCGCCTGCTCCGCCAGCTTGCGCACGGTGATATCCTGGATGGTGGCCATCATGCGCCGGGGACGCCCGTTTTCATCCAGGGTGATCGTGCCCTGCTGGTGCAGCCAGCGCTCCCGGCCATCTGCCAGGCAAACGCGGTACTCATAATCCATGCCTGTGCCTTGCTGGATGGACTGCAAATCTCTTTGTTGGAGGCCTTCTCGCTCTTCCGGGGTCATCAAATTGGCCAGGGTCTGCATGGTGATCACCTCGTCCCGCGGCAATCCCAGGATTTCGTAGACCACAGCAGAGCACACCAGGGCGGGGCGCTCGGCGTTCCACTCGATGTGGCCGATTTGCCCGATGCGCTGGGCTTCGGTGAGCTGCGCTTCGCTGCGGCGCAGGGCTTCTTCTGCCAGCCGGCGCTCGGCGATCTCCTTCTGCGCCTGGGCATACAGGCGGATATTCTGGATAGAAACGGCAGCGGTATTGGCGATAAGCGAGAGCGCCCACACATCCTGTTCGCTGAAACGGTTGGGGACAGTGCTCTGCAGCTGGACCACGCCCAGAACCACCTCCTGGACGAGCATGGGGACATACACCGCAGACTCGGTGTAGCCGCCCGGCGTGCCAACCCGGGTGGTCATGGCAGGTGTGGATTTCTCCCACAGGTTGTCCCCGATCACCAGAGGCTGGTGGGTGCGGATCACCCGGCTCTGCAGCCCCTGGCCTTCGGGCTCCAGGTGGATCTCGGGCAGGCTGTCCACATCGATCAATTCCCCTTCGTGCCAGCCAAAAGCCGCCCGGATCATCTGGCGCTCTGCATCAAAATTGGAGATAAACAGGGTGGCAATATCCGGAAAAACCTGCTTAATACCGGTAAACAGGATCTCGTAAGCCGACTGCTCCAGGTGGATGGCAGCCAGGGCATGCTCTACCTCCACCACGGCAGCCAACGCCCGGTTGCTGAGGCGCAGGGCTTCTTCTGCCAGTTTGCGCTTGGTGATGTCCTGGATAATGGCCAGCACGCGCAGGGGAAGACCATTCTCATCATAGCTCACCTGGCCATGCTGGTACAGCCAGCACTCCTGGCCATCCGCCAGGCGAATGCGGTATTCATAATCCGTGTCCGTGCGCTGTTCGACAAACTGCCTGTCTATCTTCCGCAGCGCCTGCAGGTCTTCGGGGTCTATCAACTGAGCCAACCCTTCCCAGGTGAGCAGCGAGCCATGCGGCAGTCCCAGGATGTCGTACACCTGCGCCGAGCAGGCCAGTTCCGCGTCCCGGCCGTTCCACTCGATGTATCCCATGCGACCGATGCGCTGGGCTTCGCTGAGCAGCGCCTCGCTGCGGCGCAGGGCCTCCTCTGCCTGCCGCCGCTCGGCGATCTCCTTCTGCGCCTGGTTATACAGGCGGGCATTCTGGATGGAGACTGCGGCAGTGTTGGCGATCAGGGAAAGGCTCCAGACATCCTCTTCTGTGAAACGATTGGGGGCCAGGCTTTGCAGATTGACCAGCCCCAACACCTCCTCCTGGACCAGCATGGGGACATACACCGCCGAGCGAGAATCCTCACCTGGCGAACCGACGCGGGTGGTTCTCGCCGGGTTGATCCTCTCTTTCAAATTATCGGCGATAATCAGCGGCTGGCGAGTGTGGATCACCCGGCTCTGAAGCCCCTGTCCCTCGGGCGCCAGCGGCAGTTCAGGCAGGCCGGAGACATCCAATAATTCGCCATCGTGCCAGCCGTAGGCGGCCTTGATCACCTGGCGCTGCGGGTCAAAGCTGGAGATGAACAGGGTGAGGACATCCGGGAATACCCTCAAGACGCCGAGGGACAGGATCTCATAAGCGGCATGCTCATCACGCACTGCAGCCAGGGCATGCTCAATCTCCACCACAACGGACAGTTTTTCATTGTTCAGGCGGATGGCCTCCTCGGCCTTCCGGCGCTCGGTGATTTCGTGGAAGTTGACCACAATGGCCTCCACCCCGGGCAGCGCCAGCATGTTGCTGAAGGTGCCTTCGATCCAGCGCCATTCTCCGCTGGCATGGCGGAAGCGGTACTGCAGGGTGGGGGTCAGCCCAGGGTCCTGGATCAGCGCCTCCACGGCAGCCTGGACCACGGGCCGGTCTTCCGGATGGGTAAGCTCATTCGGGCCCAGCCCTTGCACCTGTTCCGGGTGATAGCCAAACATGCGCTCCACCGAAGGACTGACATACTTGAAGCGCTGATCCATGCCAACCATCACAATGCCATCCGGGGCATTTTCAGTCAAGGCGCGGTAGCGCTGCTCCATGTACCGCAGCTCATCCTGGGCTCGCTTCCGCCCGGTGATATCGCGGGAAACACCGTACACCTCCAGGCGCCCGGTATCCGGATTGACCATGAAGCGGGTGGAGGTCTCGAGCCATACACTGGCGCCATCCCTGCGATGCAGCTCAATTTCATCAAAGTATGCTTTGACCATCCCCTGCCGGTACATCTCCAGCCGTTCGGGAAGGACAAGAGCCGGGCTCTCCGCCAAAACTGGGGCCAGGCTGGCGTTCACCTCCTGGGCGAGAATTTCATCCACGCTAAAACCAAGCAGGCTGGTCACCGAGGGGCTGATATAGCGATACCGCCCATCCTGCACATCCATGATCCAGATCACATCGGTCACATTTTCAGCCAGCAGGCGGTACCTGGCCTCGCTCTCGCGCAAGCTGGCCTCGGCGCGCCAGTACAGGATCACATTGCTGATTTCCACGGCAGTGGCCTCTAACGCCTGGCGCGAGAGATCCGGCACCCGGGTCAGGGTGTGAGAAGCCAGGTTAATACTACCCAGCAAGCCCTCCCTGGTGAGGATCGGGATGACGGCCAGCGCCTGTAACGCTTCCTGCCCGGGGGTACCCATCTGGCGGATCTGGTCAGCATCCAGGTAGATCCCTTGGCCACCCCGGATTAGCCGAACATTGGGTGCATCTGCGGGAAAACGAGAAACCGCCTGGATAAAATCGTCCGCCACCCCATGATGATAAACCAGCTCAAAAGTGTGGCTGTCCTCGCTGAACAGGTATATACCGCCGCTGTCCATGCCCGATATGCGCAGCGCCACCTCCAGGCAGCGCTGCCAGGCTTCCTGGCTGGACGAAACGTCCCGGGACAGGCGCGCCAGGTCGCGCTGGGCCAGCACCAGGTCCTCCGCCAGCTTTTGCTGGGTGACATCTTCATACACACCCAATACCCCGCTGACCTCTCCAGGGGCGTTACGCAGCGGGACCTTGCTGGTCCTGACCCAGGCGATACTGCCATCCGGGTTGGTATGCGGCTCCAGGATATTCATCTTGGGGCAGCCGGTCTCCATCACCTGGCGGTCGTCTGCGCGATACAGCTCGGCCTGGTCTCTCCATACCATGTCAAAATCATTTTTACCCACCAGGTCCTGGGGGCCGGGCAGGCCGGCGTCATCAGCAAACAGCTGGTTGCAGCCCTGGAAGCGCAGATCGCGGTCCTTCCAGAACACCCGCACCGGGATGGAGGCAATGACCGTTTGCAGCACCTGCTGCGGCTGGGCCAGCGGGGGAAACGACGGCTGCAGCCCGGCAGCCTTCTTGCGCTCAATCGCCCGGCGGATCACCCGCCCTGCTGTCCTCCAACCCTCCGGTGTGGCGCCCAGCACCTCCTGCGCCCCGAGGCGCAGGGCAAGCAGGATATCCCGCTCATCCTCGCTGCTGGAACAGGCCACCACCGGCATCCCGGCTGCCTGCTGGCAGACCCGTCCCAGGAGAGCCTGGCATTCAGCCGCCTGGAGATCGATATCCAGCAGGATGGCGTCAAACGCCGCCGGGGACAGTTCAGCCACCCCGGCTGGCAGATTGTGAATGCAGGTAAGCAAAAACGCGCCCGGCTCATCGCGGTCCAGGGCTGCCTGCAGTTGGGAAGCATGGTCAGAATGGGGATCGACCAGGAGAACCTGGATGGGAGGGGTGGGGAGCGGTTCAGTCATGGACTCTCACAGATGGAGGCGCTGCAGCAGCCGGGCCAGGTCACCCAGGCTGACCGGCTTGCTGATGTAATCGTTTGCCCCTGCCTGCAGGCTGCGCTCACGGTCACCGGTCATTGCCAGGGCGGTCAGGGCAATAACCGGCGTGGCAGCAAAAAGCTCCTCCTGGCGCAGCAGGCGGATAGCGCTCAAGCCGTCCATCACCGGCATCTGGATATCCATCAGCACCACATCCGGATGCGTTTCGTGGGCACGCTCGATAGCTTCAGCGCCATTGCGAGCGAGCACGACGCGGTGGCCCAGGGCCTCCAGGCAATCGCGCAGCATCAGCAGGGTGGTCTCGTTGTCATCCGCAACCAGGCACAACAGATTCTTCCCCTCCGCCCTGCCCGGGACATCCAGGATGCCAGGCCTGGCCTGGGCGAATGGGTGGGGCGCCGGACTGGATTGGAGGTGGTCCTGCCAGGAGAATTCTTCCACCCGCAGCCAGGGCAGGGTGACGATAAAGCGGGAGCCGGCATTGACCTGGCTTTCGACCCGGATGCTGCCGCCGTGCAGCTCAACCAACTTGAGCACCAGCGAAAGCCCCAACCCGGTCCCGTTGTACTGGCGCTCCAGCCGGGCATCAAGCTGGACAAAGGGCCTGAACAGGCGCTGCAGGTCCTGCTCGCTGATGCCAATGCCGGTATCCCAAACGGCAAACACAAGCTGCTGCGCCTCCGCCATCCCAACCAGGTCCAACCCTACCGTGCCTTTCTCGGGAGTGAACTTGATGGCATTGCTGAACAGGTTGACCAGGATTTGCTTCATGCGCCGCTCGTCTGCTACAAACAGCTCGGCGCTGGCATCCAGGTTAAGGTGGATAGTGATCTCTTTTTTCATGGCGCTCTGGCGCACCAGGCGCATGGTGGACTGGATCAGGTTGGTAGCCGAAAGCGGGCGCAGGTCCAGTTCAATCATCCCGGCCTCTGCCTTAGAGAGATCGAGGATATCGTTGATCAGTGAGAGCAGGTGATGGCCGCTCTCTTCAATGTTACGCAGAGCGTTGGCCGATTTTTCATTGAGGGGCCCATAGATCCCCGAGGATAGGATCTCAGACATGCCCAGGATGCCGGTCAGGGGTGTGCGCAGCTCGTGGCTGACGCTGGCCAGGAACTCATCTTTCACCCGCACGGCGTGCAGCAGGGAGGCATTTGCCAGGCTGAGCTCGGCGGTGCGCTCCGCAACGCGCTGCTCCAGGACAGCCTTTTCGTGTTCCAGGGCCGCCTCCCACTGCTTGCGCTCGGTGATATCCTCTTTCACCCCAATAAAATGAGTGATATTCTCCTGGCTGTCCAGGACAGGCGTGATGGTCATCTCCTCGTGGTATAGACTGCCATCATGACGGCGGTTGACCAGCCCACCCTTCCAGATTTTCCCCGCCAGGATCGTTTCCCACATCTGCTGGTAAAACTCGTCCGGCTGCACTCCCGATCTCAGCAGGCGCGGGTTCTGGCCATGCACCTCCTCAAAAGTGTAGCCAGTCAGGCGGGTGAACGCCGGGTTGATCCAGACGATGGTGCCATCCCGGTCGGTGATCACCATGGCGTTGGCGGCGGCGCTGAGCGCGGCTGCCTGCATGCGCAGCTGCTGCTCGGCCTGTTTACTGCTGGTGATGTCACGGATCACCCCCACTGCATGCCATTCCCCATTCAGCAGGGCGGAAGACAAAGACAGGGAGATGGCAATTTCGTGGCCATCCTTATGCAAGGCGCCCATCTCATGAACCTGGCCAAGAGCCGGGCCTTCTCCCGTGCGCACAAAGACGGGAAAAGCAGCCAGGTGCTGTGGGAGATACCGTTCAGGCGCCAGCAGCCGGTGCAGGTTCCTGCCCAGCGCCTCCTCCCGGGTGTAACCAAACAGCTTCTGCGCGGCCGGGTTCCAGAAGGTGATCGCCCCCTGCGGGTCAATCATCAAGATGGCATCCTGCGCCGAATCGGTAATATACCGCAGGCAGGCTTCGCTCTGGCGCAGTTCTTCCACAGCTCGCTGGCGCTCAGCCTCCGCCTGTTCAAGCTGGACAATGCGCTGGCGCAGCCTGTTTATCTCGTCGCTCATGACTGCCATCCCGGCAGATCATCGGGATTGACCAGACCGTAGCGCACCGCCAGCAGGGCTGCCTGGGTGCGGTCGGCGACGCCCAGCTTGGCCAGCAGGGCGCTGACATACCCCTTAACCGTAACCTCGGTGAGGAAGAGCTGACCGCCAATCTCCTTGTTGCTCAGGCCGCGGGCGATCAACTGCAGCACCTGGCGCTCGCGTTCGGTCAGGCTGGCGAAAGGATCGGCAGGGAGAGGCATCTGCTGCATCAGGCGGCGGGCGATCTCGGGGTGCAGCACCGGCTGGCCGCGCCGGGCGCTGCGGACAGCCGCCGCCAGTTCATCGCCGCTGATGTCCTTGAGCAGGTAGCCGTCCGCACCGGCTTGCAGGGCTGCGTGCAGCTGGGCGTCCCCGGTAAAAGAGGTGAGCATCACCACCGCCGCGCCAGGCAGGCTGCGCCGCAGCTCTGCTGCAGCCTGGATGCCATCCACCCCCGGCATCTGGATATCCATTAATACCACATCTGGATGCAGGCGCAGCGCCAACTCCACCGCCTGGCGTCCATCCACCGCCTCCCCCACCAACAGCATATCCGATTCGCCCTGGATAGTCATGCGCAGCCCGCGGCGCACAATCTCGTGGTCATCAGCAATGAGCACGCGGATTACTTTGGCCGCTTCAGCGTCCATGTTTCTCGCGTCGTCCCCGATGCGCTTTGGAAAGTGCCATATCCGACCACCTCCCACCCTTCAGCGCCGAGCTGGTTCAAGGTATGGCTGAGCTCCTCCAGCTCACCGCCGGCAAACTTGATGCGCTTGCCATCCGGGCCAATGAGCACCATCGAGCCTCCCTCAGGGCCGTGAGCCGCCCGAAGCAGAGAATACTCCCATTTCATCTGCCCGCCTCCCTTCTTTGGTTACCTGTTCGCTGCCTCACACCGGGTTCCAACAAAGGGGGAAAATTAGATTTCCAGCACACCGCTGATCACGCGCGCCGCTCCCCCGCCCACCTTGACCGTCTCAATATCGTCCGCCGGGCCAACCACCTCGGCCACGCCAATCCCCGGACGCCCCATCCAATGCCCCTGCTCAACGGTGAAAACCGGCGTGTCCACCAGGCCATAGCGCCAGAGATAAGCCGCCATGCCTCCCGTGGCCGAGCCGGTGAACGGGTCCTCCACCAGGTCGGGCGGCATGACAAAGTGGCGGGCAAAGGTGCGTCCTGCAGGCGTCACACCTTCTAAAACAAACAGGTGAGCGCTGAAGAAATCCCCGCGGGCGCGCAGTGCGCCGTAGCGCTCCATAACCGGGTAAGCCCGGCGCAAAGCCTCCATCGAGCGCAGCGGTACCATGAGCTGCGGGGTGCCGGTGCTGACCACCTGGAACGGCGCACCCGGCAGCGCATCTTCCTCGTCCAGGCCAAACGCCGGCATGACGTTGGCCGGCATGTAGACCGTGCGGAACTCGGGACGCTTCTGGGTCATCACCACCCGCGTCACCCGGCCTTCATGCGCCTCAATCTCCACCGGCAGCGGTCCAACCCGCAGTTCCAGGGTGATGGTCGTATGCTCGCCGGTAAGCTTGACCCGCCCGGTGTCCACCAGGGCAAAGGCGGTCGCAATGGTCGGGTGGCCGGCCAGGGGGATTTCTTCCGCGGGGGTAAAATAGCGCACACCGAAATCTGCGGTGTCCGAGTGGATCACGAAGGATGTCTCCGACAGGTTATTCTCTCGAGCGATCGCCAACATGGTTTCGCTGTCCAGGTCGTCGGCATCAAAGATGATGGCGCACGGGTTACCGCCCAAAGGACGGTCGGTAAAGGCGTCCACCTGCATAAATGGATACGATCGCTGCTTGCGCATTAAAACTGCCTCCAAAACCAGATCAAACTTTTGGTATCATTGTATCATGGACTAATAAAACGCAAGGAAGGAGCCGCGATGTTCGGCCTGCAGTTTATAAAATTGCAATTAGCTGGGACGCCGGGTATCTCTCCTTCTTGGTGCGCGAGCCGTTCCCCAACCGCACCACCGGGACCGGGCTGGTCTTCGGGCGCATCACCCCCGAGCAACCCCTGGTGGTCACCTCGCAGATGGCGGAAAACGGGGTGATCATCAGCGACGGCATTGAGAGCGATTACCTGGAGTTCAACTCCGGAGCCTGCGCCACCGTCACCCTGGCTGACAGGCAAGGGCGGCGGGTGGTGTGACCGTTCTGGTCACTGCGAGCTTGCGAAGCAGTCCCCAAGCACCCGGGCCAGGGCGCCCTCCGGGGCGTGGCCATAGGCGGCAGCCAGCAGCTCTGCCGGGTGGACGCAGGGGGTGCCGGTGGCCTGGGTGATCTGCCAGCGGCAGGTTTCGCTATCGCACACAACCAGGGGAGCGCCTTTCTGGCGCACGAACTGGAACAACGGCTCGCCCACCGCCATCGCCACGTCGTATTTTTCCTTCTTGTACCCGTAGGTTCCCGCCACCCCACAGCAGGCCGCCTGGCTGTCTTCCACCCGTAATTCAGGGATCAAGCCCAGCATGTCGATGCCAGGCTTGCCCAGGCGGTGGCCGCGGTACTGGCAGGGGATGTGGTAGCCCAGGT
>CAIQIV010000605.1 GCA_903871905.1 uncultured Chloroflexota bacterium | reverse complement strand
TTCTGCGCGCCGCTGGGATCCCGGCTCGCATGGCAGTGGGATTCGCTCAAGGAGAACAGCTGCAAAATGGATCTTATTTCGTTCGCCAGAGAGATGCACATGCCTGGCCAGAGGTTTATTTTCCGAACCTGGGCTGGATCACCTTTGAACCTACCGTATCACAGCCTGAGATCATTATTCCTGTTGGTACAGATCAGCCCCAGGCAGAGAGCCGCACCCCGGCTGATTCGAGTCTTGAGGAACTGGAGAGGCAACGGCTGGAAGAGGAACGCCAGCTAGACCGCGAAAGCCGGCGCACTCTCAGCCCATTGGAAGAAACGGGGATATCTTCAACCAATTGGAAGGCCTGGGGGATATCGCTAGCTTTCATCTCAATTGTCCTGTTATTGGCCTGGTGGTTGAGCAAGCATGTTCTCCTGGACCAGCTGCCGGTGGCGATTGAATCGGCATTCATTCGCCTTGGGCTGCGTCCTCCAAGGGTAATCAGCCAATGGGCAAGATGGTCTTCACTCCCTCCCCTTACCCGAGCTTACAACGAAATTAACCAGGCTCTCAAGCGATTAGGAAGGAAACCTGGGGTAACTGCCACACCCGCTGAGCGTGCTGCAGAACTGGCTCTGCTCTTGCCAGCTGCCGGCTTACATGCGCAGCAACTTGTTTCAGAATACCAAATGGGGATGTTCAGCACAAAGTCGAGCAACTTGGACACCGCCTTGCATGCCAGCCGAGCAATCCGCAGTCTTTCATTCAAGGCAATGGTGCAGAGAATGATCCAGCGGACATTGTCCCAGGTGCAGGATCCGCGCACAACCAGATCAAAACAGACGGGGCAGGCCTGAACATTCCAGGTTCAAACCAATCAACGGGTTATTACCCGGTGCCATCCGTTATTCGAACAAATCCCGGTATTGTTCGGCAAACAAGGCAGGGGTACCTCCAGTATGCCAGAACAGAACAGTCTGGTCCTTTTGAAAAAAGCGCTTGCGGATCAAATCAATCATACCCGCTGCAGCCCGTCCTGTGTAAACAGGGTCCAGTAGTATTCCTTCTGACCTGGCAAATAAGCGGATTGCCTCTTTTTCCGCCTCTCCTGCAACTCCATAACCGCCTCCCAGGTAGTCTTCATTTGCCAGTATCTCCCCAGCCTTAAAGCCCTGGGGCTCACCCAGGTACTCTGCTGTCGCTGTAGCCAACTGTGCCACGCGAGGAGCAAGCACATTGGCAGGCTCATCGACGCTGATCCCTAAAACCCTGCCTTTATATCCAAACAAGCGAGAGCCCAGTACCAAACCAGCGTGTGTCCCCCCCGAACCGGAAGGGAAAATTATCCAATCCGTTTCAATACCCTGCTCGACCATCTCCTGGACAGCATAGGCATATGCGGCGGCACCGGTCACGTTCGAGCCGCCGTACGGGATCATATATGGACGTCTGCCTGCATCCCAAGCATCCTGAAATGCGGCGCGCAAATCCTGGTCCCGTTTCTCATGTGTAGTCCAGACAATCTCTGCCCCAAGAAGCTCATCTAGCAAGAGATTGCCGCTTGGTGAAACCGACTGACTTTTGACCAGGACAAGGATACAGTCAAAGCCAAACCGGGCAGCGGCAGCTGCTGTCTGGCGGCAGTGATTGGATTGGTCCACACCTGCTGTTATCAGCGTCTTCGCACCATTTGACTGAGCTTCCGCCAAAAGATACTCCAATTTCCGCGCCTTGTTTCCCCCTAACGCCAGACCAGTCTGGTCATCACGCTTCACCAACAAGCGTGGCCCCTCCAACACAGTCGCCAGCCGCGGCAGAACCTCGACTGGAGTTGGAAGATGTGCAAATCGAAGTCTGGGCAGATTCTTCATTTTTCATTCTCCTTCAACCATTTGTTTAACTCTCTGCCTGCCCCGTCGGCGCATCCAGTCGAGGATGTCTGGCAGAAGGCGGGTATACAGATCAAATAACCAGGGACGGACAGGCAGATCCCAGGCACCAATGGTACGAGAAACCTGTCCACCCAAACCATCCTTAAAACGATATACATTCCAAAGCGGGTCGCCGGGATCAAAGTGGGTTGGCGCGCCCCATAGATCATAAACATGACAACCCCTGGTTTTGGCGCGGCATATCGCTTCCCATTGTAAAAGATAATTGGGCATTTTCTCACGCTCTTCATCGCGGGACATTCCCTGCAGGTAATACGCCCG
Source organism: uncultured Chloroflexota bacterium (assembly GCA_903871905.1). Lineage (GTDB taxonomy): Bacteria > Chloroflexota > Anaerolineae > Anaerolineales > UBA4823 > CAIQIV01. The sequence goes on along the minus strand of CAIQIV010000605.1, from coordinate 4,558 downwards.
TCCAGCAAACCAATACAGGAAGACAGCCGCCACAGCGCGGCCGCTGACCTCTGCGATCAAAGGCTCTGCCATCTCAGCATGCATAAATGTTTGCCACAAAGTCAAGTAATAGGACCGATCCCTGATGACGAAACCGTCCCTCACAGAAGTCTCGGCATACATGCTAAACAGCAGATCCAGGTCGGCCTCAGTACCAGTGCGAACAACCACACCTTTGCGCTGTGCCAGGCGGATGTTGTACCGGGTTTTTTGCTTCATCCTTGCCAGGAGATGATCCTCTGCTGGACAGATGTCCAGGAGGACAGTATTAGCAAATTGGACAGGGGAAATTGAAAAGATCCATCCCAGGCGCGCCAGGTGCTCCTGGACTTCCCGCCCGGTTTCGTCCACAACCTCATTTTCACTACCTGGAATGCCTGACCCCACGCATACTTCCGGATCCATTTTGATGAAGATGGCACCATCTCGGGTAGCAAGGCTGCGCAAATCAACCAAAACTTTCTCCCTGAGCCGTGCATCTCTCCAATCCAGCATTGGCCCGCGCGGAAGATACCATACCTTCAAGGGGAATCCCATCTTCCCCAGGCGAGCTTGCCGCCTCAGGATTAATGCTGCTGCCTCCACCCGGCCCTGAGAATCCTCCCAGGTGTGGAACATGGGCTTCCAACCAAATTGTTGTTTTACAAGCGACCATTCCCAGGTTTGAAGCAGATGTGCGCCCTGCAACCCGGCAACTGTCACATTCCAGGCACTGTTCTCCTTATCCAGGCTCATCTCCACCCTTTCTCAGTCTCATTCTGAGTTGATACAAGCGGTATAAGGGCAAATGGTACACCCGATCCCATGGACCGGCCGCTCGCACTAGCATCCCCCCAAAACCTCGTTTAAACCGGTAGACCCCCCATAAACCATCCTGGCGCTGATCAAATGCAGCTTCCAGGCTATCCAGGTCATAATCTGGAACACCCCAAAGATCATACGAGGTACAACCGCGCCTTTTTGCCCAACTCATCGCTTCCCATTGGATCAAGTAAGTCGGCATCAATTCGCGGTGTACATCTGAAGAGGCGCCATACAGGTACCAGGAGCGTGATCCATGCGCAAAAGCCATTAAGCCAGCCAGTTTTTCGCCTTTGTAACTGGCAAAAAGCAGCTCTACCTCCCCCCGCGAGCAGAAAGCTGAATATACCTGATGGTAATAACTCAAGCTGTGAACACCAAAAGCATCTCGACGACCGGTGGCCTGCATCAAACTGAAGAAACTGTCTACATCAGTACTGGAACTGATGATCACTCCTCGTTTTTGCGCCAGCCGAATATTGTAACGCGTCTTCTGCTTCATGGAATGCAGCAGTGCTTCCTCCCCCACGCTCAAATCTACCACCAAGGTGCGCGGCGGCTGCACAGAATATTTGCTCTGGATAAACCCGGCTGGCAGTTCAGATTGGCCCGGATCTTCCCATGCATCAGGCTCCAGCTTCAAAAAAACCGTTTTCCTGGCGCGGCACACCCCATCCACCTCAGCCAGCCACCGTGGCCAATCTGGGTTTTTCCAGGCTTGCCCGCTGGAAGTGACTGGACCTTTTGGGATATAAGCCAGGGAATAACCCAAAGGTAACGACCGGAAAAGTATTTGCGCCCCCAGGCTGCCAGATATCACCCGTACCACTTGCCAGCCGAACAGGCTTTTCAGTTTGCCCCAGGCGCCTGACTGCAGCAGATGAGCCTGACTGCAAGAAGCAATAAAATTATCCCAAACATCTTCGCCAGATTCAGACATTAATAAACTGCCGTCATATCCGGAGGGGGGGTGCTGCGAATAGCCGCGCCGGGGATACAGCGATCCAGAATGTGCAGGATCTGGTCCTTCTCCCCTTCACGAGCCAGCTCAATTAATTCGTCCACAACATTCACCAACGGGGCTCCGGTCAGGGTATCTTGTTCTGCCAGCAGGACAATATCCGGGTGGAGAGTAGGCTCATATTTCGCGTCCTTGTCCCATAATTCCTCGCTCAGCTTTTCCCCTGGGCGAATGCCAGTATAGACAAAATCAATATCCTTCCCAGGCTCAAGCCCAGAGAGACGAATCAGATCTTCAGCCAAGTCCTGGATACGCACCTGCTCTCCCATATTCAACACAAAGATTTCACCGCCGGCACCCATTGTTGAGGCCTGCAGAACAAGGTGAACCGCCTCCGGAATGGTCATGAAATAGCGCTTCATATCCGGGTGAGTGATGGTGATCGGACCACCCCGCGCAATCTGATGTTTAAACTTAGGCACCACACTCCCCCGGCTTCCCAGGACATTGCCAAAGCGCACTACGGAAAAACGGCGTTCACTGCGCCTGGCAGCATCCAGCACAACCAGTTCGGCCAAACGCTTTGCCGCGCCCATGATGCTGGAAGGTCGAACCGCTTTATCTGAGGAGATCATCACCAGCCTCTCTACCTGGTAGTTGATTGAGACATCCACCAGGTTACGCGTGCCCAGCACATTATTTGTAATGGCCTCCTCCATGTTGGCTTCCATCAAGGGGACATGCTTGTGCGCCGCGGCGTGAAATACCACCTGAGGTCGCTGCTCTTCGAAGATCAGAGTCATGCGGTCCAGGTCACGGATGTCTGCAATCACCGGATGAACGGGGATAGAGGGGAAATTTTCCTGCAGCTCAACCAGGGTATCAAAAATGCTGTTTTCTCCATGCCCGAGGATGGTCAGATCAGCTGGCCCCCAACGGGCTACCTGCCGGCTGAGTTCCCGCCCTATCGAGCCACCAGCGCCGGTCACCAGCACGCGGCGGTTGCCCAGCGTGGCGCCAATCGACTGATCATCGATCATGGCTGGATCGCGGCGCAGCAGGTCGGTAATTTCCACCTCGCGCAGGCGGCTGACATTAACTCTCCCCCCAATCAGCTCATAAATCCCGGGCATGGTACGGAATGGCACACCTTTTAATCGGCACACATCCGCTACCTGGCGAACTACACGACCTGGAGCACTTGGAATGGCAATGATCACCTCCTGGATGCGCTTGCTGTCCACTACCCGGGCCAGGTCGTTCAGCGTGCCAACTACCGGCACACCGTGGATCTGCCGCTTGTTCTTTGTTGGATCATCGTCCAGGTAACAAACCGGAGACAGGTGCAGCTGGAGATTCTTCTGCATTTCACGCACAACCAGCGCCCCCGCATCCCCCGCTCCAACGATTAGCACCCTCCGAATACGTCCGGTAGGGCGGCTTCCATTAGACTGCACTTCAGCCAGGATGCGGGCTGCAAAACGCACCCCTCCCACCAATACCAGGGAAAGCAACCAATCAATGGGCAATGTGCTACGCGGGTAGTAAGGCAGTAAATTGAATGCACGGCAAAGGACTATAATTAACGAGACGATCACTGATGCAGTTGTCACTGCACTGACGATCAACATTAGTTCCTTGGCAGATGCATAGGCCCACAAGTGGCGGTAGAGACCAAAATAGTAATAGACTATTGGCTTCACGATAAGCGAAATCCCGATCAACCAATAGGCCTGATTCAAATAAAAAGCAAACAAGGGTCCCAGGTCAGTCCTTAATGCAAAGCTTCCCAGAGCCGACACAACAATCAGGACAAGGTCGACCATGAAAACCCAACGGTTTGCAAGGAACAATCGATATCGCAAAGTGAGACCTACTTAATCATTTATCTTCCACGCAAACCCAGCACGGTTGCAGGTGTGCGTAGTAAAATCACCAGGTCTAGCAATAAGCTACGGCGTTTAATGTAGTAGAGATCGTATTCCAGCTTGGTGATTGTCTCTTCAATGGTAGCGGCGTACCCAAAATTCACCTGCGCCCAACCCGTGATACCAGGCTTGACCAGCAAGCGTGCCCGGTAAAAAGGCACCTGGCGCTGGAAAACCTGGACCAATTCGGGACGCTCGGCGCGCGGGCCTACCAGGCTCATATCACCCCTCAGCACATTGATACACTGTGGAAGCTCATCCAGGTGTGTCTTACGCAGGAAGCGTCCAACGCGCGTGGCTCGCTCATCATTTTCCCTTGCCCAACGAGGCTGACCATCGGATTCGGCATCCCGGCGCATGGTGCGGAATTTCAGAATGGAATACGGCTGCCCAGATTTTCCCGAACGCGTCTGGGCATAAAGGATTGGGAATCCATCATCCAGGAGAATAGCAATGATGATAAAAGGCGCTACAACCAGGAAAACTGCCAGACCTATCAGGCCGCCGATCAAATCCAACAGGCGTTTCCCAATCTCGTAAAATCCTGTTCGGCGGGACTCATCTACGAACGAACGCAGAATCCAATCCGCCTCCAGCAAGCGGATGGGAACGCGTTGTAACAGTTCCTCGTACACCACAGGCATGCGGATGATCTCTACCCCACATTCCTGGGCATCTAACAAAGTCTGGAACATCGCGCCCTGCATTTCACCGGTGATAGCCACCACAATATCAGACACATGGTATTTTTCCACCAGGGTTAGCAAGTGTTCGCTGGTCCCCAGAACCAGGTGGCCCTCAATCTCGGTGCCCAGTTTATTCGCATCAT
>CAIQIV010000604.1 GCA_903871905.1 uncultured Chloroflexota bacterium | reverse complement strand
TATGGTGGTAAGCACCAACCCGATGGAATTGGTTTGCTGAGACTGGAGCCCCTGGGCCAGGGCATTGGGCGTATAGCCCATTGATTGTGCCAGCTCCTGGATTTGCTCCCGGACTTCCTGACTGATCAATGGGCTGTTGTTCAACGCCCTGGAAACCGTTGAGAATGACACACCGGCAGCTTTGGCGATATCTTTGATGGATACCCGGTAAGAGATCGTCATTTTATCTTTTCGCGGTGACCTCATATTTCCCTGTAAGTGAACTGGCCACTGTTTATGTGGGCAGCCAGAGAGGATTGTTTACAGACCAATAGATTTCAAGTATTCCCGATTACGCTGCGCGCTCTCCTTGGGTTGGCCCATACCGGGCAGGACGTCCTGTTCTACCAACACCCAGCCGGTGTAATTGCGTCCATTCAACCAATCCAACATACCCTTGAAGTCCACGCAGCCTTTACCCAGCTCGCAGAATACGCCGTTCTTCAGGGATTTTAAATAATCCCACTTTTCCAGGCGTGACTGTGCCGCCAGGCGCGGCTCACAGTCCTTGAAGTGAATATAGGAGATGCGCCCGGCATAGCGTTCCAACACAGGCACGACGTTGCCGTCGGAGCCAAGCCCATTGGCGCCGCTGCCAAAGACGTAGTGCCCGGCATCAAACACCAGGTTCACCAACCCGGAGTCCGTATTTTCCAAAAAGGCATCGATCTCGGCCGGGGTTTCCACGTAACCCGCGCAGTGGTGGTGGAAAAGGGTGGGCAGGCCGGTTTCCTCGCGCACTGCTTTGGCGATCTCGTGTACGCCCTGGGCAAAGATTTTCCATTGGGCGGCGTTTAACCCGATATCCGAAGTTGCTCGGCCTGCGTTCAGCGTGCGGTCAGGCTCAGACGCGTTGTCATCGGCGAGGATGATATAGGGCTTGTTGTCAAAGGCCGCGGCCAGCAGGCGGGCAATCTTCAGGACTTCATCTTTCCCTGCAGGGTGCGCCTCGGGCTTCTTGAAGGCGCACTGGACATAAGCGCCCAGCATAGCCAGGTTGCGCCCTTTAATTTCCTTGCTCAAAGCAGCTGGCTCGGTGGGCATGAACCCCCAGTCACCCAGCTCAGTAGCGGTATAACCGGTTTCCACCAATTCGTCCAGCATCTGGGTGCAGCCAATGGGATTGGCGTCCAGGCCTTCGAATTCCAGCGTTCCCCAGGAGCAGGGTGCATTACCAACTTCGATTTTTCTCATTTTGTTCTCCTTTTTGAATTAGGTGATGTCAGACCAGGCCTGAACGGCAACTCCACTCAGCCGGTCGCTTTTTCTTATCCGGGCTTCAAGACTCGCGGTCACCAGTGATCAGATCGGCGATGTCGTCCTCAGACAGTTCACCCTTGAAATACGTGCCAACATGCCGGCCCTGCCGGATCACGGTGTAGCTGTCAGCGACCAGGTACACATGATGAACATTGTGGGTGATAAAGATCACCGCCAGATTGCGCTCCCTGGCGTTATCGATGTACGAAAGCACCTTGCGGGTTTCGGCCACAGAAAGCGCCGAAGTCGGCTCGTCCAGGATCAATACCTTGGCTCCAAAGTAAACGCCTCTCCCGATAGCAATGGACTGGCGTTCTCCACCAGACAGGCTGCCCACCCTTTCAGAAGCAGAGCGGATTTCGATGCCGATATCGTGAAGAGAGGAGCGGCAGATCTCATTCATCTTGCGCATGTCCAGGAAGCCAACCGGACCAACCTTCTTAACCATCTCGCGGCCCAAGAAAAAGTTACGCGCGATGCTCATCAGATCGATCAATGCCAGGTCCTGGTAGACCGCTTCAATGCCGATCGAGCGCGCCTGGTAGGGAGAGCCGATGGTGACTGGCTGGCCTTGAAAATAGATCTGCCCTGTTGTGGGGGGATACACACCCATCAGCACCTTGATCAATGTCGATTTACCGGCGCCGTTATCCCCAAGCAGGGCGCGTACCTCTCCTGGCTCTACCCCAAAATTCACATCCTGCAAGGCGGTGATGGTGCCAAATTTTCGCGAGATGTTCTCCATCCACACTAAAGAGTTCCGGTTATGCTCAAATTTCTTCTCAACCATATTCTCACTCCAGTCCTTATACCCTTGGGGCAGGTGATGTTTACCTTCTTTGGCGTAAATACGTGTTGAAGATGGCCGCCAGCACGATGGTCACCCCTACGATCGCCTCAAAATTATCAGCCGGGATAAAGGGAATATTCATTAACACCACACCGGTGCGCAGAGTGCTAATGATCAATGCTCCGACCAAAGCCCCCCAGATGGAGCCAGCACCCCCGGTAATCAGCGTCCCCCCGACCACAGCCGCCGCAATTGCGCTCAAGTCCATGCCATCTCCTGAAGCCACGCGCACTGTGTAGTACTGGCTGAACAGCAGGATACCCGTCACCCCGGCCATGAAACCCGAAATCGCAAAGCTCAGGATCTTGGTCCTCCTCACATTCACCCCTTGTCCCAGGGAGGCGCCTGCATTACCGCCTACGGCAAACACATGGTTGCCAAAGCGGGTGCGCACCAGCAGGATCTGGAAGATCACCACCAGCAAGAGCAGCCAGAGCAGGGAGGTGCGGAAATTCGCATCCGAGAAGAGTTTGTTCAGAATATCCAGGCGCCCGTTGAAGAGATTGTACATCGGAATCCGGTCCACCGTCTGCAGCATGGTGCCAGCAGTAAGCACCCATAACATGCCGCGGAAGAAATACTTGTTCCCCAGGGTGACAATGAAGGATGGGATACCCGTCCAGACCAGGATCACACCGTTTAGCGAGCCAAGCAGCGCCGGTACCAGCAGCCCGAGGATCAATCCCAGGGCAGGCTGTCCTGCCATGCACAGGCCACCGTAGATGTATCCGCCGATGGCCATCAGCGATCCCACCGAAAGGTCGAATTCGCCGGCAATCATCAACAGGGTGATGCCAATGGTCAGGGCGCCGGTGAGGGTGGCAGCGTTGATGATCCCGGACAGAGAGCGGAAGCTTAAAAACTTGGGGACAAAAATAGAAAATAAGATAAAAATAACGATCAGAACAGCCAGGGGACCCGCCACGGTCGAGTTTGAGAACAGGTGTCGAATTTTTGACTGCCAGGTTTCTGGTGCTTTCATTCGTTTTTACCTTGAAAAATTTCTCTGGTTGCCGGGGATGAACGGGCAGGTCAGCCCTGCCCGTTCATCCGGAATGCTGGATTTTACCGGTAGGTTCCCGCTAACTGCTCAACGATATCGACGTTGCTCTTGTCTACGAACCCCGGGCCGGTGGCGCTGATGCCCAGGGCAGGGGTGATGTTGTAGCGCAGGAACAGCACCAGGTCGCGCACGGTGCCATAACCGATCAGATAGGGCTGGGCGTCCATGACAAACAGAGTCCTGCCGTCATTAATCGCCTTGACCCCAGACTGGCTGATGTCAAAGGAGGCATGGACGAAGGAACCCGGCTGCAGCCCGCTGGCTTCAACAAAGGCATAGAACGGCTCTGAACCGCTGGGCCCCAGGGTAAGGAAAGCGTTGACGTCCGGGTTGGCGGTATAGTAATCGCTGATCGTGGTCTGGACCTGGGCAGCATCCTCGCCCTTGACACCCAGGACCTCAGCCGGCAGGCCTTTCTCCTTGAAGGCATCCAGGAAACCCTTGCAGCGGGCGTCCAATCCGGAGTGCCCAACCTGGTGGTTGATGCAAACGCCCTTCTTGGCCCCGGCATCTGCCATCTTCAGGCCTCCGTAGTATCCCTGGACATAGTCCTCGGCGCCCCAGAAGGTGCTGTAGGGGATGCCATCTTTTTCAGGCCCAAGCCCGGTGTCATAGGTGACAACCGGAATGCCAGCGTTGATCGCCTTCATGATCGGCTCTTTGAACAAGACGTTGTCGGTTACTGTCAGGCCAATCCCGTCAGGCTGGGAGGCCACGGCCTGGTCGATGAGCGCAGCGGTCTTTTCCAGGTCGAATTTATCCGGCCCCAGGATGGTCAGCTCGGCGCCCATCTGGGCTGCAGCTTCTTCCATCCCTTTCTGGACCACGCACCAATACGGGTCGTAAGCGCACATGGCATGCTGGACCATGACCAGCTTGACCGGGCGGTCAGGCTGCGGCTTCTTGTCCAACATCTTGGCGTCGACAAAGCCAGGACCGGTGGCGGTGACGGGCAGGGCAGGCTTGATGCCGTATTTCTTGTCCAGGACCAGGTACATCACCGCTCCATATCCCTGCAGGAAGGGCTGCTGGTCGATGGCGTACATGGTGGTGCCGTCCTTCAGCTTGGCTTCCACCTCGGGGGTGACATCAAAGGTAATGTGCTTGGCATTGGCTGGCTTGGCAGCCTCAACAAAAGCATAGGAGGGATTGGAACCAGAGGGCCCAATGGTCAAGAAGGCATCTACATCCGGGTTTGCCGTGTAGAAGTCGCTGATCGTGGTCTGGGATTGAGCGGCGTCCTCGCCCTTGACGCCCAGCACTTCAGCCTTCAGGCTCTTTTCTTCAAAGGCCTGCACAAAACCCTTGCAGCGGGCGTCCAGGCCGGCATGGCCCACCTGGTGGTTGATGCACACGCCGCGCTTTGCGCCGGCGGCGATCAGCTTCAGCCCGCTCTGGTAACCAGCCTGGGTCTCATCCATGCCCAGGTAGGTCATATAAGGGATGCCATCGGCAATAGGGCCTTTTCCTGCGTTATAAGCGATCACCGGGATGCCAGCGTCCAGAGCTTTCTGGATCGGTTCCTTGAACAGGACAGGATCGGTTACGGTCAGGCCGATGCCATCCGGTTTGGCAGCCACTGCCTGGTCGATCAGGGCAGCGGTCTTCTCCAGGTCAAACTTATCTGGCCCCAGGATGGTGACTTCTGCCCCCATCTGCTTGGCGGCGGTCTTGATCCCGTCTTCCACCGTACACCAGAAAGAATCCCAGGCGCACAGAGCGTGCTGGATCATGATGAACTTCATTGGCCCGCCCGTTTCTGCAGCAGGCGCCTGGGTGGCGGCCGGCGCCTCGGTAGGCGCGGCGGCGGGCGGCTCGGTAGCCGCTGGCGCCTGGGTGGCCTCAGCGGCGGGCGGCTGGGTCACCTCGGCAGCAGGTGGCTGGGTCGCCTCGGCGGCGGGAGGGTTGGTGGCCGGGGCAGGTGCGGGAGCCGGCTGGCAGGCTGCCAGCAGCAGCGAAACCGCAACAATGGAGGCAAGCAGCATATTTAGCTTTTTCATGGACTTCTTACTCCTCATAAACACTGGTAAGGCTTGGT
>CAIQIV010000603.1 GCA_903871905.1 uncultured Chloroflexota bacterium | reverse complement strand
GCTGGGCGACATGGACTCGGATGGCTGGCACGTGGATGGGATCAAGGTGTTGGTGACTCCGGATACCCGCCTGGTAGGAGACATTCTACCAGGGGTTTATGTAGAGGTTTCAGGCGAACTTCAACAGAATGGCACGGTGCTGGCGCGGCAGATCCAGGTTCGCTTATTTGAGATCGGGGGACGCCTGGAGAGGCTGGCTGGAGCACAATGGTGGGTAGATAATATTCCTGTTCGGGTAACTCCGGATACTATTATAACTGGGTACGCGGGTAAGCTTCCACCTATCGGCACGCTTATGGAGGTAGAGGCTCTACTTGCCAATGATGGCACGTTATTGGCTCGGGTGGTTGAGGTGGTTGGTCAGTCACCTGATCAAGATGTAGATGACGATACCGCTGTTCCGCTGGTAACAGAGACACCTGCCCAACCTGTTATTCAGAACAGACCTCCTGAAACTCAGCCAGCCTCTCCAGGTGTTTTACCTACTGCTGTTTTGCCTGCTTCAGTTATTCCTGGTGATGAAACGCTGCCCGGGGTTTTGCTGCCTCAGCTCAAACCAGATGGCGGCGGCGCGAGCCAGGGGTACCAAAATGAACCGGGAGATGGTGACGAATCGCTGGAAGACAGCGAGCAAGAGGATCAGGATCACACCGACGAGGACAGCCAAGTCGGTTCATCGGGTGGCGATGACACGCACTTTGAGAATGATGATGACCATGGAGATGAAGGATCTGGCGATGATCAGGAAGGTTCGGACGGCGATCAGGATCATGGCGAGGACGGCGAAGGTTCAGATCATGATGGCAGTAGCCAGGCTCAAGGGTATCATCCAAACGAACATCCTCTCCGGGATACAAACCCATGCCAGTAATGATGGCGGATTAATATGGATTGTGGGGTATTCGGTTGTCAGAACATCTTCGGCCAGTTTAGCTGCCTTATTTCACAATACTGAAACCAAGCTGACGGGCTTTTTGGTAAGACATCACCAGAATATGATCATCCCCTGCCCACAGGGGGTAGTAATCCAGGTTTACTTCCTGGGAACCGAAGGTCTGTTCGGCTAAGCCTGGCTGGTTGGCAGGCCAATCCCCCGGGCGCTGCATGCCCTCCGTGGTATAGAAGACGACCCGGTCGGTTTCACTTTTATCCAGTGGGACAACATTAGCCGGTGGGGGAGTGGGAAGTGTTTGCAGCCCCTGCCAGATTTTTGGCGATACAGAGTAGCTTGTGCCAGGATGCTGCGCGGCATAGATGCGAAATTCATCAAGAAAGCGCTGTGGGCTGCGGAAGCGAATGGTTCCAGCGGCCGAGAACAGCCATGCGGCATTGATCAGGAGCAGGACAGCCAACAGACCGGCCCAGGCCTGCCGCATGATACGCTGGGGCAGCCTCTCATACACAAAAAAGATCCCGCGGGCGGCCAGGATGGCCAGGAAAGGAAAGGTGACCAGCAGGTTACGGGCCGCCATCACGCTTTGCATACAGAAGTAGGCCAGATACAGCGCCGGGAAGACCAGCACCACTGCTGTGTCTGGCTGTCGCTGCCGGATCAGCGCATAAATTCCAGCCAATATGAGAATGAAGAGAAAAAGTGCAATGGCCTGGTAGGGGGAGAAGATGACACGTGCCAGGTAGGTCAGGATCAATCCCAGGTGAGCCGCTCCGGGAGCGACCGACTGGTCAAACTTGCCAGTCTGATAATGGCCCATTTCATAGAGGATGTCTTTGGAAAAACGAATAGGGTCCAGCAGTGTGCCTGGGGTGGATACCAGGTAGGCTGCCGTAAATACCAGCAGCACTTGCAGGAAAATCCACGCCGTCCGTTTCAGGTCGCGCTTTGCACAATGCGACTGGCAGGTAGCGATAAGCACGGGGACCAGGAGCAGCCCCCCAGGATACTTTGTGCCTGTTCCCAATCCTGCAGCCGCGGCAGCGGCAACCATCCAGAAGCGGCGCTCCGGTTGGCGTAAAATCAGCGTACACAGCAGCACCACCAGCGCGCCGAACTGCATTAATACCGCGTCTGGAGCAATCCAGCGGGCGTGATAAGCCGCCTCCCAGGAAAACCCCAGCAGGCAGGCAGCTGCCAGGCCCTCGAGCCACCTCCGGCCCGCAGCCAGCGGCTGCAGGAACACCCATACTATGGTCAACGAGGACACGAGAAGGAAGATCACCCGTACCTGGAGGTGATAAGCCGGGGTGGCGGCTACCAGCTGCAGGTGTTCCATCACCAGGTGCCAATCACTTCCAGCTACTCTGGCAGCGATCAGCAGGTGGGGCAGCAGTCCGCTGAGTGTCAATCCATAGGATACGGATGGATATTGGTACCAACCTGGGATCAATAACCAGGATTTTAAGGTCTGCTGGACCAGATTGAACTGGAACTGCTCATCCCAATGATAACCAAAATCTATACCCAGAACGCCGGTTGCGATGAAGACCAACAGCGGCGCCAGAACTATGGCATAAACCAGACGCGAATGCATGGAGTTTAGTATAACACCAACAACCGGGAATCTTTGCGCTCCAGGAAGGGAGGTGAGTAAGGGCAGCTCTTTCAGGCCGGAAGGAAGCCCGGTTGTTGAGCCACCAGGATCAGATACGGTGAGCTGCGGTGATAGGCTGAGCGATCATAGTCCCCGTAGGTTTGCACCTGCGCAAAACCAGCAGCGGACAGTTCAGCCAGGTACTGTCTGGTTGGCGCCAGCTGGTGCTGCACCTGTACAGAAAGCTGGTCCACCTGGCCACCAGGAAGCAGGTGATCGTATGTCCAGGTGACCTGGAAGACGCCGTTCTTTCGCTCCCAGGAACTGCTGACCTGGACCAGCGCGCCGTCTTCCGGATGGGGAAATGTCTCTTCCACCTCGGCGGTGCTGGCTGAAGGGAGACGGTGCAGCTCGGTGGGGTTGGGAATGCCGGCAGCAAAGGTGCCCCCTGGAACCAGGCAGCGGGAGACGCCGGTAAGGACAGCCTGCCGCTGCTCAGCGCTGAGAGTGCTGTACGTGTTGCAGGGCATATAGACCAGGTGAAAATGTCCGGCTGCAAGCGGGAGCCTGCAAAAGTCCCCCTGGATAAGGTGGACACTGGTCTGCAGCGGTCCAGGTAGAAATTGGCGCAGGGCGGCGAGCATGGCGCGCTCCAACTCAATACCCCAGGGCAGGTGGCCAGCGTTTGCCAGGGCGCTCAACACCCGCCCGGTGCCGCATCCGAGTTCTAACACGGGACCTGCCAGGCTGGAAACCAGGTCCAGCCAGAAGGGAAGGTCCTCGGGGTGGAAGGAATGATGGATGTGATAGAGATATGGAAAGCGCATGCTATCCTTGCGTTTTTAGACTGTTCGCATTATACTCTCTTCGCCCGGGGTGTAGCGCAGTTCGGTAGCGCACCGCGTTTGGGACGCGGGGGTCGGCGGTTCGAGTCCGCCCGCCCCGACTGTGTAAGCGCAGGTTGGAACGATAGTTGTTTCGTAGTCTGCGCTTATTCTTATCAGGTTTGGGAGGGTCGAAGTGGCTAAGGCTAAATTCGATGGGGTGGTTGAAGTGGTGCGCTATAAACAGGATGGTGATGTGGACTGGGTGCGCGCCTATGTACGGCATGGGCCGGTGTTCTCAGACCACCAGATCTTGGATCGCGCCGCACTGCTGCAGCAGCTCAAAGCTGGCAAAAAGTTTATGAGTGGCAAGCGGATCAAGAGCATGGGCGCCACCTTCGATGTTAGCAAGGCGCTGCGTGTGTTGAGCGGCGGGGGGCGCGAGGTGATCGTCACGGATAATCCACCGGGGAGCCATGACGACCTCGTGGGGGTTCCCATCATTTGATGACCAAAACCGGAGCAGGTCTCCGGTTTTTTTTATCATTTCGGTCGAATTATAATTGGCAGCGCAAGCCGCCAGTTGTGAGCTTGATAGAAATCCTGAGGAGTACAATATGAGTCTAGACTTGAATGCAATTCGTGGTCAGTTCCCAGTACTGCGCCAGCAGGCAGAATCAGATAACCCGGCGGTATTTTTTGACAACCCTGGCGGCACCCAGATTGCCCAGTTTTCACTGGACCGTATCACCGGGTACCTGACCCGCCACAACGCCAACCACGGCGGTGCTTTCCTGACCAGCCAGCAGTCAGATGCAGTCCTGGATGATGCGCATGCTGCCATGGCTGACCTGTACAATGCAGCCCGCCCAGAGGAGATCGTCTTTGGAAATAATATGACCACGCTGACCCTGTACATCAGCCGCTCCATCGCACGCACCTGGAATGCAGGGGATGAAATTGTGGTGACGCGCCTGGATCATGATGCCAACGTCAGCCCCTGGGTGCTGGCGGCGCAGGACCGCGGCTGCAGTGTGCGCTGGGTTGATTTTGATGTCGAAGACGGCACACTCAACATGGAATCCATGCGCAAAGCCCTGGAAGGCCGGCCGCGACTGGTGGCAGTGGGCTATGCATCGAATGCATTGGGGACGATCAACCCGGTGGACGAGATTATAAAATTGGCGCATGCTGCCGGCGCTCTGGTGTACGTCGATGCGGTGCAGTATGCTGCTCACGGGGCGATCGACGTACAGAAATTGGGCTGTGATTTCCTTGTTTCCTCATCCTATAAGTTTTTTGGTCCCCATGCAGGCATCCTGTATGGCCGTTACCAACTGTTGGAGGAGTTATTTGCTTATAAAGTGCGCCCTGCTCCCAATACGCTGCCAGGAAAATTCGAGACCGGAACCCAGAACCATGAAGGCATTGCCGGGGTGCTGGGCGCGGTGGAATACCTGGAGTGGGTGGGGAAAACCTTTGGCCAGGAATTTTCCGGGGAGCTCAGCAAAGCATACGGCGGCCGCCGGCTGTACCTCAAGCAGGCAATGGCTGCCCTGCACACATACGAGATGGAGATCAACCGCGCCGTATTGGAAGCACTCCAGGAAACCCGGGGCGTACACATTTATGGCCTGACGGATCCCCAGCGTTTGGACGAGCGCGTTCCAACTTTCTCTTTTACGGTTGATGGGCTGCACCCACGTGTTGTTGCCGAAAAGCTGGCAGAGAAGAATATTTACGTCTGGGATGGAAACTATTATGCCCTGTCCGTAACGGAGCGCCTGGGACTTGAAGAGCATGGGGGGATGGTGAGGGTTGGCCCGGTGCATTACAACACTCTGGATGAGGTTGCTCGCTTGCAGGCAGCGCTAAACGGTTTGTAGAGCCAGGCATTACAATGCCAGAGATGGGGAACGAGTTTGTTTAAAATCAGTTGCCTGGGTGAGGGGGGCACCCAGGCAACTGATAGTTATAGTTTACCTTGACTCCGTAATTTTTTCAAGGTTTTTTATCGTTGTAGTTTCATTGCGAAGTAGTTTGCTTGAAGAGCGCCCCAGGCGGGAGTCGAACCCACAACCTCGGCCTTAGGAGAGCCTCGCTCTATCCTTTGAGCTACTGGGGCTGGATACCGCCGTGATTATAGCATCGGCGCAAGAGAAATACAAGAAATCCCCGGTTTCTGGTTCCCCTGGCGCGCCGGGCTTCTATGCCGTTGTTTTGGATGGCTGGCTGGAAATGGCCCTCAGCACGCGCGGAGGCGTCATAGGCAGGCGGTCGATCCACTGCCCGGTTGCCTGCTGTACCGCAGTGACGGCTGCAGGAGCGGTGGCGAGGATCACAGATTCCCCAACCCCCTTTGCTCCCCACGGGCCGCACGGCTCATCCAGCTCAAGAATAATGGTCTGCATTTGCCCTGGCATATCCAGGGCTGTCGGCGGAAGGTAGGTGCTCAAGTTGGGGGTCAGCGTTTGCCCTTCATGGGTGATGAACTCTTCCATAAATGCATAGCCCAATCCCTGGGCTACTGACCCTTCCACCTGTCCTTCTATCCCCAGGGGATTGATGGCTTTCCCCACGTCTGTGACAGTAATCACCCGCAGCACTTCTACCTGCCCGCTTTGGGTATCGACTTCCACCTCAACCGCCTGGGCAACAGAGGAGTAGGTAAAATTCGGGACGCCTTTTCCGGTTTCCGGGTCAAAGTCGCTGGTGAGCGGGGCATGGTAGGTGTAGGAGGCCACAGCAGGCCGCTCCTCGTTTTTCCACAGCTTCATTACTTCCCCGGCTGCGCCCAGAATGGCATTCCCGGCCATCAACGTCAGCCGCGAAGCCGAGGCGCAGCCAGCATCGAGCGTGTTGGCAGTGTCGGTGGTGATCAAATGAATGATATCTATTGGCAGGCCGAGGGCTTGGGCTGCCATTTGCGCAATTGCAGTATGCGTGCCCTGTCCCACCTCGGCGCCGGAGTACCGTACCAGGACCTGCTTCACCTCTTGCTCGCCGTGTAGTTCAATGATGATCGATGAGACCTCAGGGAAACCGAAGCTGAACCCAATATTTTTAAAGCCAATTGCCAGGCCTATGCCGTATTTTCTTTCTGCATGCCGGGTTGTCCCAGCTGCAGGCTTTTTCCAGCCCGCAGCGTCTTGTGTCCACCCGGCGGCGCGGGCGCACTCTTCTAACTGGCGCTCCAGGTGCAACTCAAAGGGCAGTGGCGTGCCGACTGCCAGCAGGCTGTCGCGATGGAGCAGGTTGCGCATGCGGATTTCGACCGGGTCGATTCCCAGCCTGGCGGAAATCTTTTCCATTTGCAGCTCTGCGCAGAATATCCCCTGGGGGCTGCCAAAGCCGCGGAAGGCGCCGCCTGGTATGTTATTGGTATAAATGGCGTAAGCATCAACCTGGACATTGGGGATTTCGTAAACACCCAGGCTGGTGTATGCCACATGGCCCAATACCATGGTAGATGTGTACGCATAGGCCCCGGCATCCATCACCGCCTTGACGCTGGCAACGATGATTTTGCCCTCCCGGGTGGCACCCCAACGCGCATGGATGAAGGTTTGGTGCCGTTTGCAGTGGCCGCGAATGGACTCTTCGCGGCTCCAGATGATTTTTGCCGGGCGGCCGGTTTTATAGGCGGCCAACGCCAGGATGATCTGTACCGAAATATCTTCACGCCCGCCGAAGGAGCCGCCAATATACCGGTAGATTACCCGCACCTTCTCATCAGGCAGTCCCAGGGCATGAGCAATCTGCCGGCGGTCATGGTGTGCCCACTGCCCGCCGGTTTCTACGACGACGATGTCGCCATCCATATAGGCCAGCCCGGCTTCTGGCTGCAGGTATGCATGCTCCTGCATGGGCAGGTAAAAAGTGCTCTCAACAATCACGTCTGCCTGTGCAAAGCCCTGTTCAACATTCCCCTTGCGGATGGGAATATATTTCAAAATGTTACCGGGACGGTCCGGGTGGATCTGCAAGCACCCCGGCTCCATCGCGCGACAGGGATCGCTGATGATGGGGAGATCCTCGTAAGTTACTCGGACCAGGTCGCGTCCCTGTGCTGCAGCCTCTTCGCTTTCTGCGGCAATCACGGCAACCTGGTCCCCTTCAAAGCGCACGACGTCCTGGCATAATACGGGCTGGTCAGCGATCGCCAGCCCGTACTCGTTGTGCGGCACATCCAGGGAAGTGAAAACGCCCACCACGCCTGGCAGCGCCAGCGCCTCCTGGGTTTCGATGTTCAAGATGCGGGCGTGTGGTCTGCCAGCAAACAGAATTTTCAGGTGAAGCATGCCCGGTTTGCTGAGGTCACCGGGAAAGATGGCTTCCCCGGTGACCTTGTCCAGGCTGTCGATCCGTTTGACCGATTTTCCAACGACTGGCTGCGCTTTATTCAAATCCATGCGCACTCCTTGGATCTGTTTGCTGGAAACCAGGCTCACATTTTTAAGTTGAAGTCTTGCATAAACTGCTGCTTGTTGTCATCGTACAACTCCTGCCACCAGGGCAAGGGCAGGGCAGTTTGCATGTCGTACACTTCATTGTAGGGCTTACCTAGGTCCGGGTCTGCCAGCTTGCTTTCATAGCGGTCCACCAGGGCGCACACGATCTCGTTCCCGCGCTCCAGTGTCAGCTTGTTCTCAAAGGCTGCCAGTGCTGACTCGGCCATCCAGCGCGCATCCAACCCGCTGCCATGCGGGTACTTGCCGTTCGTGGCGCCAACGCCGTGGGGGTGGTTGCCCGTCAGGGACTTTGTGATGGAGATTGCCGCAATTTCCTGCAGGATATCCCGAGTGCCTGTACCAGAGCTGGGCCAGACATCGCCGATGATGATCAGCGGTGAATTTCGGGAAAAGGCCTGGCCGACGATATTTTCTGCCCAGACACTCTCCGGTGGGCTGGTGGAAACCCATTTATTATGTGCCGGGTGGCACAGCGAGATGGATGACCGGGTTACAATCAGGCCAAGGATAAAGGCGGCGATGGTTACGATAGCCGCTCCCTCCGGCCCACCAGCATACCCGCCAATAATTGCATCCACCAGGTTGATGCTGTAAGCCCCATATTCCAGCCCTGCCATCACTCGTGACAGGTTGCGGTAGTTCATCTTGAGCTCGTTCAGCGTGGGCACAAAGTAGAATGCCCCGCGCGGCAGGTAATCAGGATTCATGACCGCCAGGTCACCCAGGCCGGTGGTGCTGCTCTCGGCGCCGATGAATGGCATCCCGGGGCGGCCTTCCTTGGCAATGGCTTCGCGGATGTAGAGAAGCTCCTGCCGGGTAGCGCGCACTTCCATGGGAGAGTCGTTGCGCACCTCGATATCATCAATTTTGAACAGGCTGCCATGCCCCAGTGCATCCACCAGCGGCTCTTTGATATAGGAACGGATGGATGCCTTGTAAAGCTCCTCGGTCAGCGGAGCTCCGGAGAAGCCGGCCCAGATAAAGGGCTTGCGCGGTTTTCCCCACTCCGCTGCCTGGATCACTCTTTGGTCCTTGCCCCAGCCGATGGATAGCTGCCGCGGGGCGCAGCGCAGGGCGGCAAGCAGTTCTGCTCGGGTGAACTTGACTTGGCGGGAGGTGTTGATACAGTAAATACCGGCCCGTTCAGCCAGTTCCAACCCTGCCTGGAAGGCGCCATCTGCCATCTCGGGATGCAGGGTAATCAACTCCTTGCGGTTGTACTTGACCCCATATTTTTTAGCTAACTCTCGGGTTGTTCTAAAGATAACATCAACGTCAAAATCCCGTTCTCGGATAAACGGCCCATTCTCTGTGCGCCGGATTACTTCCATGAAGTCGGTCATTGTTGAGCTCCTCCCATTGCCGTCAACATACTCTGCACTGCTGCTTCGGCATGCGGTCCACCGTAGACTGCGCCGATTGATTCAGCATAAGTTGGATTCGCAGGCCCTCCCCCGATGAATACATGGAATTGGCTGCGGATTTTTAACTCTTCCAGCAGGCGCACCGTATC
Source organism: uncultured Chloroflexota bacterium (assembly GCA_903871905.1). Classification (GTDB taxonomy): domain Bacteria; phylum Chloroflexota; class Anaerolineae; order Anaerolineales; family UBA4823; genus CAIQIV01. The sequence goes on along the minus strand of CAIQIV010000603.1, from coordinate 18,837 downwards.
CCGGCAGTAGGGCATGGTGGTGCTGAGCAGGGCAGAGAGACCGATGATATCGGCTTTATATTCTTGGGCTTTCTCCACGATGGTGGCTGCAGAAACGTCGCGCCCCAGATCGAGCACCTCAAAACCATTTGCCTTGAGCAGCGCGCAGACGATATTCTTGCCAATATCATGGATATCGCCCTGGACGGTGGCCATCACAACCCGACCGGAGCTTTTAACATTCTGCTTTTGCGTCGCCAGGTGTGGCCCCAGCTCATCCATGGCAGCCTGCATGGCTTCCGCAGACAGGATCAGCTCGGGTAGGTAGATATCACAATTGCTGAACTTGTCCCCTACCTCTTTCAGCGCCGGGTTAAGCACTCCTTCGATCAGCCCCAGCGGTGTCTCTCCAGCCTGTAAAGCCTGATTCACCAGGCTGGTGATATCACCACTTTCGCCATCCAGGATGGCTTGATACAACTGTTCATGAGTGGGTGATTGAGACATTATTCTCCTTTATTTTTTAATGAAAGATCTCAGCCTTGAGGCGGGCTGCTTCGGTGTCAAAGCGCTGCAGGGAACTGGCCTTTTCGGTTTCGGACTGGAAAGTTGCTTTGAAGCTGTTGCGCGCCAGCTGAGTGATGGCGTCTGCATCGAGCTGGTACGTATCGGCAACTGCGTAATAATTGTCCAATACATCGCAGTGGAACATCGGCGGATCGTCCGAGTTCAGCATGACCAACACCCCGGCATCCAGCAGGCGTTTAACCGGATGGGCAGCGATGCTTGGGTAGACCTTTAACTCCACATTGCTCAATGGACAGACGGTCAGTGGGGTCTGGCGCTCTACCAGCAGCTTGACCAGCTCAGGATCGTCGATGGAGCGCACACCATGGTCGACGCGTTCGATATCCAGGGCCATGAGAGCATCCCAGACGCTGCCAGGGCCGACATCCTCGCCCGCATGAGCCACGCGCCGCAGCCCAAGCTGTTTTGCCAGATCGTAGGCCGGCTTATGCCGCCTGGCGGGATACCCGATTTCCTGACTATCCAGCCCGATGCCGATGATGCCGGCTGCATCCCGGCTGGCATTGGCCATCTCAACCGTGCGGATGCCATCCTGGGGGGAAATGGTGCGGTCGATATCGGCAATGAACCACATCTCTACCCCAAATTTCTCCCTGGCTATTTTCCGCCCGGCAGCGATGCCTCCCACAACCTCTTCCCAGGGGATGCTGCGCCGCTGGTGGTAGGCGTAGGTGAAGAACACTTCCCGGTACGGGATGCCCTGCCTGTGGGCGTCTGCCGCCAGGTCCGCCGTGATAGTCTCGAAATCGGCTGCGGTTCTCAGGGTTGAGCAGGCCAGTGCAAAAATCTCGAGGAATTGGTTCAGGCTGGTAAACTCGTAAAACTTGCGCGCCCCCTCCTCATCTGAAAATGGGAGTGCAATGCCATGACGGGCGGCCAGTTCCAGGAGTGTCTTGGGTTGGATGGCTCCCTCCAGGTGGCAGTGCAGTTCGGTCTTGGGAATGCGTTGGATAAAGGTAGTTAGCTCTGGACTTAACATTTGAACTCCTTTCGATCATCATCAGGTTTAGCAAGACAATAGCTCAATCGCCCTCCCGAAAATACGGGATTCCCAGTGAAGCGGGGCTGGTGCTCAGCCTGCGCAATGCTTTGGAGCGCAGGGCGATTGGGATGGTCATTAGCAGGATCGTCCCCAGGTAAGGGAGCATGGCCAGGAAGCTGGCGGGGATGCCCCAGCCCTGGATCTGGGCCACGAAGCCCAAAGAGGTGACGGCTCCAAATAATAGGGCGCCCAGGACGACTGGCAGTGGACGCCAGGCGCCAAAGATAACCAGGGCAATAGCGATCCATCCCCGGCCGGCGGTAATGCCCTCAATCCAGCTGGGGGTAAAGGCCAGGGTGATGTAGGCTCCGCCAACCGCCGCCAGCACGCAGCCCAGTGTAGTGTATAAGAAGCGCATGCCCTGTACCGAAACGCCGCAGGCATCCGCAGCCGCCGGGTCTTCCCCCACCGCCCGCACGTGAAGCCCGTGCCGTGTACGCATCAGGACAAAGCTGATCAAGGGAGGAAGAATAAAATAGGCAAAATAGGTCAGCAGCGGCTGGTTGAACATCGCATTGCCAACTATCGGGATGTCTGCGAGGAGCGGGATGCGTACAGGTTGAAATGGATTAGGAGCAGTGTAGCCGGAAAAAGGCGCACCCAGGCGACCTGAGAGGCCAGTGCCAAAAAAAGCCAGCCCCAACCCGCAAAGGATCTGGTTGGCGCGCAGGGTTACGGTTGCCGTGGCAAACACCGCGCCTAATGCCAGCCCAACCAGGATGGCGACCAGCAGCCCAAACCAAGGATTTGGAAACCACAGGCTCTCTGCAGCAATGGCAGACAGCGCTCCCATGGCCATGACGCCTTCCAGACCAAGATTTTGCACCCCGCTGCGTTCTGCCAGCAGCTCCCCCAGAGCTGCCAGGGCAATCACGGTGCCGGAAGCAATTGCCGCAGCCAGAATACCGGATAATACAGTCATGGTTTTGAGTCCTCCGTTTGTTTTACCGCCTCGCCAACTTCCGGGGTGCATTCCTCGATGAAGGGTTGGTTGCTGTTGGGCGTGACCTCAGCTTCCTCACGAACCAGGCGGTACTGTGCTGCCACCTCACCTACGGCGGCAAAGATCAGGATCACCCCGTTGATTGCCAGCATGGCGCTGACAGAGAGCCCGGAAGTTTGCAGCACGATCCCGGCATTGAGCAAGCCTGCCAGCAGCAGGCCAGCAACGATTACCCCAAGCGGTGACCCATTGGCCAGGGCAGCCACGATGATCCCCATGTATCCGTAACTGTTGGATATTGTGCCCGATAAGCGTTGGGCAGTGCCAGAGACCTCGATCATGCCCGCCAGGCCGGCGATGGCGCCGGAGATGAGCAGGATGACCATGATCTGGCGCAGGACCGGGATGCCGGCAAATTCGGCCACTCCCCGGCTGCCGCCAATCATGCGCACCTCGTACCCCCAGCGGGTATTTTGAATGACAACGGTTAACAGGACGGCCACGATGAGCGGGGTGAAGATCCCGGCGTGCATGTAGGAACTTCCCAGCATGGGCAGCAGAACCGGGAGCCTGGGCGTTGCCGACAGGATTGAGGTCGCTGTATCCCGCCAGGGGCCAATGGCAAAGTGATTGACAAGCAGGACAGCCACAAAATTAAGCAGCAGGGTGGTAATAATTTCATTCACATTCCAATAAGCGCGCAGCAGAGCTGGCACCAGGATCCACAGCGCTCCTCCGAGCGCCCCTGCCAGGAACATTAGCGGCAGTTTCAACGCCGGTGGGAGTGGCACAAACAGCGCCACCGCGGTGGTGACAAAGGCTCCCATGTATAACTGGCCATCCACCCCGATGTTCCACAGGCGCATGCGCATGCCTACCGCAACAGCCAGGCCGGTCATGATTAACGGCGTTGCAAGGATGGCAACCTGCTGCAGTCCATAGGCCGTTCCCAGGGTTTGCTTTAATGCCTTGGCCCCCAGCGCCGCCGGGTCAAAGCCGGTCAGCTCAAGGACCAACCCTACCAACAGGAGCGCCAGGACGACGGCCAGCAGCCTGATCACTATGCCCAGCCAGAGTGGTACATCGCTTCTGCGCCGCAAGCGCCAGCTCCCTTGCTTTGCGAGTGCACTTGTTTTCATCACAGTGCCTCCTCTGGGGCTTTTGAGCCTCCCATCAGCAGGCCAATCCTGGCACGGTCGGCCTGTTCGGCTGCAAACTCGCCGGCGATCCGCCCGGCATACATGACGGCGATGCGGTCGGAAAGGATCAGCACTTCATCCAGGTCTTCAGAGATCAGGAGCACAGCACCTCCCTGGTTGCGGTGGTCCATCAGCACCCTGCGCACCTCATCTGTTGCCCCCACATCCAGCCCCTGCGTGGGGTGGACGGCGATCAGCAGGCGAGAAGCAGCGTGGGTTTCACGGCCTGCCAACAGCCGCTGTTGGTTCCCGCCAGAAAGGTGTTTGATGGGTGTTTTTACGCCCGGAGTTCGTACATCCGCACGCTCAACCAGTTCCCTGGCAAAGCGGCTGGCTGCTTGAGCGTCGATGCGTAAACCTCGGGAAACGGGAGGCTGCTTATATTCACGCAGGATGGCATTGTCAACGATGGTCATCGAAGGGACAAGCCCCATTCCCAGGCGGTCTTCCGGGATGTGACCGATGCCTGCCTGAACAAAGGCGTGTGGGGGTTTATGTGTGAGGTCGGTACCATCCAGGAGCAGGGTGCCCTTTTGGAGCGGGCGCAGTCCGCTGAGCACCTGGGCCAACTCACTTTGACCGTTGCCAGCCACACCAGCAATGCCCAGGATCTCGCCCTCCCGGATGGTCATATCCAGATCTCTTAGCGCAGGCAGGCCGCGGTCGCTGATGGCGTTCAATCCGCGCGCCTCCAAAACCACATTGCCCGGTTCCCGTTCGCTTCGGTGCAGGCGGGAGACGAACTCCTGGCCGATCAGCATGGTTGCCAGGGAGTGGCGGTCCTCGGTGCAGGTCATGCAGTGGGCTACTACCTGTCCCCCACGCAGCACTGTCACCCGGTCCGAGACAGCCAGGACTTCCTCCAGCTTGTGGGTGATCAACACCACGCAGCGCCCGCTGTTGGCCAGGGCGCGCGCGACCTGGAAAAGCTCGTTGGCTTCGTTGGGGGTGAGCACGGACGTGGGCTCATCCAGGATCAGTACGCGTGCCCCGCGGGCCAGCACACGCAGAATCTCGACTCGCTGTTGTTCCCCGGTGGAGAGCTGCCAGATCTTGGCATTGGGCTCAACATACAGTCCATACTCGCGGCACAGTTTTTGAGTGCGTTCTTTCATGATTTCTGCGGTAACCAGGCGCGGGGTTTGGTCCCAGCCCAGGTGGATATTTTCTGCCGCGGTCAGCATCTCGACCAGGCGAAAATGCTGGTGGACCATGCCGATCCCTTTGGCGATAGCCTGTGCAGGGGAATGGAACTGCACAGCCTCTCCATTGATACGGATCACACCCTGATCCGGGCGGTACATCCCGGATAGGATATGCATCAGGGTGGACTTGCCGGCTCCATTTTCACCCAACAGCGCATGTACTTCCCCGCTGCGCAGTTCCAGGTCAATGCCCTTGTTGGCGGTTACACTCTGGAAACGCTTCCAGATGCCGCTCATTTCAACGAATAATTCCAGCGCGGGTTGTTCAGACAGTGGTCTTGGTTCGTTGCTAAAGAACTCAGGATCAGGATTTGATGTCATTTTTTTACCTTCCACCAACCCCTTTCGGAGATTGCTCCCTGCCCGGGAGAGGTTTCACCAGCACCGCAGCCACCCACTGCGGTGCTGGTGAGGTGGGTTTTGTTCAAATGCACAGAATTAGCACGAGGCTGCTACCTGCGCAGTGTGGTTAATTTGGCAGGCCGCTGACGCCTTCAACTGCCCAATCCCAAAGATACAGTTCCGAGTCGGTCATGGCTTTCCCTTCTGGAACGCGTACAGTGCCCTTGGTATCTTTGATTGGGCCAACAAATGGATTGAAGCCGGCATTAAGCATTTTCTCTCGGACGGCATCCACCTGTTTCTGGACGTCAGCCGGAACGTTGGGCCCCCAGGCATCGCGGTCCACGCCTTTGCTCAAGGGCAGCAGGACGGAGCGGTCGCCCTTCCATGTCCCATCCAGGAAAGCCTGAACTTCAGAGATATAGTAATCTTTCCAGTCCAGGGATACGGAGCTGACGTACTTGGTCGGTGCAGAGGCGCGCTGGTCGGTATTCCAGGTGGCTGCCCATACGCCTCGCTTTTCCTCCACCTGCAAAGCAGCCGTTTCGTCCATGATGTCCATAATAAAGTCAGCGCCGTCATCGATCAACGCGTTGGCTGCCTGATTGGCTTTAGCCGGGTCGAACCAGGAGTTGATCAGCACGACCTTGGTCTCTACTTTTGGATTTACCGAGCGAGCACCCAGGTGGAAGGAGTTGACGCTGGCATAGACCGACTGCACCGGGAAAGAGCCAATATAGCCCAGCTTATTGGACTTGGTCATCAAACCGGCAGCCATGCCAATCAAATAAGTTGGGTTCCAGTGCGCCACGTAGTACCAGATATGATTCTTGGATATGCGGTGTCCGTCGCATTCGAGGAAAAGGACATCTGGATGCTTATCGGCCACTTTGGTTACAAAATCGGCATACTCAGAGTTAATGAAGATCATCTTGGCCCCATCTGCAATGAACTGTTCCAGCGCCCGGCTGGCTTCATCAGAATAGGGCATGTTTTCAATATAGGCGGTCTTTACTTTTCCAGGGAAGGCAGCCTCCATGGCTTTGCGTGCTTCATCGTGGGTCCAGGTCCAACCCATGTCAGATGTTGGGCCGACATAGGCAAAGGCAATCAGCGTGGGTTGGCTGGTTTCCGGGGCTTTGGTGGGTTCGGGGGGTTTTGTGGGTTCTGGCGCCTGCGTGGGGGCGGCTGGAGCAGCGCACGCGGCAAGGATGGATACCAGGATCAGGAGAATACTAAGTTTGTAGAGCCGGGACGAAATCATAATCGACCTCCAGAAACATTTGATAGGTTTGATTGAGCGAACAAACATTTTGACCCGTGCTGGGGCGGCGAACCTTCAAACTTCTCCTTGTACCTCCTTCCAGGCGTACATGCAGTGATGCAGGGGCTGGTCCCTTTTTGCTTGCTTTACAGGGTGAAAATTGCTTGCTAGCGCCATTCTTAGCCCAGCCGGATTAGTTGAAACTTCATCCGGTTACCAGGGTGATATTCGATGGATTGGATCACCGGTCGATCTTGTTCATTGAAGCCGATCTCATTGATGATTAGAACCGGTGTGAGGGGTTCCATTTCCAGGATATTTTCAGGGATTGGACAGTTCTTGAGTACATCGGAGCGAACATCTGAGATGAAATACTTCAAAGGTTGGCGGCATTTTATTTCAAAGAATTCAGTGAAATTGGGCTCGATGACGCCAGGCAGCAGAATTTCTTCGGGCGAAAAGAAATCCTGAAATACCCATTCCGGAAGCCAGTTGGTACAGTAGATGATTGGGGTGTTATCCGCCAGGAAAACTTTGTGGATCTCCAGGACCAGTTGGTCTTTCTCCAACTGCAGATCCTGCCGAATTTCATCGGGCGGGACGATCAGCCTGGCGCTGATCTGGCGGTAACCGGGTTCAAACCCATTATCCCGGATCAGGCAGTAGAAATCGACAAATTTATTGAGAGGATTAGAGATATTGGACGTTCGCCGCACAAAAGTCCCAACCCCCTGGCGGCGGGTGATTAGCCCCATAGCTTCCAGGCGGTCAAAGGCGCCGCGAATCGTGGTGCGGCTGACGTCATATTCGGATGCAAGCTGATTTTCTGGAGGCAGGGGGCAATCTGGCGGAAATTTCCCTTTACGGATCTTGTCCACCAGGATATCGACGATCTGAGAAGATAGGGATGGCTGTCTTACTGGAGCACGATCATCCATGGTTAAAACTGCACCCTTTGAGTGAACTATTCTCTTATGTTAGGATGGCTGCCATCCTACAGCTTGATTATCGCGCTGAATTCCACGGCTGTCAAGAATGAGCCGCAAATATTTCTATCGATCTGTGCTACAATGCCCTTCAGCAATGCGATCCGGTTTGCGTAAGTTCCTGATCATTTGTTTTCTCCTGCTCCTGATTAAGCCCGGTGTGGTTCGCGCCCAAACAACCCCACAGGCGATCCTGGCGGCGCTGGATTCCGGTCAATTTCCACAGATCCAGGTATTCCTGGATGTGAGAGATGAAGCAGGACGATTTATTCGTGGGCTGCAGGCAGAAAATATCAGTGTGCTGGAAGACGACGCGCCTCTCCCGGTTCAAAGCCTGCGCGAGCTGCGTCCTGGAGTGCAGCTTGTCGTTGCATTGAATCCGGGCGGCAATTTTGCTACCCGCAACGCAGATGGCGTCTCGCGCTATGAACTGCTGCTCAATGCCCTGACCTATTGGGCAAAAAGCCGGCAGGGAGGCAGCGTGGATGATATGAGCCTGCTGGTTACCCAGGGTACCACTTTGAGCCATGCGCGCGACTCAATGGACTGGCTGCGTGCGCTGCTGACCACGCAGATTGATTTCCGGCAGGTCAAGCCGTCATTGGACGTGTTGTTTCGCGCCGTACAAATGGCTGGCGACCGGCCTTACCAGACAGGCATGGGGCGAGCAGTGCTGTTCATTACTGCACCAGTTGACGAGAAGGAACTGGACTCGCTCGAGAACCTGATCTCACAGGCAAATCAGCAGGGGGTGCGGGTGTTTGTCTGGTTAGTGACCCCGGTGAAAGGTGCGGTGGTGCCCGGGGCGGACCGGTTGATGCAGTTGGCGCTCCAAACCGGCGGGCAGTTCTTCACATTTTCGGGGGATGAAACGATCCCTAACCCCGAGGATTATTTCGAACCGCTGCGCAGTATCTACCATGTAGTTTTCCAATCCGGGGCGCGGTCCAGTGGCACACATCAACTTGTGGTGAAGGTTCAGACCGATAGCGAAGAACTGGCTACTGCTCCACAGAGTTTTAATGTTCATATCCAGCCACCCAATCCGACGTTCATTTCACCGGTGTTAGAAATCATCCGCCAGCCGCCGGATGGGATTGCGGCGCGCGAGCTGGAAGAGCTACCGCTGGAACAATATCAGCCGCTGGAACAGGAACTGAAGATCATTGTAGACTTCCCGGACGGCAGGGTGCGACCATTGACCCGTACTACCTTGTATATTGATGGGAGTAAGGTGGCGGAAAACACTGTCCCGCCTTTTGGGAGTTTTACCTGGGATCTGCGCCGACTGACGACCAGCGGGCCGCATCAGCTCAAGATTGAGGCTGAAGATGACCTGGGGATGGTCGGATCGAGCATTGAGACCGTGGTGCAGGTCACGGTCCGCCAGCCAGTGCAGGGCCCCTGGAGCCTGTTATACCGGAATATGTTGCCATTGATAATCCTGGCTGTGGTGATCGCTGGGGCTGTCGTGCTGCTGGTGTTGATACTTGGGGGGCAGCTGCGCCCGCGTACCCTTACTGTGCAGCAGAGGCTGCGCCGCAACCTCGATCCAGTTACCCAGCCAGTGCCGGTCAGACAGGAGCCTGCGTCGCGCAAGCTCCAGGGCCTGGTAAACCGCCTGCAGTGGCCGCAGAAGCAGACCAGCCCCAAGCCGTATGCTTTTCTCAGCCGTCTGGTGGATGCGGAGGCCGTTTCTGCTTCAACCGCTATTCCGATCACCAGCGATGAGCTGACCTTCGGCGGGGACCCGAACCTGGCCTCGCTTGTCCTGAATGACCCATCCGTAGAAGGATTGCATGCACGGTTGACCCACTTGCCGGATGGCACATTTTGCCTGGCAGATGAAGGTACGATTGCCGGTACCTGGATCAATTACACGCCGGTTTCGTCCGGTGGAAGCATTGTAGAGCATGGGGACCTGGTCCATATTGGCAGGGTCGGGTTCCGATTTATCCTGCGCCAGCCGGATGTAATGCGCAAACCGGTTGTCATCTTGGAGGAGCCTGATCGTGATTCCTGTTGATCGTGCTCACCTGCACGTTGCTGCTGCTACCCACCCGGGGATGAGCGGAAAGAACAATGAAGATCGGTTTGCGGTATCGGCTTTTCGTACGGAGGCTGGCATCCCGGCTGTGTTTGCCATTGTTTCGGATGGTATTGGCGGTCATCGTGCGGGGGAGGTGGCGGCTGCCATCGCAGTGGAGGAAATCAGCCAATCGATTGCTGCAGCTGATGTCGCTCAGCCAGTCGAGACTCTGGTGAAAGCTGTGGTTGGTGCCAGCCAGGCAATATCGGTCCGTTCGAGGCAGCAGCCTGATCTGGCAGGGATGGGTGCAACCTGCGCCTGCGCCTGGATCATAGGCGACCGGCTTTATACGGCTACGGTAGGCGATTCACGCATTTACCTGCTGCATGGCGGAGATATCCGCCAAATCTCGATCGACCATACCTGGGTCCAGGAGGCAGTCCAGAATGGGCTGATCACTCCCGATCAGGCACGGTCCCATCCCAATGCCCATGTCATTCGCCGCTATCTTGGCTCGCCACAAACCGTGGTGCCGGATACCCGCCTGCGCCTGGCGTCAGGTGAGAGCGATGACCAGTCACAGGATAACCAGGGGCTGAAGTTGTACCCTGGCGATCAAATCTTGTTGAGCAGTGATGGGTTGACTGACCTGGTGGAAGCGGATGAGATCGCTTCAGGCCTGGCAGTAGATGACCTGGAAAAAGCGGTCCACAGCCTGGTTAACCTGGCAAATCACCGCGGCGGGCATGATAATATCACCATTGTCTCCCTGGCGGTGCCCCAGCCTGTGGCGCAGTCAGCCAGGGTAAGGCAGGTCCCTCGACGCAGTCCGCTGTGGTGGGGGTGTGCCGGGACCGGGGTGGTCCTGCTGCTGGCGGCATTTATCCTGGCAGGGGCTTTCGTGATATGGGGACTGCCCGCAGGAAACCCAACCGCGGACCAGGCTGGCTCAAATCCTTCTAGAACGGTACAGAGCGCCATGCTCACTGCCTCTCCACCTCCTGCCGCGGCAACGCTGCCCGCCGTGACGCCCCCCTCTGACCAACCCCAGGCCACCCATACCCCAAAAGCTGTCTCCTCCATCATGCCGAAAGGGTTGCCAACCGCGCTCGCAGTCACCCTGACGCCCTGGCCAACGAACACGCTGGCCGGCCCATATCCCTAGAAACATCCTGAGAGTGTCTGGTGAGTCTTTCTAGGGGAGATTGGCATAATAGACCATGTTGCCAATCGCCAGGAATGCAGTGCGATCCACCGAGTTCACCGTAAAGGCTGTAGCCTGCTCGCCAGGCAGCGATTCCAGCGGGACATACTGGCGCTTGAACGCCAGGGTGCGCAGGCTGAAGCGGTAAATCGCCCGCCGCACGGGATCCAAGAAGTACAGGGATGGATCCGGGGGTGGGCTGTACATGATCTGCGTAAATGGTGTTTGGGGGTTGAGTACCTGTCCCTCTCGGCCAGGGCGGAAATCGATATAAGGAGCAGGGTCATTGCATTGTGGTGGCGCTTCGAGCAGCCCGCTGAAGGAGCAGGTGGTCAGGTGGCCATCCTGGTGCAGCATATACACCAGGCGGTCGGCTGCTGAAAAGTCAGCGATGTCGTTCATCGGAGGCGGCTGGAGCTCTGTATTGGCGGGGTCAAAATACGCCTGTGGGGCACTCTCAATATTTGATTTCCAATATATCCACAACTGTGGGCCAGATATGTCCAGGACATACAGGTCGCTAATATCCAGGGAGAACTTTTGCAGCTGCCCGGGAGTCATGCCCCCGGCCAACACCAGGAGCTGGGGATCCTGCTCCATGCTCGGCCCGCAAAAAACCAGGTAGCCCTGGGGATCGAGGCCAATAATGGCCGCGTTGGGCTGGTTGCCCGGCGGCCAGGCTGCGATATCCACCAGGGGGGAGACAAGCCCAGGCACGGAGGGACCGCAGCGAAAACTTGCATCGAGCTGGTATCCGGTTTTGGGGTCGAGCACGGCGCGCAACACATTTCCCGATGATTTGTCCAGCATGTACAGATCTTGATTGGAAATAACAATCCGCGAGATGATAGCTGTGTCTGGCAGATTGGCAACTAGCGCCGGCTTATAATCCAGGCGCCGGACCAGATCCATGTCATCCAGGGCAGTCATGGCTTTCTGGCGCAGCTCCTGGGATTCGGGCGAGGTGCGCAGGGTATCAACCTGGTCAAGGATATTCAGGACTGATTCCCAATTCTGCCGCTGATCGTACAAATCCGTACCCGCTTCAGCCCTGGTGGCAGACTGGTTGGCTTGTTCCATGAGCGCGGCAAACTGGGTGGACTGTCCCCTGGATAAATAGACATAGGTTCCAGTGATCACCACAACCAGGGGAACAAGGATGGCGATCAGAGCCATATACCTGGAGGGGATGGTGGTCATAGACGAATCAGGCAGGAGCTGCCGGAAGAAATTCTTGATCCCGCTGCCAAGTTTTCCAGTGGTGTTTGAAACAGGTTCCAGGATATCTCCGGTACGCTTCCAGAACCGGGCGCCAGCAGGCTGCACGGGTGGCTGCGCAGAGAAGGCTGCTGGGGATGGTTTGCGTGGGGGCGGAGGGCTGGAAGGAGCAGGGTGCGACGAATTTCCTGGTGAGACCTGGACCGCAGGCGCTGCGGGGGGAACGCTTGTACTGGTGCCTGCAGCTTGCCGAGAGGCGTCCAGTGCTGCTGGCACGACACCTTGCGCCGCCTGCGCCGCTGAGACCGGGGCTGCGGCCGGCGGATTATCCGGGATGAGCGGCTGTTCAGATTCAGCGCCTGAGGCGATAGGCCTGGATGGGGCGTTGACCTGGATCTGCCCCTTGCCTGGCCTGGCCTGTACTAACACCGTGTCCAAGCCGCTGTCCAGGCGGGTAAACAGCCGGCGGCGCACCCCTTCAGGACCCTGTCCCTGCAGCCCGGAAAGCACATCGTTATCCCAGGTGGAGCGTAAGTGCACGGCGAACAGCAGCGCATCGCTCGGCTGCAGAACAGCCTGAGAGAAGCTTACCGGGACGCTCTTGGCTTGACCCAGGCCGCGCCCTTCCATGGTGTAGTCATACCAATGCGTGACCTCCCCGCCTGTGATCCAGAAAGCATGCAGTGGACCGCACTGCGCCAGGAAACACTGGTTGCCGCGCAGCACCAGCAGGTTCAAGAGGCCGACCCCGCGCTGTCCATTGCTGGCCAGGCTGCGGTTGCGCTCCACCAGGATATCGTTCAAGGTTTCTACCCCAGAACGCAGGGCGGCGGTTACAGAACCAGGCGTTGCAAAGTAGGCTTTCGATATCCGTTTGGAAATCTGCTCCTGTACTTCCTGGTCCAAGGGGGCGTTGCCTGTCAGCTTCAGGTAAATCAGCAGTCGATCCATCTCACGCCCTCGGGCTGCTCGCCGGGGTGTTGGCAAGGTATGCAGCCATGGCGCCTCGCTGGATGGTTGATCAACCATGCGAGTGAGTGGAAAGACGTGGAGGTCAAGGGTGTTAGACATGAGTAGTTGTCAGTCAGCTTTTGTAAGATTGGCAAGTCAGACAGTCACAGGGCAGATTATACTGGTAAAATGCATGGAGATGCCAGTATTGGTACAGCCCTTCCTGTGAAAACTCAACAGGGCGTTAGGGCGCTGGTAGTCTCTCAGGAGAATTATGCAATTTGATATCATCCATACTCTCGATGCATGGAATGCTTTGCAGCATGACTGGAATCGCCTGTTATCTCTGGGTGCAAGTGACGTGCCATTCCTGCGGCATGAATATTTAACAGCCTGGTGGCAGACCCTGGGGGGCGGGGAATGGAACCAAGGAGAGCTCAATATCGTCACCGCCCGCGATGGAAGCGGCGAATTGTGCGGTATTGCTCCACTGTTCTTTTCTGAGAACAGGGATGGGGAGCCGGCCTTGATGCTGCTGGGGAGCATCGAGATCTCCGATTACCTGGATTTGATTGCCCTGCCCGGCATGTTGCCAGCTTTTGTCTCTGAGCTTTTTGATTTTTTACTGGGCAGCCAACTGCCGGCATGGCGGGTGCTGGATCTGTATAACCTGCTAGATCAATCCCCTACCCTGCCCGCGCTGGAGGCTGCAGCCAGCCGGTGCGGCTGGGAGTATGAGCAGACGTGTTTGCAGCACTGCCCGTACATCCCTCTGCCAGGGGACTGGGAAAAGTACCTGGCAGGCATTGATAAGAAACAGCGCCACGAGATCCGGCGCAAAATGCGCCGGGCGCAGGAATCAAACCAGGATGTGCGCTGGTATGTTGTCCAGGATGAGAGCGCGCTGGACAGTGAGATGGAAGATTTCTTCACCCTGATGGCCCAGGACGCAGAAAAAGCGGCTTTCCTGACACAGCCCATGCGCACCCAGATGCGGTTGGCAGCGCACGCTGCCCTGCGCAGCGGCTGGCTGCAGCTCGCCTTTCTGGAAGCGGATGGACGTAAGGCTGCCGGGTACCTGAACTTTGATTATGCTAACCATCTGTGGATATACAATTCTGGATTGAGCTTTGACTTTGCCGAATTATCCCCGGGATGGGTGTTGTTGGGCCATCTGCTGCAGTGGGCAAATGAACAACAGCGCGCAGCTTTTGACTTCATGCGCGGCAATGAGGATTACAAATACCGCTTTGGCGCAGTAGATCGTTTTGTCATGCGCGCCCGGATCGCGAGACGATAAGGTCTTACAATCTGATCACCACTGATGGCCGCGGCTCATCTCCAGAAGTGTTGGCGAGCCCTGCGGCCAGCCGGCGGCTGCTCGCTCCACACTCCGGGGACATTGGCCTGGCAATCCGGACAGAGTCCCTGGGGTGTGATCCGGTAGCTTAGCACGCTGAAGCTCATGCGCTCTACCAGCAGGGTGCGGCAGCTGGGGCAGTAGGTGTTTTCATATTCATTGACGCGCCCCGGCAGGTTCCCGGCATAGACAAAATGAAGGCCGGCCTCCTGGCCGATTTCTGCGGCGCGCAGCAGGGTGCGTGATGATGTCGGAGGCGGAGCGACCATTTTATAATCCGGGTGAAAACCCGTCACGTGCCAGGGGATATCTGGGGAGACGGAAGCGATGAAGCGGGCGGTGTCCATCAGCTCGTCATTGCTGTCATTGAAACCGGGCACAACCAGCGTCACTACCTCCACCCACAGGCCAGCCTGTTTTGCCAGGCGGATGCTGTCCAGCACATTAGCCAGGACGCCGCCCAGCCTGCGGTACTGCTTATCCTGCATGGTCTTCAGGTCGATTTTATACCCCACCAGATAGGGATGCAGATACTGGAGCACTTCAGGCGTGGCATTGCCGTTGGAGATAAACACACACTGGAGCCCCTCAGCCTTCGCCAACCTGAAGATGCTCACTGCCCATTCAGAGGTGATCAGCGGCTCATTGTAGGAGGAGGCGATCACGCTGGCGCCAGACCGGAGGGAATGGGTAACCACCTGTTCGGGAGATACCCGGCGGATGAATTGAACCGCGGGATCGGATGCAGGGTCGCGCAAGACCTGGGAGGTCAGGCTGTTCTGGCAGTAGCTGCAGTGAAAGTCACATCCCAGCATACCAAAGGTCATGGCGATGGCGCCAGGGAAGATATGAAAAAACGGTTTTTTTTCAATCGGGTCAGCGTTCAGTCCAGCCACGTAACCCCAGGGAACGCGCAGCGCGCCTCCTTGATTGAAACGCACCTGGCAAATCCCGCGCCGTCCTTCGTGGATCAGGCAGCGGTGACCGCAAGCCGTACATCGGACATCCTGGCCAGGCAGCTTCTGGTAAAGCTCACCCTCAGCAGTCAGGGCGTCCAGGGTTTCACCCAGAGATACCATATCGAGACTCCTTTTCAGCCTGGAACGATAAACTGCATATTCCTATCTAGCATTATATTATAATCAAGACATGATCACGGTTGTAATCCAGGCTGGTGGTGATTCGCGGCGCATGGGCCAGGATAAGGGACTGCTTCCCTTTCTGGGGCAGCCCCTGGTACAGCGGGTTCTGGAGCGAGTTCAGTCCCTGGCGGATGAAATCCTGGTGACAACCAACCGCCCAGATGGGTACCGCTTTCTGAACACACCGCTGGTACCCGACAGGCTGCCTGGGCGCGGTGCCCTGGGGGGGCTGTATACGGCTTTTGTAGCAGCGAGCCACCCCATCGTGATTGTGGTAGCCTGTGATATGCCGTTTGTCAGCGGCAGGTTATTGCGCGCTCAGGTTCAGATGATTGATCCGGACCAGGCAGATATTGTAATCCCGCGCCTGGAGAGCGGCTTTGAGCCGTTTCACGCGGTTTATCGGCGGGCCTCCTGCCTGGGGCCTGCGGAAGCTGCTCTGCAGGCGGAGCGCTGGCGGGCGGATTCCTGGTTCGACCAGGTGCGAGTGCGTGCGGTTGATCTGGCAGAAATGCAGAAATATGACCCACGTGGCCTGGCCTTAAAAAACGTGAATACGCCCGATGAACTGGTCCAGGCAGAAGCGCTTGCCCAGCTTGAAGCAGGAATTTCAGGCTTATAATAAGGATATGCCTACTCCGTTTTATCACCTGAGCCTGGCGGATGAGATCCTGGGGAAGCCGGGCATTTCTCCTCAGGTGCGCGATCTACTGGCCGCGCACCGGGGCGCGTTCCTGTTTGGCAGTACGGCTCCGGACGTGCAAACGATGTGCGGGCAGGACCGCCGGGAGACACACTTTTTTGACCTTCCGATCTCATCAGCTATGTCTCCTGCCTGGGAGCGTATGCTGGAACTTTATCCGGGGTTGGCTGTCCCTGGACAGTTGGAGGCAAACCAGGCGGCATTTGTTGCAGGTTACCTGTGCCACCTCCAGGCGGATTGGTTGTGGGTGATCCAGATTTTTGCGCCGGTTTTTGGTCCGTTTGCTGGTTGGAGGACCTTTGACAAACGACTGTATTTGCACAACGTGCTGCGTTCCTACCTGGACCGGCAGATCCTCCCCAGTCTTCCCCCGGGGCTGGCGTCTGAACTGGAACAGGTGGAGCCGCAGGCGTGGCTGCCGCCGGTGGCGGACAACTGCCTGGTGGATTGGCGTGATTTTTTAACCATGCAGCTGCGCCCGGGCGCAAAGATACAAACGGTTGAAGTCTTTGCTGCCCGCCAGGGAATCCAGGTGGAAGAATATTACCGGCTGCTTGAATCGGAGGATTTATTGGACCAGGAGATTTTTCAAAAACTTTCACGCCAGGCGCTGGAGATCTTTCGCCGGCAATTGATTGATGAAAATCTTTTATTGTTGCAAGATTATTTTGACGCAAAAGGGAGGCGCTTATGAAAGTAATTGATGGCACCCAATTGAACCAGAAGGGAAAGCCAACCGGCCTGTTTTCCAAGACCCGGGGGATGTTTCAGCAGCCGAGTGTATCCAGGGATGAGCAGCGCGCCCAGCGAACGATTATTTCAGTTTTCCAGGGCACATTGGATAACCGGTTCATCCTGATGCACGATGTTTTTCTGAATGGCCCGGATATCCTGCTGCCGCTCATCCTGGTTGGGCCGGGTGGGGTATGGATGATCTATCTCAGTGGGGCCAGGGGAGTCTTTCGAGCGCGAGAAGAAACCTGGGAGCAGCTGAACGAGAGCTCCAGGAAATACAATATTGTCCGGCCGAACCTGATCACTCGCAGCGTGATGATGGCCCGCGCGGTTCAGACTTACCTGTCTCAAAACATGGAAGACGCGCCGGAAGTGATGCCGGTTTTATTCTTTTCCAACTCCGGGGTGCACATGGAAGCCACGCGCCCCGCGGCGCGCATCGTTTTGGCCGATGGTCTCGAGCGTTTTGCGGCTTCCATTGCCCAAGAGCCATCTGCGCTGACTCAATCTGAAGTGCAGAAGGTAGTCTCTACCCTGGGGGGAGAATCGCTGGCAGCCCAACAACTTCAGATCTCGCCAGAGATCGATGATGCTTTTTCCCTGCTGGAACTACCGCCGGAAGAAAGCCGCGCCCCTAAGCCGTTGGTGATGATGGACACCAGCGAATCGAAAATTGTGAGCAAGGTACCGCTGAACCGAAAGCAGCTGGTTATCCTCAGCCTGTTGGCGCTGGTGAACATCGCCATCCTGGTGGCGCTGGTTGTTTATATTATTATGCTGTATTCCTGATCTCCTTGACTGAGCCCTATTTATCAATCATCATCCCGGCTCATAACGAGGAGCACCGCCTGCCCAGGACTCTGGAGCAGGTTCTGGGCTTTTTACAGGACCAATCCTTTGCATCGGAAATCCTGGTGGTTGAGAATGGGAGCCAGGACAGGACACTGGAAATTGCCAGGGATTTTGCCGCTCGCCTGCCTCACGGAGCAAATGAGCCACGTATCCAGGTCTTGCACGAAGAGCAACCTGGCAAGGGGCGTGCCATCCGGCGTGGGATGTTAGCCGCGGTTGGAAGCTATCTCTTTATGTGTGATGCCGACCTGTCTATGCCAGTGGAAGAGATTTCTCGCTTCCTACCGCCGGCTTTGCTGGATTGTGAGATTGTGATTGCCTCGCGCGAGGCGCCTGGCGCTGTGCGCTACGGAGAGCCGCTGTACCGCCACCTGGGAGGGCGGTTGGTTAACACCATGATCCGCCTGCTGGCGCTGCCCGGACTGCATGATACCCAATGCGGGTTCAAGTGTTTTCAACGGCAGACGGCGCGAGACCTTTTCTCTGTTCAGAGGCTGCCCGGCTGGTCTTTTGATATCGAGGTGTTGTATATTGCCCGCCATCGTGGGTATCGCGTTGTCGAGCTGCCCATCCCCTGGTATTTTAACCAGGAGAGCAAGCTGCATGCCGTGCGGGACGCGCTGCAGATGATGATGGATATAATAAGCGTGCACCGTAATGCCTGGTTGGGTTTGTATGACAAGAAACCGCAGTGAGAACCCGAATTTTCAATACGAGCAAGCGCTGTGGGCTGGTGGCGCGATCAATGTGGCGGGTCTGGATGAGGCCGGGCGCGGCGCCCTGGCGGGCCCGGTGGCTGCTGCAGCATTGGTTTTTCCAGCTAACCCTGAGCTGTGTCATGTCTTGTACGGTGTGCGCGATTCGAAGCAGATGAACCCGGCCCAGCGAGAGTACTGGGCAGAGCGTTTACCGGCTCTTTGCCTGTCTTATGGGGTAGGCTTTGCTTCTCACATGGAGATCGATACCCTCGGGATCCTGCCTGCCACGCGTCTGGCGGCGCACCGGGCCCTTACCCAGCTGGCGGTTCCTCTCGACCACCTGCTGTTGGATTTTCTACGCCTGCCGGATTGCACCTTGCCTCAAACCCCATTGGTC
>CAIQIV010000602.1 GCA_903871905.1 uncultured Chloroflexota bacterium | reverse complement strand
GCCCGGTGTGCAAGTAAATAAAGCACAGACCCAGCAGGATGCGTAAAGCGTACGGGGTCGCTTTTTCCGCCTGGGCCTGGTATTTGTCCAGCAGCAACTGCTCTCCCTTTTGAGCTTCGCCGCTGGCTTGCAACGACATGCCCAGGTAATGGATGGCCCCGCTATGCAGATAGGTCCACGAATCGGGAACGCGCTCCAGGCCTTCTCTACACAACTCGATAGCATCAACGGGGCGATTGCTCAAATATGCCAACTGGCCATTCAATAGATAAATCTGTCCCAGCAGGCATTGCCGGTCATTTTCTGGCAATGCTGTCCCAACCTCCGTCTCCAGCAGGTCTTTCAGTTTCTGGATCACACTGACCTGCTTATCGATCTGCCAGGTGATCTGTAGAACCCATATTTTTATCAACAGCAGCCATGGATGTCGATCGACCATCGTCTCAGGCAGCAGATGCAGCCAGCGTTCCAGGGTTACCCGGTCCTCGAGATTGACTACATCGCGAAGTCCGGCGCCCATCTGGTAGGCGACCAGTTCCTTGTCGTCTGCTGCAAGCGCGTGTTGCAAGGCTTCTTCGATCAGGCCATGCGCAGCAAACCAGAGAGACGCCTGGCGGTGCAACTGGTTCACCTGATCCAGTGTCAGTTCAGCATGCAAACGCTGCTGCAGCAACTGCTGGAACAGGTGATGGTAACGATACCATTCTCGCCGTCCATCCAGAGAAACCACAAACAGTTCAGTACGCTCAATCCAATCCAGGCAGGCCTGCGAATTCCAGGCTTCGATATCTTCGGTTGTCAGAGCATCACAAAGGGAAGCGCAAAAACGGTCTAAGATTGAGGTACGGGATAAAAACCTGTAGATTACTGGAGCCTGTTGAACCAGCACCTCATCAAACAGGTAACCGGTAATATCAGCATTTTCGGCGGGCAACACCGAAAGCATGGTTTCTGGAGTGGCCCCAGAGCGCAGCGATAGGACCGCCAGATGCAGTCCGGCGACCCAACCTTCAAAGCGCTTTTCCAGAAGCTGCACCATCGTCTGGCTGGGCTGTGCCAACAGTGTCTGGCGCAAGTAAGCAGCCGTTTCCTCGCTTGTAAAACGCAGGTCGCGAGCACGGATCTCGTTGACCTGTCCTTTTGCGCGCAACCTGCTCAACGGCAGGGGCGGGCTGATGCGCGAGAGCAGGACCAGGTGCAGCGGACTGGGCCAGTGGCGCGCCCATACGTTGAGCAGTTCGTGTACATCCGGGTGATAGATGGTATGGTAATCATCCAGGACCAGGATAAAGCGCTCGGGGAGCTGCTCGAGATCATTGCTGATGGATGCGTAGATGTCTTCAGATGGGGGGGACTGGCGGGATTGCAGCAGCAGCGAGGTCTCTTCACAGGCGTCCGGGAAAATCGTCCGCACGGCTGCGATGAAGTAGCGCAGAAAGAGGTTGAGATGGTTATCGTTTTCGTCCAGGGAAAGCCAGGCAGCCGGGAAGGTTACAGATGGCGCAAATTGGCCGGCGCTCATTCGCTCCAACCAACTGCTGACCAGGGTGGTCTTCCCAAAGCCGGCCGCGGCGACAACCAGGGTCAGTTGACAATCAGCTCCGCAGTTGAGCTGTTCGAATAACTGCGGGCGTTCGATCAATCCCCTGGCTGGCAGCGGGCGGTGGAGCTTGGTTAGCAGCAGACTTCTATCGGCAGGCATCCAGCAGTTTCCAGGTGGTTAATGCGGTATATCCAGCGATTTGTATCATGCCAGTCATTCAGTCAATTATATCCTG
>CAIQIV010000601.1 GCA_903871905.1 uncultured Chloroflexota bacterium | reverse complement strand
CCAATCTGGTCGTTATCCGAACCGCCGTGAATTTCAGCGGGCGCGGTGAAGGGAATCTCGCTCAGAACTTCATACGTATCCCCGCCGTTCCATTCAATCGATCCCGACTGGCAGGCCAGGCTGTGGCCGCCGGGGTCCGGCGCAGCCGTGGTGCAGCTTGTGCCATCGGTGGTGTTCTTAAGCGTGCTGCCCGCCTTGACATTGGTCAGGTTCACGTAAGATTGGTTATCGATCAGCACCGCGCCATTCGCGCCGTTGTGCGCGCCTTGCATGGTCTGCTGGCCCGATTCCAAGGTGATCTTATCTTTGCCGTCCCCGCCATCCGCGAAGATGCTGTTAATCGCAACCGCGTCGCCTTCCTTCGGGTATTCCATGGTGAGGCCAAAGCCCGACACCGAGAATTTATACGGCGGCGAAAGCGTAAGCTGCCGTACAGTCACGGACTCGTCGTGTTCTTCAGGGAAGACCTGCCGGTCCGCGCTTCGCGGCCCGATATTAAGATACAGGGTCCCGCCAATATTAACCGCCAGTTCGGGCTTAAAGTCGGCGCAAGCTGCCGAAAAGTCAAGCAGGGTGATGCTGGCCAGTTCAAAGCGGAATTTCTTGCAGAAGGGGCAGAAGCCCAGCCGCACCCACACCGCCAGGAAGGCTTCCAATTTCCCCTGCACGGTGAACAGGCAGATCGGGTTGCTCAACTTGCTGATAATCTCATCGATATACAGATACCCATCCGCGTTGGGCCGGTCATCGAGGTCGAGGTTCACCGTCAGGCGCAGACCGCCTTCAACGCCAGCCGCCACAATAACGGCATCCACGCCCGCCGAGACTGCCACTGTGCCGATCAGGCTGACTTCGGGCACATCCACGCCATAAGCATCCAGGTCATCGATGAAGAGACCGTTGAGCAGGTTGCCAGCCGAGCCGCCGTTGATCACCTGGCGCAGGCCGCGCGTGCTGTAGCCCACCGCGAAGCGGCCTTTCAAGGTGATCGAACCCGACAGGCCGATGGAAATCGGCACCGGGCCTACCATGATAGGGCCAA
Organism: uncultured Chloroflexota bacterium; assembly: GCA_903871905.1. GTDB lineage: Bacteria > Chloroflexota > Anaerolineae > Anaerolineales > UBA4823 > CAIQIV01. The sequence continues at coordinate 2,215 of CAIQIV010000601.1, read as the reverse complement.
AGTCGTAGCTGATTCCCGCCGTGGCCTGCATGGTCCCGGCATCGTAGCGCACTACCGTGACATCCTGGCCCAGCAAGAGCTTAAAGATGCTGCTGGCCGATTGCAGGAAGGGGAAGGTCAGGCCGGGCACGCCAAAGGTGCCGGGGCGCGCATCGGGCAGCGGCCGGTTGCTGCCGCTCATTTCGCCGATCAGGTTATCCCCGGAGCTGTCAAAGCTGTCAATTAATTCGCCAGCTTTATCAGGTGAGAGCGGGTTGGCCATCACCTTGCTGCCGCTCAGGCGGAAAGCTCCTGGGCTGCGCGCGCCGTCGATGATCCCGCCCAGGGGGATAAACGAACCCTCTTCCGGCAGGCTGTTGACGAAGTTGAGGAAGGCCACCATGCTCTTGACCAGCGACAGGTCCGCGCCGGAAGCAGCTTCCATCAGAGAAATCATGGTCACCGGAGGCTCGCCCACCATTTCGGCCAGGTCCGAAACCACCGGGATAGGTGTAGAAATGGTATCCAGCACCGGCTGGAGCGGGGAGGTGATGCGCTTGACTTCTTTGACCACCGGCTCAAGGAACTGGCCGACAAAGTTGCCGGCGTCCAGATACAGGTGATCAAAGCTGACATCCGGACCGGTGATGCCGGTTACCAGGTCCCACCCCATGTAAAGGTGCAGACCACCCACCACGCTGGGCACCGAAGCGGTAGCGTCGATATTAATCCCCGTGCGGAAGGCCAGGTCTATATTGGCCTCGGCGCTGATCTTGGGGGTGAGGTCCACGTTATTGCTGGTGAGTTCGATCAGCGGCAGTTTATCGTCGCTGTACGAAAGGTCAATGCCGGCCAGGAAGCGAATCTGGGTGCGGTCAATGCCGCTGGTCAGGTCGACGTCGCCCTCGTTGCCATCCTGCACATTCACCAGCAGGAAGCCCAACTGGCCTTCCATGCAGCGCGTAGTGGCGTAATCGACGGCCATCACCGAGGGGAAGGAGCCATCCGGAGCGCAGGCCGATGGGGCATCGCCCATCATCACGCTCGCGCCCACCAACAACTCGTGCGGGCTGCTGGTGACAATATAAGGCCCCTTTTCGCGGCTCAGGCCGAAGCCAATCGCCAGCTTCCAGCCCACCTGGCTTTGCAGGTTGCCCTCCAGGCTGAAGGGCAGGCCGGGCAGGCCAATATTAAAGGGCACCTGAGCTGAAATACAGCCCGCGCCGGTGCACCCCTGACCGGGGTCGGTGTTGCCCGAGACGCCCTGGCCAATGTTCAAATCAACCTGGATGTCTTTGATTGTTAGTATGCTTAAATCTTCGCGCGTGGTGCAGTCAACCTCCGCGCCCCCGTCGGTGCACAGGATGGTGACGGTCACATCGCCGGCGTCCACCGTGCCATCGGCATTCGAATCCAGCAGCAGCGGTGTGCCGTTAACCACATCAGCGATTTCCCCGGCGATGCCCTCAGCAATGGCCTTGGGGGTGGTCTTGGATTCGATCAGGGTAGCCAGGTCGCTCAAAGGCGTGACAAACTCGGTGTTAATCGTCCCGATCACGTCCGCGCCCGCATCCAGGGCGTCCCCTACCAGCGGCAGGCTGGTGCCGGATGCGCCATTCTCTAATTGATTCTCCAGGCCGCTCAACAGTTCAGGCAGAGCCGCCAGCAGCAGGGTCCAGTCTAATTCAGCGGTATCCAACTGCGAGGTCAGGTCGGTGGGCACGCCCACGTACCAGCCCGCGTAGGTGTCCAGGTCATCCTGCGCAACCGTCAGGTCTTCAACGCGGAAGACCAGCTTGCCCAGGTCCACACCCAGTACATCCACGCCCAAAACGGCGCAGGCATCGCCGGTGATCTCAGTGTCGGTGCCGCCCACATCTGCGTTTCCACAGGTCAATGGAGCGGTAGGCCCATCCAGGTTGGCCGTGACGCTGGAAGGAATATCCGAGAAAGCCACCACGCTGGTGGGGCTGCCATCGCCGACCTGCAGGTTAAAACTCGCGCCTACTCCGGCTGCTCCGGTCAGTTGGCCGGTCAATGGGCCAAGGTTGGCCGAGAAATTCAGGCCAGATGCCGAGGCTTTGGCTTCTAGCGAAGCGCCGGTTGAGCCCAACACAAAGGACTGGGTTGGGTCAGCCATGGGAATGCCCACGTCAAACTGCACATTGGCGTCAAAGGCCAGGCTGAAAGAAGCATCAGCCTCTGCGTCAATCACCTCAGGCAGTGCGCTGCCCAT
>CAIQIV010000600.1 GCA_903871905.1 uncultured Chloroflexota bacterium | reverse complement strand
TTCTTTTTTTGGTGATCTTCTGGCAACTTTTTTCCCACAATAAGCAGAAGTGAGCTGGAAGGAAGATCCACCTGATGAAAAACGACCGAAAAACCAGCCTGCTGGAATGGATCCGCAAAACGATCCAGAACAGCTGGTTGGTCCAATGCAGGCGCCTGTCCCACCAGCCGATAGACCCAGGCCATCAGGCGGTGCCCGCCACCATGATTTGTGATCCAGCCAAAGGGAAGCAAAACCAACCTGCCCCCCGGCGCCAACAGGCGGTAGACTTCGTCCAGGACCGGCCGGTCCAGGAAATAATCACCGGGGAATGTGGCTACCACCTGGTGAAAATAGTTGGCCGGGAACGGCGCCTGCTGAGCCAGGGAGCGTACCAGCAGGGCTGCGGGCTGCATCGGCTGCAGACGCCGCCTGGTCAACTCGCCCATCTGGCGGCTGCTGTCAAGACCCACGCACCACAGGCCGCGCTGCGCCATTAATTCCTGTAAAATCCCAGTTCCGTGCCCAATCTCTAACACGCGTGGTCCCTCAAGATACGGCAGGGTTGCACCAAGCCAGGCCTGCCAGTGGCCCATGGATATCTCACCAGTCACCCTGTCATAGAAGCCCGCCAGGTGGTGATAAAACAGTTGAAAAAATATGGTCGGCACGCGCGACAGCGCCCGCTTGAGAGCCGTCTCGCTTCCGTAGTGAAATTGGCCCGATATAGTCATGACGAACCGACCAGCCTGGCAGTTCCCATTAAACTAATTTCTCCTGCGGCACAACCCGGTCGCGCAACTGGCTCAACAACCGGTATGCCACCGGGCCAGCCATCAGCAAGCTCACACAACAACCGACCAGTCCCAGGCCTGTCTCGCCAATGGCAAAAGTAATCGCCAGGTTAAACGCCAGGACCCCAATGAACAGTCCTGTTCCACATAGAACCTCACCCGGGTAGCTGCGCCAGCCGCCCAACCACCGCCTGAATATCGCCGCTTCTTCAAGAGCAAACAACCCCAGGATCGCCCAGGAGAGCAGGGCCCATCCAGCAAAATTCTGCCATGGCACACCAAAATAAAGCCCCTCTACCGGGTATGCATAGATCGCCCCCAGGAACCAATGGTCACCGCGCAGCGCCAGTGGATCGATCACCACATCCATCCCCATGGTCAATATTCCCGCCAGAATCCATGTAGGCCAACGAAATGACCTGACGCCCTCTCTCCAGCGAATATCCCAGGCGCCGCGGGGTCCACTGAGCAGGGGCTCTAACCAGGCCCGCGCCGTCTGCAAGCCGGCAAAAGTCAAAAAGACAAAAGACAGGCTGTCCATGAAAGGAACCCCGGCAACCCACAGTTCGCGCTCTATTGTGGGCTGTGAAATATAGGAATAGTAGCCAAAGGGGAACCCATTGTGGATGGAGGAATATTCTGCCACCCAGGCCAACAAGTAGCCCTGGAGAGCAAAGATCAAGGTACGCCGCCACCCCCAGGAAGGAACGGTCAGCAGCAGGAATACTCCCAGGAAGATAAATACATACGGACGCAGCAGGATAGTCCCCACCAGGAGCTCAATGAATCTCATACTCCCCCAACAATCACCTGGTTGACATAAGCGACGTCCACATCCGTCTCCACGCAGCCGTCCCGCAGCAGCGGGATCTGGATGATCAACGGCGCAGGCCCCTGCCATTCCAGAGCTTTCACCGCGGCCACTCCATCTTCAAGCTCCTTATCACAAGCAACTGCAACAATGGCTGCCGGGCGCACCTCAGCCACGCAGCGCACCGCCAGGCGCCCTCCAGGTGCAATGCACAGATTTTGATAACCGGCCTGCAAGGCGGCCTGGCGAATATGGAAGATTTTGCAATCCTCACGGGTACAGCCATCACAATCCAGGCCTTGCCGGGTCATCTTCCCCGGGCAACCCTGTGTAGGCCGCAGGCAATGCGGGAGCAGCAGCAAGCGCTGGCTCACCGGTACAGTACTCAATTCATCAATCCTATTCGCGCCATTCCCACCTCCATTGCGCCGCCCATATTCCAACTGATCCATCTCATCCATGGCGCACCTCTACTAAAACATTGCGAACCTTTGCCAGAGCCAATAAAGGGAAATAATTCCGATACTCGTGATAGTTGATATAGAAATCACCCGGGAAACCGGTCCCGGTAAAATAGGGCTCATCCCAGGCACCATCCGCCCGCTGGTGTTCTAACAACCAATGCACCCCGCCCAAAACAGCTCCATCTCCTACCTTTCCAGCAGCCAACAGGCCCATCACCGCCCAGGCTGTCTGCGATGCGGTGGACGTCCCGCGCCCACGCCAGGCAGGGTCTGTGTAAGAGAGGCAGGATTCTCCCCATCCGCCATCCGGGTTCTGATGGACCTCCAACCAGTCTGCCGCAGCCCGCAGGCGGGCATCTCCCTGGTTGAAGCCAAGGGCACCCAATGCACACAACGCAGCACAGGTGCCGTACACATAGTTCACCCCCCACCGGCCGTACCAGGCGCCATCCGCCTCCTGTTCCCCCCACAGGTAAGTTAACCCCCGCTGGAGGTGTAGATTGTCTGGTCCTTCCCCACAGCGTGCCAGATATTCCAGAACATGGGCAGTCACATCCGCGCTGGAAGGATCAAGCACTTCGCCAAAATCGCAGAAAGGGATGTGTGCCACCAGCCGGGTAGTGTTCTGGCGGTCAAATGCTGCCCACCCCCCGTCAGGGTTCTGCATTCCTAACAGCCAGGATCGGCCCGCAGCCAGCACTTGCTGGTTGGTAACTCCAACGCAGGACAGCGCCTGCAGCACCAGGGCAGTATCATCGGTATCCGGATAATGCACATTGGCAAATTCAAAAGACCAGCCTCCTGCGGGCGCCTGGGAGGCAAACACCGACCAATCGCTGCGGAGACAGCTTTGCTGGTCCAACAACCAGCGGGCGGCCCGCTGGAGGGCCGGGTGTCCAGGTGGGAGACCGGCTTCCGAAAGAGCCAACATGGTCCAGGGAGTGTCCCAGCCCGGGGAAACGCAGGATTGGATATGCATGCGTCCGTTGCTGGAGAGGGCAAAATCATCCATGGCCTGCAAGCCCTTGCTCACTGCGGTCGAAAACCCATCCAGCACAAAAAGCGCCAGGGTGCTGTTGACCATAGCCGGCTGGATGCCTCCCCAGCCTCCGTCTGCTTCCTGGTGTTCCAGCAGCCACTCCCGGGCAGCCCGCAAAGCACGCTGCCGCAGGGGACTGCGCCTGAGCAGCGGGGCACTGCCTTTTATAAGCCGATCCAAGACCAGGAATAAAGAGCGCGTGCTGAGCCTGGACGGCGGCGGGCGGCGGCCTACAATTCGCCCGGCCAGCCAGTCCGGATCGCTGGACTTTAGCGGCTCGTCCGGCACGCGATCGGCCAGGAATTGGTTGATAAGGGGCGCCGGCCCGGAATACTGCGGAGGTTGATCCATGATCACCAGGAGTGGCACGATTGTGCTGCGTGCCCAACTGGCAAAACGATAAATACTCAAAGGGAAAGAGGCAGGAAAGAGCACCAATTCGGGTGGCATGCTGGGCGCTGCAGTCCAGGACAGACTGCCCAGAAGAGCCAGCCAGATGCGGGTGAAGACCCGCGTTCTCTCCAGGCCCCCGGAGCGGCGCACGCAGGCCGCGGCAGCCTGTTGCGCCGGGTGACTGGCAGATACACCAGCTATCTGCAGGGCAACGCTGGCCTCCAGGGTGACATTCAGGTCTGGCTGGCCGCCATAGAACAGCGGCCAGCCGCCGTCCACCTGGGTCGCCAGCAGCTCCCGAACTACAGCCTGTTCGATGGTTGGATCAACCCGGTTCAACAGGCGGCGAAAAAACAGGTATTCGGCTGTTATCGCGGCATTGGTCTCCAGTTCACCCACCCAGTAACCCGCCGGAGTCTGAGACCTCAGGAAATAATGGATGCTGTGCTCAATGGCCTGACTGACCCGCTCCTGGAAACCTGTCTCAATCACCGGTGAATGCATAGTTTGCATGGTTCATCCTGCTCAATGCCCAAACTGCCAGCGGATGATCCGCCACCAATCGCGCGGGCCACCCAGGCTGCCCATCACCGATGGCTCAAAGCCGCTGTGGAGCATATCCTCCGCACAGCGAGGATCACGGCCCGGTCCCAGTGAATCCCAATCTGTGTTCTCCATCAATTCCTTGAAGGAGGCAACATGACCATCCGTGAGCAGGTAACAAGGCTGTTTCCACCCCTGTGAGTTATAGGTCACCGTTCCCCACGGGGTACAGGCAAGCTCGCGCTCGCCGCGCAAGAACTCCAGGTAAATCGGGGTGTGGTACATCTTTTTCTCACCCCACAACTCGTGCAGGCGGCGGAAACGCTGCTGGGCTTCGAGACGGCTCAGAGTCTCCGCGGATGTGCCGACTTCATAAGCAAAGCCAGCCGCCAGCATCATGCCATCGATGTCCAGGTCGATTAAGCGCCCAAACAACTCAACCAAATCTTCCGGCCGAGTCTCCTGGTAAAGGGTGGTATTGGTCGTGACACCGAACCCCGCCCGCCGGGCAGCGGCAATGGCTGCCAACGCTCGCTCTCCCGAGCCAGGCAGGCCGGTGATGCGATCATGCTTTTCCGGCAGCCCATCCAGATGAACGTTGAAATAAAACGCCGGATGCGGGCTGAACTCCTTCAGGCGGTCCGCCAACAGCAGTCCATTGGTGCAGAAATAAACCACCTTGCCCAGATCCAGCGCATCCGCGGCAATAGCCGGGGCATCCGGGTGAAGCAAGGGCTCCCCCCCGCTGATGGTAACCACCGGAGTATCCGCATCAATCATAGCGGCTTTGGCCTGCTGGCGAGAAAGACGCTGGCTACGGCTCTCGGCATACTCGCGGATACGCCCGCAGCCCTCGCAGCGCAGGTTGCAGGAATGGGTAATTTCTAACATCAACACAAGCGGGATCCGCGGTCCGCGACCGCGCATGCGAGCAAGCGCCAGATGACGAGCAATTCGAAGGTTGATCAACAAGGGCAGCGGAATAGCAACCTCCATACCGAACAGCAGGTCATCACCTATGCAAAGAGTCTGCAAGACGACCTAATTCCGACTATTCTTGTAAAATATAATCCAGTATAAATCTAAGATGAAAGCCTGTCAAGAAACGTGTAAGAATCAGTCTATCCATTCTCCAATTTTCGACTTACAATAAATAGTGAGGAAGAAAACCATTCAACCCTGGATTCTCTCTCCATTCGTATCATAGGCATGGTCCTGCGAATTCCGGGTCATTTGGCTGTTGGAGGTGTGGTATGGCTCTACAACAGGGGTATGTATTAAATAACCGTTATCGTATCGTGAGTCTGATGAGCGAGGGCGTGCTTGGGGCTGTCTACCGGGGATGGGATCTGACCCTGTCCAAATCCTGCATTCTTAAGGAAAACACGGAAACAACGCCCACGGCGCAAAGCCAGTTCATGAGCGAGGGGTTCAGCCTGGTTAACCTGCGCAATCCAAACTTACAATCCGTCACCGACTATTTCACCTTGCCTGGACAGGGACAGTATCTGGTATTGGATTACCTGGATGGACAGGATTTATTTGCCTTGCTGGGCAATCAGCGCAAACCCATGGCAGAAGAACAGGCAGTGCCCTGGATTTGCCAGGTATGTGATGCGCTGACCTATCTGCACCTGCAGAATCCACCGCGTCTGCACCTGGATGTCAAGCCGTCGAATATTAAAATCACCTCGCGCGGCAACGCTGTACTGATGGATCTCAGCCTGGGCAAAGCATACGACCGGAGCACCTCAGCTCGACTGGGGCTGAAACCCATCTCCCCGGGATATTCGCCCCAAGAGCAATATGGCAGCGGGGTGGTTGACCCACGCACCGATATCTATGCGCTGGGTGCCACGCTGTACCACATTCTTACCGGGCAAGCACCCATTGAGAGCGTACAGCGCTTCCTTGGGTCTGAGCTGCCTTCGCCAGCCAGCTTGAATCCTAACCTGAGCCCGGCAGTTGAGCAGGCCATCCTGACAGCCATGGCCCTCTTCCCTGCCCAGCGCTACCAGAACGCCAATGACTTCAAGCTGGCACTGCTTCCTGGCAGCCGCTCTGGCAGCACCCTGGCCGGACCGGCGATCGCCCTGGGGGCTGCCGGCCTAGCCGGGCAGCCAGCCGGTCTATCGGGAACGCCTGCCAGCCTGAGTGGTCAGCCAGGAAGTCTCCCTGGGATGCCTGGCTCACTTGCTGGCGGGAAAGGTGCTGGGCTGTCTGGGACGCAGGCGGGCGGAACACCTGCCAGCCTGGGACAGGCCGCGGGCACCCCTGGAGTGCAGGCTGGGGCAGGCGCTCCGGGCAGTGCCGGAGCAGGTGCGCCAGGCGGGGCAGGCGTTGGCGCGCCAAGCGGAGCTGGTGCTGGTGCCCCTGGCAGTGC
>CAIQIV010000599.1 GCA_903871905.1 uncultured Chloroflexota bacterium | reverse complement strand
ATTTCACCATGGAATTCCTTGCTCAAAGTATCCTGAAATTTCTGATATAATCAGCCCATTCCTTTGATCTTTGTTGAATTAATCATTTCAGGAACATCATTACATGCATTGATTGATCCAGACCCGAGGATCGAAGCCCATTAATTAGGAGTCGATTTCACTCATGGACGAGAATACTCCAGCAGTCGGTTCACCCATCTATTATGTTGGCATTGGCGCTTCGGCTGGGGGCCTGGAAGCCTTAGAAGCATTTTTCAACAACATGACCGCAGACAGCGGCATGGCCTTTATCGTCATCCAGCATCTTTCCCCGGATTATAAAAGCTTGATGGTCGAACTTCTCTCCAAGCGCACCGAGATGCCGGTTCACCGCGCGGAAAATGGCATGCTGGTTGAGCCAAATTCGGTCTACCTGATCCCTCCCAAGAAGAACCTGACCATCTTTCACGGAAAGCTGCTGCTGATCGATCCGGATCTCCACAAGGGCGTCAACCTGCCTATCGACATCTTCCTCTCCTCCCTTGCAGACGACCAGGCGGACAAATCTGTTGGAATCATCCTCTCCGGCACCGGCAGCGACGGGGTGCGCGGCATCCGCGCCATCAAGGAGATGGGAGGTATGATCATGGTGCAGAGCCAGGAATCCGCAAAGTTTGACGGCATGCCGCGCTCTGCCATCTCCACCGGCCTGGCGGACATTGTCCTGCCAATTGAACAAATACCGGCCCGCCTGCTATTGTTCGCCCGGCATATGAGCATTTCGATCGCCGAAACTCCTCAAAACCTGCTCTCTGACGAGGATGGCCTGACCCGGATCTTCGCCCTGCTGCGCGAACGCACCAAGGTAGATTTTACTTACTATAAGCCCAGCACGGTCTTGAGGCGCATTGAGCGCCGCATGACCGTCAATCAAGTGTCCGACCTGCGCGAATACGTGCGCCTGATGGAAAATCATTCTGGGGAGGTTATGGTCCTCTACCGTGAGCTGCTCATCGGCGTCACCAGTTTTTTCCGTGACCGGGATGTCTTCGACGAGCTTGAAAAAATCTATATTCCAGAAATCCTCAGCCGCTCTGCCAACCGGGAAATCCGGATCTGGGTGGCGGGCTGCTCCACCGGGGAGGAGGCCTACAGCCTGGCTATCCTCTGCCGGGAGTGCATGGAACAGACAGGCACCCACGTCGATGTGAAAATTTTCGCCACCGATATCGACCGGGACGCCATTATGCGCGCCGGCGTTGGCACCTACCCGGAAAGCATCACCGCCGATCTCCCTCCCCGCATCCTGGCCAAATATTTCCGCCCCCAAGATGACCGCTACCGGATTGACCGCTCCATCCGCGAGATGGTCGTTTTTGCTCAACATAACCTGATCAAAGACCCTCCTTTTACCAATATTGACCTGGTAAGCTGTCGCAACCTCATGATTTATCTCCAGCCTGTGCTGCAGCGCCAGGTCTTAGACCTGATCAACTTTTCCCTCACACCCCAGGGCATCTTGCTCCTTGGTACCAGTGAGACCACCGGTGAAATGGGCGATTATTTTGAGGCACTGCACCATAAGCATAAGATCTTTCGCTCCAAAGGAAAGCGCCGCATTGCTGTGGATGGTCCGGATTACAGCATGACAGCAGATATCCAGCCCCGCATCCCGCGCCCGCGCTTCTCCACCGGCGGCCAGGTGCTGCGCGCCCACGAAGAGGAGCGCGTGCTCGACCGTCTCCTTCAGACCATGGCTGGCGACCTCTTCCCCCTGGCCATTGTTGTGAACGAGCAGGGTGAAGTGCAGCACATCATTGGTGACACCGAGGGCTACTTCCACCTTCCATCTGGAAAGCTCAGCAACGAAATTTCCCGCCTGGCGGTAAAGGACCTGGCCATCCCCATTTCCACCGGGTTGCAAAAGGTGTTCAAAACCGGCGAAGAGATGCGTTACACCAATATCCGCCTGCACAATAAAGGAGAGTCTCACTTTATCCACATGCGGATTAAACCACTGAGTGGAAAGAGAAACCAGGAGCCGCTTGCAGTAATTTTCGTTGAAGAAGCAGCCACCCCAATATCCAGAGAGCTGGGTGCGGGTGACCTTGGAGTCTATGATGTCAGTCAGGAGACTGAACAGCATCTGCATGACCTGGAGCAGGAACTGCAGTTCACCCGGGAAAACTTGCAGGCAACCATTGAAGAGCTCGAAACTTCCAACGAGGAGCTGCAAGCCACCAATGAAGAGCTCCTGGCCAGCAACGAGGAGCTGCAAAGTACCAATGAAGAGCTGCATTCTGTCAACGAAGAGCTGCATACGGTCAATGCCGAGTACCAGAGCAAGATTCTTGAGCTGACCGAGCTGAATAATGACCTGGATAACCTGATCGCCGGCACCCAGGTAGGGCTTTTATTCCTGGATGAAAACCTGGAGATCCGCAAGTTTACCCCCGAAATCAAGAAAATCTTCAAGATTCTCGACTCAGACATCGGTCGGCCAATTCACCATCTCTCCCACCAACTGGCCAAAGCCGATCCCATGGAATTGATTCGAGAAGTGGAAAGGTCCAACATCGGGAAAAATCAGGAAGTCTTAACCAACGATGGAGAATGGTTCCTGATGCGCATCCTCCCCTATACCATCGGGGCAGGGGCTGTATCGGGTATTGTCCTCATGTTTATTGACATCCAACAGCTCAAGGAAACCCAACAGGCGCTGTTCGAATCCAACAACCGCCTGTCCAGCCTGCTCAGCGCTGCCCCGGTAGGCATCGGTTTGATTGCAAATCGCACCCTGCTGGAGGTCAACGATACGCTCTGCCGCATGGTAGGGTATGAGCGCGAGGAGCTGGTCGGGAAAAATATCAGCCTGCTCTACGTTGATCAGAATGAATATTTACGGGCTGGCACCGACCTCTATCAGCAAGTTCTCGAGACTGGTGTTGGGTTGTTTGAAACCCGGTGGAAACACAAAAATGGCTCGCTCGTCCCTGTCTTGATCAGCACGGCGCCCGTCAACCCGGCGACTGTCGAGGACAGCCTGACCATCGTTGTCCAGGATAATACGAAAATCCAGCATGCAATACAGCACGCTCACCAGAGCCAGGAAAGCTATCGCCAGCTTTTCAATACCATGACCGAAGGTGTCGTCTACCAGAATGCCAGCGGTGAAATTACCTCAGCCAATCCCGCCGCCAGGCGTATCCTTGGGCTGGCTGTCGATGAAATTACCGGGCGCACTTCATCCGATATCCGCTGGCAGGCGATCCGCATCGATGGCACAGATTTTCCTGGCGACCAGCATCCTTCGATGGTCGCCTTGAAAAGCGGAAAAGTGGTGCGCGGGGCGGTCATGGGGATTCATAATCCTCAGGACGGCAGCGTCCATTGGATCCGGATTAATGCCGTCCCCCTGTTTGCCCCAGGTGAGGCCCACCCGGTCCAGGTCTACACCACATTCGACGATATAACATTCGAGATTGAAATCCAGCGCCAGGCAGCGGAAGCGCAGCAGCGGCTGGATACAGCTTTATCGGTTGCCGGTTTCGCCTGGTGGGACTGGAACGTGGTGACCGGCGAAGTCCAGGCCAGCCCACAAAAAGCTCAGTGGATTGGGTTTCAGCCCGATGAAATCGAGCCCGCCCTTGATTTCTGGCTCTCCCGTCTCCACCCGGACGATTATGAGCGGGCGATGTCTGCCATGCGGGACTGCATGTATGGCACATCCCCCTTGTACCAGGTAGATTACCGCCTGCGGACCCGCCAGGACGAATGGATCTGGCTGCGGGACACGGGTCGCCTGGTCCAGCGATCTAGTGAAGGGGAACCACTGCGCCTGATTGGCACGGTTCAACCCTGCGCCGGAACCATCCTCCCTGAAACCAAAACTGCGCTCAAATAACCTATGAATGATCTGCCCTCCAACCAGCCGCTCACCCAAGCTGAAGCCCAGAATTTAATCCACGAGCTTCGTGTCCACCAGATTGAGCTCGAGATGCAAAATGAAGAGCTGCGCCGTACCCAGCGGGAGCTGCAAGCATCCCATGACCGGTTTTTCGACCTGTTCCATAAGGCGCCCGTCGGTTATTTGGTGATCGACGGGCTGGGGCAAATTTCCAGCGCCAACGAGACTTTCTGCCTGATGGTAGGCAGGCTGCCGGGCGAGATTATGGACAGGCCCTTCTTTGACCTGGTCAGCAAACCCGACCAATCCCTTCTCCGCTCCCGTTTCAAAGCCATCTTCAAAAACCCGGCCGGTAAATGGCTTGAGCTCCGCCTGTTGGATGGACAGGGAAAAGACTTCTTCACCCGGTTGGAGTTCCGCTCGGTGCCGGACAGTATGCTTCCGCCCAATCTGCCCAGTCGAGATCGTTTGCTTATGACCGTCAACAACATCAACGAGCGCAAGCAGATCGAAAAAGCACTCGAGGTGAGCGAGGAGCGCTACCGCTTTCTATATCATAAAACTCCTGCCATGCTGCACTCCATCGACCAGCAGGGGCTCATCGTGGATGTCAGTGACTTTTGGCTGCAGTACCTGGGTTACCAACAGGATGAAGTAATCGGCATGAAATTCACCGATTTCCTGACCGAAGCTTCGCAGCAATACGCCAACAAAACCGAGCTCCCAATTTTTTTTAACCAGGGGATAGTTCAGGATATCCACTACCAGTTTGTCAAGAAAAATGGCCAGGTGGTCGATGCACTTCTATCAGCGATCGCGGAGAAAGACGAGGAAGGCCGCTTTAATAAATCCCTGGCCGTCTCGTTTGACATCACCAACCGCTTGCGCATGGAAGAATCCCTGCTCCGGTGGGCTCATATCTTCGAGCATGCAGCCTGGGGAGTGGCAGTCAGCAGCCAGGATGGGGAATCCCTGTCACTGATGAATCCCTATTTTGCCCAGATGCACGGGTATTCCGTTGAGGAGCTGACCGGGCAGTCATTCAAGGTTGTCTGCGCCCCGGAGGAGCATGACCTGCTCCCCCAACACATCCACCAGGCAGATATAACCGGGCATTACACCTTCGAGGCCATGCATATCCAGAAAGATGGCTCAAAATTTCCGGCCTACATCGATATCACCTCGGTCAAAGATGATGAGGGAGAGGTCTTATACCGGGTGGTCAATACCCTGGACATCAGCGAAAGGCGCAAAATGGAAGCTGTGCTTCAGGAGGAGCGGCAGCTCCTTGCCCAACGGGTGGAAGAGCGTACTGCGGAGCTTTCCATCGCCAACCGCCAATTGGAACAAGCCGCCCGCCTCAAAGACGAATTCATGGCGGCGATCAGCCACGAGCTGCGCACCCCGCTCACTGCCATCCTGGGTTATTCAGAAGCTCTGCAAAAAAATGTCTATGGAGAGCTCACACCTCCCCAAATGAAAGCGCTGCGCTCAATTGAAATCAGCGGGGCCTCGCTGCTGACATTAATTAACGACATCCTGGATTTCACCAGGATCCTGGCTGGCAGTCTCGAAATCTTCCTAACTCCGATTCACATCGAAAGCCTTTGCCTGGAGCGTATTCGCTTTGTCCAGCAGGCAGCGTCCAAGAAAAGGCTCCGGGTGTCCACCTTCTTCGACAGCCAGATGGATTTTCTGATGGCTGATGAGAAACGACTTGGCCAGATCCTGGACAACTTGCTTTCAAACGCCGTCAAATTTACTCCGGAGGGTGGATCTTTTGGCCTGGAGATCCAGGGATTTCCCGAATCGGGAGTGGTTGATATTACTGTCTGGGACACCGGTATTGGCATCTCAACTGAGGACCAGGTTCGCCTGTTTCAACCCTTCCTCCAATTGGATGGCTCTCTTGCCCGTGCCTACAATGGCACTGGCCTGGGATTGATAATGGTGCGCCGCCTGGCAGAACTGCATCACGGCCGCGTGTGGGTGGAAAGCGAGCCAGGCCGGGGCAGCCGCTTCACCGTCAGGCTTCCCTGGATAATACAACCGATTGAACCGCAGTCTGGCTGATTTTACTTATGCCCGAGGACCGCATGCGGCTGGTATGGTTGTTCCAGTTGGTGCATCTCTTCTTCGGACAGGTGAATATCAACCGCTGCAATAGCCTGTTCCAGGTGGTCCATCCTGGTCGCGCCAATAATCGGGGCGCTGATGCCTGGTTTCTGCAGCATCCAGGCCAGCGCTGTCTGCGCCCGGGTGATGCCCCGTTTCTCTGCTACCTCTGCCACCCGGTCTACAACCTGAAAGTCCATTTCCTTGAAATACATGCTGTCGGCAAAATCATCGCTGCCCGATCGCACCGTCTCGCCCCGGGCCCCGCGCACGCGTGATCCGGTGAGGAAACCCCGCGCCAACGGACTCCAGGGGATCACCCCAATCCCTTCTGCCCGGCACAGCGGCAGCATCTCTCGCTCTTCCTCCCGGTAAACCAGGTTGTAATGGTTCTGCATCGAGATAAACCTGCGCCAGCCGCGCAAATCCGCCGTGTACAGAGCCTTGGCAAACTGCCAGGCGTACATGCTCGAGGCGCCCAGGTAGCGCACCTTTCCGCACTGCACCAGGTCGCTCAGCGCTTCCAGGGTCTCCTCAATGGGCGTTTCCGGATCCCAGCGGTGGACCTGGTACAGATCTATATATTCCATTCCCAACTTGCGCAGCGAGCTGTCAATGGAGTCAAAAATGTGCTTGCGCGACAGGCCGCGTTGGTTTGGCTTGCTGCCCACCGGTTGGCAAACCTTGGTTGCAATAATCACTTCATCCCGCTGGGCAAAATCTCTAATAGCCCGACCCAGGATCTCCTCGCTGACCCCTAGCGAATACACATCCGCGGTATCAAAAAAGTTGACCCCGGCTTCTAAAGCCCGTTTAACAAAAGGACGCGCCTCATCCTCCAACAGCACCCACTGCCGCCAGGATTTCGCCCCATAGCTCATCATTCCCAGGCAGATCCGTGAAACTTTCAAGCCGCTGCGGCCCAGATTGGTGTATTCCATTCTTCCTCCATTTCATTCATATTCGTGGATATTCGTACCTGTGACCAGTGTACCATTGCATTGGAACTGGATTTGATGTAGGCTATTATAAACGCCAGGAAAGCGAGGCAGGTTATGAAGAAATTCCTTTTTCTCTCTCTGGGTTTTCTCGCCCTGTTCAGCCGTCTGCCCGGTAGTGCCGCCGGGCAGGCTACTCTCTCAGTATCAATGTCTCCAAATTTTACCGGATGCGGCGGAGCCAGCCAGCCCGTGATTGATTCCCTTTTTGAGCAGCAGCTGGTTAGCCTGGTCAACCAGGAACGCTCCAAATCCGGCCTGCCGCCCATGAAGCGTGTGCAGGAGCTGGATGAAGCCGCCCGCTATCACGCTGCGGATATGCAGCAGGATGATTATTTTGACCACAACACCTTCGACCGGGTCAGCTCGGCTTTGACCCTGGTGTGTGATACCTGGGCGCGCATCCGCACCTTCTATCCCGACCCGCGCGCCGAAAACATTGCCTGGGGTTACTCTACCCCCTCTGATGTCATGAACGGCTGGATGAACAGTTCCGGTCATCGCGCCAATATCCTCAGCACAAATAGGGAGATCGGCGTGGGCTATTATCTTCCAGGCCCTTACTGGGTTCAAGATTTTGGCACACGCCCGGGTGTCTATCCTCTGGTGATTAATTCCGATGATAGCGCAACTGCTTCTGCAAATGTGAGCCTGTACATCTATGGGAACTGGACCACCATCCGTCTGCGCAATAATACCGGCGCCTGGTCTTCCTGGCAGTCATTTTCCAACAATATTCCATGGACTTTGGACAGTCTTTATGGTTTGCAAACTGTAGAAGCAGAGATGAGTGATGGCAGCAGTCAGGTATCCTCCTCGGACACCATTTTCCTCACCGCCGTGGGAATGGAAAAGAAGACATACCAACCCATCATCCTGCGCGGCAGGGACAATTGAGTATAATTGGCTTATGCCCAACGCCATCGTGATCGATGACAAACCCCTCACCGGGAACAGCCTGGTCCAGATGCTCAATTTTATTGGCATCACCGCCCGGTATGCCAACAGTGCCCGCTCTGGGGTTGCCCTGCTACGCGAAAAAAAGCCCGGTCTCATCTTCCTCGATATCAACATGCCTGGCGTCAACGGCTTCGAGTTTCTGAGTTTCCTCCACAGCCAGCCAGCTCTCAGTGATATTCCAATTTTTATCGTTACTTCGGACGACCAGCCCGAAACAGCTCGTAAAGCCCGCATGCTTGGGGCAGTGGATGTCCTGATCAAACCGGTCTCGATCGAGTTGCTGCAATCTGCCCTGAAACGGGCAAAGATCGTCTTTATTTCCTGAATCGATCAGTAGCAGGGGTTAACCTGTCACATCAACCAGCCACCTGCCGCCCTGGATCACCAGCCGGCCATCCAGGGTGAGGTCCACACCTGGCTGCAGAAAATCCTCATGCAAATCCGACTCCACCAACCCGCCCATGTGCAAATTATCACCAATTCCAAGATGTACCGTGCCGAAAATCTTCTCCGCTTCCAGCACATTTTGGGGATTGTGCGCCTGGTGATTGCAGCCTATCCCCAGTTCAGCCAGGTTGCGCCGCCGGGTGTATAGCGGATCATCTGAACCGGGTTGGAACCACTGCTCCAACTGCGCATGGAGCTGTCCACCGCCTCCCAGTGCGCACACCCTCCCGTCCTGGAAGGAAAATACCAGTTCAGCATCCAATCCCGGGTACCAGCCTGCGGGGACAACCAGCTTTCCCTGGGCTGTACCCTCGCACGGGACAATGTAAGCCTCACCCGCGGGGAGGTTCCCCCACGTGCTGCGTCGGTTCAATATTCCATCATCCACCAACCCGGGCCGTCCCTCCAGGCGGAAGCGCAGATCAGTCCCACCAGGTGTGCACAGGTGAACCTGGTCAGCGCCATCCAACAGCCTGGCAAACAGGTGCACCCTGGAGGCTATCAGCAGAGGATCTGCTTCCATCGGGCCGCCTGGCGCAAACATCACCGCTTCAAAACCCGGCATGCTGGCAAAGCGCGCTCCGGCCTCCACTGCCCGCGAGCGGGCATTCGTATGGGTTAAAGAATAGGTTGTGAGCGCCACCACAACCTCCACCTCAGCCATGCGATCTGCCGTTTCTTTTGGGATTTCTGAGCCATGAAGCCTGGTGCAGGGAAATACAGCAAACTCCACATTGGACTGGGGAAAGCTCAGGCTGGCAATCTCAGCCACCTGCCGCGCCAGCTGCGCTCGTTCCAGCAGTTCCTGCAGATCCTCTGCCGGCAGGATCGTCCAATCCCTTTCCGCGGGGATGTCCGTAACCACCAGCAGACGCTCCCCCGGCTGCAGGCCCATATTAGACCGCAGCATCGATACTACCCCCGCCTGGATCGACTTTGGCTGATGAGGATGAACTTCTTGAGGTTCCGCCATAATATTCCCTTGCTGCGCTGAAAAAAGAGGCACGGCTCTCACCACCTGGCTGAACAGCTGGTTGAGCCGCGCCCGATCATTCCACCTGGGTCTATTTCACTGGCAGTTTTTTTTCACCGCCGCTTCAGAATAAACCAGGGTTGGAGAAATTTCTACAGGTTAGCTAAAAGCCGCCCCCAGCATTGTCTCAAGAAAGCCCGTACGTACTGCACACAGTACAGGACTGAGCATCCTGATAACACCCAAAATTTGTGGATTGTGCATCCCCCCAGCCGTCGCATTTGCATGTGATCAGGACAGCTTCCTCTGGCTGCGACCGCACGATCACCAGAAGTTGAGGCTTTTCCCAACAGGTTTTCTTTAATTTATCCATGATGTTTCTCCTTTTCGTTGATTCAACAAATAACCAGGTTTGACCATAAATAATTGATTACATCCGCGACAGACTATGACAAAGTTAAATCAAATGACAGGGAACAACTCATCCTAACCATTCCTTAATATTGTAACATCTAATTCATCAATTTGCAATGCGAATCGCCAATTTCACCTGGTATTGTAAATTGGGAGGCTTGGATGCAGGTGACCCCACTGGCATCCTGTCCATAATAAACACAGTAAACCGATCCTCTGGAAGTCAGCACCGCGGCTGGATACCCCAGATCCCGATTAGGAAGATCTCCCCGGATCAACCAGGGATTTTCCGTCTGCCAGGTGCAGCCTCCGTCTCCACTGACCACAGCCTGGATCCCAAATGGCGGGTAGCGCACCCCATACACGCACAGAAGGTTCCCGTTCTGAAGGAGTATGAGGGATGCTGGATAACCGAGAATACCGGTCGGCTCAGGATTGCTCCAATTGTGCCCCCCATCTGCTGATCGAACACTGTACAGGGAGTGGCTGCGGTTATCCCTCAGCAGGATCAGGATCTCGCCTCCAGCCAGCAGTATTGGGCATGGCTCTTCAAATTCAAAATCATCCCCCTGGGCAACCATGGAAGGCGCACACCAGGTGCGCCCTCCATCCAACGACTTCACCACGAACACCTGGCGATAATTCGGGATATCGCTCAACGGCATAATGATTTCCCCATTTTCCAATTGAACTCCCCCCCGCATCCCATAGCCACCCGCAAAAGGCCTGGTTTCTATCTCTGCCCTGCCGGACCAGGTTAACCCTCCGTCCAGTGAATGATGAACGTATGCCCCACCGTTCATCCGCGCCCAGGGGAAACGCTCCCTGATATCCAGGGGGATGAGTTCAGCCGGATTGGTCTCCCCTGCCTTTCGCATCAGATCCCCCCAATCCTCCGGAAAGGTAAGCCCCGCAGCCTTTTCCCTCCGCTGTGCAGTTTCCAGGGGAAGCCACTGGAAACGGTACTGGTTGAGCAGCAATGAACCATCCTGCAGTGCGGTCAATCCACCGCATTCCACCCCGTGCCAATCATAACCTGGGGCAACCCGCGGCGTCGACCAGCTCTGTCCCTCGTCCTTCGAACGCATGATTACGTTGTAATAATGGGGATCCTCAGGAGGGTGCAGAATGATCTCCCGCCGCGGGGCGCGGTTAAATACCATGACCCAATCACCATTCTTCAAAACGACCAGGTGCGGGTGAGCACAGTAAGAAAATGGATCCCGAAAAAGGATGAAATGCTCCAGGTCAGGTAGATGGCGCACTGCCATGTCCTTATCCAGCTAATTCAAAACGGGTGCACATGACAAACTGGATGGGCTGAGGATCCCTGCTCCACTCATGGTAACCGGCCACAATCGTTCCATCCTTGAGCTGCTCAACCGTCGGGTAGCCAATATGCTGGTACAAACCAGGGTTCCTGGGATCAATTGCTCCACGGATCATGCGCCCGCTGGAGGGATCCATCATCGTTGAGGCTGGTTGGTCCTCATCATGCATCCCCGGCACCCCTCCCAGGCGGATAACAAACTCGTTCTTCACGTCCCAGGTAAGCCCGTCCTCCGAGACAATCCCTCGCACCCCATAAGGAGGACGGCGGTATCCATACACCATCAGGTAACGCCCATCTTGCAGCGGGGTCAGCTCAGCCGGGTACCCCCAGATATTCGTCCATTTTGGCGGCGTCCATGAAAAACCTTCATCTTCGGAAACCACCAGCGCCAGGTTGCGCGCATCTCCACTGGGATTCGCATGCGTGCGCAGGAAGCATACCAGCTTGCCGTCCTTAAGGCGCAGCAGCGCTGGCTCCTCAAAATCAATGATGCTTGCCGGATCAAAAGCCAGGGTGGAATAATATTCCCAGTTCTCCCCACCGTCATCCGAGCGGATCAGCGCCGAACGGGTGCTTTCGTGCTGCCCCTCTTCCTCATATCCCTGGATTCGACCATACACCCCCATGAGTATCTCTCCACCCGGCTGCTGCCAGCAGCCAAGGCGCGTCCCTGCATGCGTCAGTGGAACCACGTTGACCGGGATCTTCTCACCCCAGGTGTATCCCTGGTCACTGGATTTCACTACGTAGGTCCCAATCCAGCGTCGCAGGCGGTACGCCCAGGTCCAATCTCCCCACTCTTTCGTCATCGGCTCCGAGCTCCAGGAAGGTTGGGTTGGACGGATACCTTTTTTAAAGAAGGCGCATAATGTAAAGTTGACCAGCAGGGTTCCATCCGCCATCTCTAACAAGCCGCAGTCCCAATTCCCGGTAGTGGAGTTCCACGGGACAATCACCTGCTTGGTCGCGGGATCCCAGGTTTGCCCGCCATCCGTTGAACGGATCAGCGCAGTCTGCCCGGTATCATGGTGGTACGGGAAACGCTCCTCGTTAAATACTGCCATGAGCTCTCCGCTACCCAGCTGCTTGATCACCACCTGGTTTTCACAGTACCGGTGATCCGGATCCTGATACACAATATGATGGGTCACATTCTTGATGATGGT
>CAIQIV010000598.1 GCA_903871905.1 uncultured Chloroflexota bacterium | reverse complement strand
CAGGTCCCGGCAGGGAGAACAGCAGCTGTGGCGGCTGGCTGGAGAGAACCTGCCCGTAGGCCGCGCCGGGGCATACAACCAGGCGTTGATGGACCTGGGGGCCACGGTATGCACCCCTCGGGCACCGCGCTGCGGTGAGTGCCCAATCCATACTGCCTGCCAGGCCTATGCCCTGGATGTCCAGGAAGAACGCCCGGTGCGCCTGGCGCGTCCGGCTGTCCCGCATTATACGGTCACGGCTGCGGTGATCCAGCGCGGCGGGCAGGTGTTGATTGCCCAGCGTCCGCCGCAGGGCCTGCTGGGAGGAATGTGGGAATTCCCCGGGGGCAAGCTCCAGCCGGGGGAGGACCTGCCAGGCTGCTTGCAGCGGGAGATCTGTGAAGAGCTGGGCGTATCCATCCGCGTGGGCAGTCCGCTGGGCGTGTACCGCCATGCGTATACACATTACAAGGTCACGCTGCACGCCTTTTTATGCGTGCTGTCGAATGGAGATGACCCCCGCCCGCTTCAGGTGCATGATCTGCGCTGGGTGGGCCGCTGTGAGCTGGAAGACTTCCCCATGGGGAAGATCGACCGCCAGATTGCTATACGATTGAAGGAGCCCGGATAAGGGATCATGTGGATCATTGATGCACACCAGGACCTGGCCTGGAATATGTTGAGTTTTAAGCGGGATTACAGCCTCTCTGCCGCGGAGATCCGTCAGCGCGAGGTGGGCAGCGAAATCCCGGGGTGGAACCATGGCGATACGCTGCTGGGCTGGCCGGAATACCAGCGCGGTCGCGTGGCCTTCATTTTTGCCACGCTGTTTGCTGCGCCGGCCAGGGACAGGGTGGGCGGGTGGGATACGCAGTGCTATGCCAGCACCGCCGAAGCGAAGCGCATTTACGGCGCCCAATTGGATGCGTATTACCGCATGGTTGAGACGCACCCGGATAAATTCCGCCTGGTGCAGACCCGGGGCGAGCTGGCAGACCTGCGCTCTGCCTGGGACCAGGATGAGCAGGGCTCACATCCTGTCGGCCTGGTGGTGTTGATGGAAGGGGCGGAGGCGGTGGGAGAGCCGCCCGAGCTGGAGACGTGGTGGGCCAGGGGTGTGCGCCTGGTGGGTCCAGCCTGGATGGGGACGCGCTTCTGCGGTGGAACACGCGAGCCGGGGCCTATGACGGCTGAGGGATACGCCCTGCTGGACGGGATGGCTCACCTGGGCTTTGCCCTGGACATCAGCCACATGGATGAGCAGGCGGCGCTGCAGGCCCTGGACTATTACCCGCGCCGGGTGGTGGCCTCGCATGCCAACGCTGCCAGCCTGGTGAAAAACCCGGACACCAACCGTCACCTGAGCGATCAGGTGATCCGGCAGTTGGTGGAGCGGGATGGGGTGATCGGGGTGATCCCGTTTAACGTATTCCTCAAGGCGGGCTGGCGGCACGGCGACCCACGCCAGCAGGTCCCTTTGCAGGAGGTGGTGGCGCAGATCGACTATATCTGCCAGCTGGCCGGCGATGCCCTGCATGCCGGCATTGGCACCGACTTTGATGGCGGCTTTGGCCTGCAGTCAACGCCGGATGGGATTGACACAGTGGCGGACCTGCAGAAGATCGGCCCGCTGTTAAGCGAAAAAGGATACAGCCAGCAGGATATTGCTGCGATCCTTGGGGGAAACTGGTACGCCCGCCTGGACCAGGTCCTCCCAGACAGCATATGAGCGAGACCCAGGCATTACCGGCTAACGGTCGCGGCCGCCTGCGTTTCGGCCTGGTCATCCTGCTGGTTGGGCTGGTGGTGTATATCCTGGGCGCAGCGCCGGCGATTATGGGCCTGGACCGCAGCCCGGTGACCGGCTTTGTCCAGATCTCGGTCTTCCTGGGCGGCCTGGGGCTGATCTGCATCGGTGGCTATTCGGTGTTGAACCAGTTTTGGAAGGGGACAGAGAAATCGATCGCCGCAGACATCGGCCTGCGGCTGGTGAGCACCGGTTACGTGATCAGCTTTGCCTCGGGCCTGGCGGATGTGTTTGGATTTGGCAGCCACCCCTTCCGCAGCGGGCGCCTGCCCTCCATCCCCTATTTTGGGCCGCTGCAGGCCACCGGCGTGCTGGTTGGCGAGATTGTGATCATCATCGGCTTTCTGCTGCTGATCCGCTATCCGCAGCGGCAGCATCCTCCGGAAGAGCTGGAATAGCTTCTACCGCAATCACCAGGCCAGGCCGAGTGCGACCAGCATCTCGTGCTCGGTTTTCATTTTATAGTCTTCGACGCCCAGCCGCCGGGATTCGGCTTTCTCCAATTCATCTAATTTGTAGATATGCTCTTTGCGTACCAGCGGGCGGCCGGTGCGGCGGACCAGGCGCTGCAGTTTTTGAGAGACCAGCTCGAAGTCCGCAGCCGGGTTGGGGGGCAGGGAATTCAAGTAGGCCAGGACCGCATCCGCGCCGTTTTCACCATCCTTGCGCGCCGTGCCGACCAGCCCGCTGCTGGCCTGGCGCGCCCAACCGGCGACAAACATGCCCGCCACCGGCTCGCCTTTGACCGGGTCAAAGCACTCATAGGAGAAGCCATCCATGGGGAAGCGCGGCTGGGGGTTCTTAACAAATTCGGTGCCCTCCACCGGCAGGCCAAAGGTCTCATCCACCCGGTCGCCGATGCAGAAGACCACCATGTCCGCCGGGATCACCCGCCGGGTGCCCAGGCTTTGGGTGCGGGTGCCGCCGCTGCCCTGCACCAGGGTGGTATCTTCGACCTCCAGCCCGGCTACCTGCCCATCCTCGTCGCCGATCACCCGCGTGGGCGAGGCGAGAAACTCGAAGCGGAAGCGGGTATCCGAGACCGGCGGCGGCGCCTTGGGCAGCGCCGCCAGGAAGTAGTCCCGCGCCGCCTGGATATCCTGCCCCACGGACTGCATCACCGGGCTGACCCGTTCAATCTCTTGATCCAGGGCTTGCAGGTCCAGGTTGCGGGCCACGGTCTCCAGCTCCTTCCTGGTGAACTTGACCTCCGCCGGCCCGCGGCGGGCCACGGCGATCACCTCATCCACCTTCAGGTCGCGGATGGTCCAGTGGGCGATGTCCAGCATCACGTTGCCCACCCCCACCAGGGCCACGCGCGAAGCGACCGGATAATATTGGGTGCTGAAGGGCGGCAGGGCGTTGTAATGGTAGACCAGGTCCTTGGCGTGGTAAACGCCCTTGAGCTGCTCGCCGGGGAGCTTGAGCCACTTGGTGCCCTGGGCGCCGACGGTGACCAGGATCGCCTGGAAGCCCAGCCCGCGCAGGTCGTCCAGGCTGAGGCCGGTGTCCTGCCCGATGAGCATGTTGCCGAAATATTCGATCTCGGGCATCTCCAGGATCTGGCGGAACTGGCGGCGCAGCCCCTCTTTCATCTTATACTTGGAGTAATAGATGCCGTATTCGGCCAGCCCGCCGATCTTGATGTCGCGGTTGAACAGGTAGACCCTGGCGCCCGAGGCGGCCAGCTGGCGGGCGGCGAACAGCCCAGAAGGGCCGGCTCCGATCACAGCCACCAGGTTTTTGTGCGGTGTGTTGTCCATTACTACCTCCGGATGAGTGGTATCCCTGCCAACTTTGACGCGTTCCAGCAGCCTGATTATAAAACATAAAATCCGATCGGGATTGTATTGGGGGATGAAGAGCAGTTGTGTAGAGGACAGAGATCACTTCTTCTTTTTTTTTTTTTTTTGATATAGTTAATCCAATTGGTCAGGGCCAGTGGAGCGCGGGGAAATGGATTCCGTCACTGCCGTATAGCTCCCAATCCAACCAGGCGTCAAAAAGAATAAAATAATCATCAGCGCAAGGAGGCTAGAAGACAATGAAAAAGCGGATGTTCCAGTTGGTCAATATGATGTTGATCCTTACTCTGCTTATCCCTGCCAGCAGCAGTCCCGCAGCCGCCCGGCCGAACCCGGCTTTGCCAGCCGCGCCGGACGCCGAGCCGCAAGCCGTCTATTCCATCTCCGGGCAGGTGAAGGACGGCGAGGGCAGCCCGTTGTCCGGGGTAACGGTGCAGGCCGTGCCAGCGGCAGTCCCGATTATCTTTGTGCACGGCTTTCGCGGCTTTCCGCCCAAACTGTTTGGATGCACCGACCAGGAAAGATATCAGCTTACCGACTATGGGATTGGCAGGGACTATTTTGACCAGGTAGCGCAGCTCCTGTCAAGTTACTACTACGTAGACTATGCGTACCTGATGAGCAATGCGTGTTATACCGCGCCGATCGAGGTCAATGCCCGCTATCTGCGCGATTCCATCAACAGGGTCAAGGCTGACACCGGAGCGGCGAAAGTGATCCTGATCGCCCACAGCATGGGTGGGCTGGTCAGCCGCGCATATATTGAGGGGGGCGACTACCAGGATGATGTGAAGGCGCTGTACACCATGGGCAGCCCGCACAAGGGAACGCCTGACGATGTGGTTGTGTTCCTGGCGAAT
>CAIQIV010000597.1 GCA_903871905.1 uncultured Chloroflexota bacterium | reverse complement strand
TGGGCTGGGACTCGGCAGATATCCGCGTGTATGCCGGCAACCGCCGCCGCCCGTCTGCCGTCCAGGGTGGAGTGGTGATCGATGACCAGGTCGATCCGGCTAACATCAACCTGGTCTATGAATCGGGCATGATCCACATGGGCCGGGTATGGAACCGCTACGGGAGCCCCGGAACCAGCCTGGGGGATGACTGGTCTCAGGCCCTGGCCCACGAACTGGGTCATTACCTCTTTTTCCTGGATGACGATTACGTTGGCTTCGATGCCATCAGCGGACAGGCATTTGCCCTGGAGACCTGCACCGGCACCGCCATGACCGACCCTTACCGCCAGGATTACAGCGAGTTTAAGGATGCCGCCACCTGGCTGCCCGGCTGCCAGGCATCGCTGGCCAACCAGACCACCGGGCGCTCCGACTGGCAGACAGTCCAGCAGTTTTACCCGGCCCTGCCCAACCCACGGATGAACAGCGGCCCCACCAGCCTGCCGCTGGCGCTGCTGGAGGTCCATGAGGCGGCGGCGCAAGAGGATTCCTGGGTATTACCAGATGCGCATCTCTATCTAAAGGATGAAAATGGGGCGCGCCTATCCCCGGTAGAAGGCAGCCGCGCCTTCCTGTTCCGAGAGGGGGTGGGCCAGGCGCGCCTGGTGGATCTGGGTCGCCCCATCAACGATTGGATCCTGGCGCCGGGTGTCTCCCCAGGAGACCGGGTGTGCGTTTTTGAGCCGCGCAGCGCGCGGACCGGCTGTAAAACGGTGCTCGCGGGGGATAACCAGGAGTTGACCATGGCCACGCGCCCCGGCTGGCAGCCGGATGTGGTGGTTTTGCCACGAGGGGGAGAAGTGGTGGATGTGGATGTGTACGGCCTGGCGGCAGGCCTGGATCTAAACGCCCGCCTGTACTCTGGCGAAGGCAATGCCTCCAGCATTATCACTCTGGCCGAGAATGCGGGCGTTTATGCCGGGACGTTTAACCTGGTGGATGTTACCCAGGATGGCTTCGTGCGCGTGTGGGTCAACGAGCCCGGCTCGCAGCGCGAAGTGGTGGCCGACTATGCCATGGGCGGCAGCCCGGCGCGCCAGCGCAGCGGCTACAGCCGGCAGCGCTCCGGCTACGCCCGCCAGCGTTCCGGGTATGCCCCGGCCATGTCATTGGACGGGCAGGTGATCCTGTATGACGCCCAACTGGTTTTCCCGGAAAATGAATTTTACACCCTGCAATCTGCAACCGCTGCCCCACCTGTGCCTTCCTGGGCTACCCCGGTGGGACTGGCCTACCGGCTGGCAAAATCAACCAGCGCGCCGGATCTGGCGGGCAGTTCGCTGGCTTTCAGCTACCTCGAAAGCGAAGTGCCCCCCGGCGAAGAATCCTGGCTGAAGGTTTTCCGGTATGATGAAGCCGCGCAGGCCTGGGTGCCTTTGGAAACCAGCGTAGACCCCAGTGAAAACCTGGCCATTACTACCGTGCCGGGGGCAGGCCTGTATGCGCTGATGTCTACCCTCGAACTCCCCCTCTCAGGCCCAGGCTGGAACCTCTTTGGTTATCCGGTGGGAGGCCTGCCTCGCCCGGTAGCAGATGCGATGAAATCAATCGAGGGGTACTATACAGTCTTATACTGGTGGGATGCAAACAGTTCCATCGATCCCTGGCAGGTGTATGCGCCGGATGCCCCGGCGTACGTCAACACACTGGACACCCTGGCCTTTGGGCGTTCCTACTGGATCTATCTGAAACAGGATGTGATCTTAAGATTGAAAGGGCAGCAGCCGGAATTCTTATCCCCGGAATTCTTATTCCCGGAATTCTTATTCCGCACCATCGGCCTTCAGGCAGCGCCCCAAACCCCGCCAGCCACCTATTATGGCGTGATTGAACTGCCCGCTGGCGTCACGCCCGGACAGCCCGTAACCGCCTGGATTGACAATGTGCTGTGCGGCGCCGGCCAAACTTTGATGTTTGAAGGCCTGACGGTGTACAAAGTCAATGTGCTGGCGAATGGTGAGGGCACGCCGAGCTGCGGTATCCCCGGTAAAGGGGTGGTATTTCAGGCAGCCGGGCATACCCTGGCCCCCCAGGCAAGTTGGGATAATACGAAGGTCAATCCCCTTCCTTTGACGCCTTGAGATAAGAAGGTTACTTATGAAAGCAAATCGTCTACTTCCAATATTTCGTTCTCTGCTGCGCATCGGACTGGCGCTTATGCTGATTTTGTCCGGCAGCGGAAGCCACCACAACGTTCACCCGGCATCAGCATACCAGGATATTTTGTCTTTGGACTGGTATTTCGTGGAAAGTGTTACAACGCAAAGTATCGCATGGGGAGATGTAGATGGAGATGGAGATCTCGATCTGGCAGTAGGAAACGAATATGGCAGTTGCCTGTATCTGAACAATGGCGTTGGCAAATTTGAATTAGATACTACCTGGGCACCGCCTTCGGTATCTTCGGGATATACAACCAGTGTAGCATGGGGGGATGTGGATGGAGATGGCGATCTGGACCTGGCAATCGGACATTCCGGTGCACCTATTCAACTGTATCGCAATGATAAAGGGCAGCTGATTTCAACTCCGGCGTGGGTCTCATCAAAAACAGATCTCACGAATAGTATCGCATGGGGAGATGTGGATGGAGATGGCGACCTGGATCTGGCGGCAGGGAACGGCCCTAACCGGCCCAACCTTCTCTACCGAAACGATCAAGGAACATTGACAGATAGTCCAGCGTGGTCGTCAACAGAGATAAATTACACCACAAGTGTGGCCTGGGGCGATGTGGATGGAGATGGTGATCTGGACCTGGTCGTAGGAAATTGGGACTATCCCAATCGTTTATACCGCAACGAAAACGGCATTCTCACCAGCAATGCCGTGTGGTCATCGCTAGAAGTGGATAATACAAGTGATGTTGCCTGGGGAGATATGGATGGTGACGGCGATCTGGACCTGATCGTAGGAAATTATAACCGGCCCAATCGTTTATACCGCAATGAAAACGGCATCCTCACCAGCAGCGCCGTGTGGTCATCGTTAGAATCGGAGCCCACTACTTCGATCGCCTTAGGAGATGCAGATTCGGACGGTGATTTGGACATGGCAGTGGGAAATGATAACGGCGTTTTACCAGCGCGCTTATACCGCAACAATGAAATGGCGTTTGCCAGCAGCCCAGCCTGGTCGTCGACAGAATCCGATTACACCTCAGCCATCGCCTGGGGAGATGTGGACGGAGACGGAGACCTGGATTTAGCAGCAGCGAATGTCAACCAACCCAATTACCTGTACCGCAATGATGGTGGCGTACTGACAGGCAGCGCAGTATGGTCATCAGCAGAAACGAGTGAAACCGTGAGCGTGGCCTGGGGTGATGTAGATGGGGACGGAGACCTGGATTTAGCGGCAGCGAATATAGGCCAACCCGACCGTCTGTACCGTAATGACGGCGGCGTACTGACAAGTAATGCAGTGTGGTCGTCCTTGCAAGGATCTGGTGGCAATCTGGCCTGGGGTGATGTGGACGGAGATGGAGACCTGGATCTGGCAGCAGGCCGTGGATTTTATCTTAACAACAGTGGAACGCTGAGCACCGATTTCGCGTGGTCATCACAGCAAGGATTTGCACGTTGCACAGCCTGGGGAGATGTAGATGGAGACGGAGATCTTGATCTATTGGCGAATGGCTATCTTTATCTGAATAACAATGGAATGCTAGGCGACAATGAAGTTTGGTCACAACCG
>CAIQIV010000596.1 GCA_903871905.1 uncultured Chloroflexota bacterium | reverse complement strand
GCACCCAGGCTGTTGGGGAAGGGATGGACCTGATCCGGCATGGGCGAGCAGATATCGTGTTTGCCGGCGGGGTGGAAGGTCTGATCCACGAGACCTCGGTAGCCAGCTTTGCCCGCACGGGTGCGCTTTCGACGCGCAACGATGATCCAGGACGCGCCTGCCGGCCTTTCGATGCCACACGGGACGGCACGGTGGTAAGCGAGGGCGCCGCCATCCTGGTGCTGGAAAAGCTGGAGGACGCCCTGGCGCGTAATGCCCGCATCTATGCTGAAGTCATCGGGCACGCCTCCTCGGCGGATGCCTTTCACCTGGCCCGGCCTGACCCGGAAGCTCAGGGGGCTGTGCGCGCCATTCGCTGGGCGCTGGAGGATGCTCGGGTCACGCCGCGGGAGGTGGATTACATCAACGCTCACGGAACAGCCACCCTGCTGAACGACCCTTCAGAGACCCTGGCGGTTAAGAAGGTTTTTGGGGATTACGCCTACCAGCTTCCGATCAGCAGCAGCAAAGCGGTCCTGGGGCATTCCATGGGCGCTGCCGGGGCGATCGAGGCGGTGATCTGCATGTACGCCCTGTATCACGGGCTGATCCCTCCTACCTGGAATTATGAGCAGCGCGACCCGGCGTGCGACCTGGATTACGTTCCCAACCAGCCGCGCCAGGCCGATCTCAAGGTTGTGCTGTCCAATTCGTTTGGCATGGGCGGCCAGAATGCCTGCCTGGTGCTGCGGAAGTACGCTTAAAGCAAAACTGGTTCTTATTGCTAAGAACCAGTTAGCGGACCCGACGGGATTCGAACCCGCGATCTCGGCCTTGACAGGGCCGCATGTTCGGCCGCTACACCACGGGTCCATGCAGCGTGCGGGCAGAAATATACCATACCCCCTGTTGGGCGTCAAGAGAAGAACTTCACAATTTGGGGACCAAAATTTGGGCAGTTCCGGTACCCGGCGGCTGTTCTAAAAGCCGGGTGCATCAGCATTTCCCCACAAGCCGCCAGGCCATTGTCTGGTAAAATTAGAGGTCTGGATGGTTTTCCCCCATTCACCAGCGGATAAATTATGAGTGCATTGGATTATGATTTGAGACAGGCCGATGCCAGAAACAGCACGGCCGGCCTGTGGCGCCTATTGACAGGTTACCATTGGACTTACGCAGGTGCAACAGCCAGCCTGGCAGTTGCAGCCCTGGCCAAGACTTCCACCTACCTGCTGCTTCGCTATTATGTCGACCATTTCCTGGGCCAGGCCGGCCTGGTTGGCCAGCTTCCCTGGATGGCGCTGACCTTTATTGTCGTTGCTGCGGTGGAGGGCAGCTTCACCTATCTAAGCGGCCGCCTGGCTGCTTACTCCGCTGAGGGGGTCACCCGCCGGCTGCGTAACTATTTATTTGACCATATCCAGCACCTGTCCTTCACCTACCATGACCGCACCCAAACCGGCGAATTAATCCAGCGCGCCACGTCAGACGTCGATGCCCTGCGCCGCTTTTACAGCGAGCAGGCCATCGGTATCGGTCGGATTATCCTGCTGTTCACCATCAATTTCATCGCTATCCTGCGCCTCAACATGTACCTGGCTTTGGCGTCTGTCATTACCCTACCGCTGGTCATTGCCGTCTCGATATTCTTTTTCCGCCGCGTGACCAGGGCCTACGAGGCTTACCAGGAGCAGGAAGCCACTCTGTCCACCACCTTGCAAGAGAACCTTGCCGGGGTGCGCGTGGTAAAGGCCTTTGCCCGCCAACCCTATGAACGGCAAAAATTTGAGCGCGAGAATTGGGAGAAATACCAGCGGGGTAAAAAACTGCTGATCATGCACTCCCTCTTCTGGCCTGTTTCCGATATCATCTGTGGTGTTCAAATGCTGGCGGGCTTTTTCTTCGCAGCCTGGATGGCCATCCAGGGCATGATATCCCCCGGCACTTACCTGGCTTACCACGGCCTGGTGATCTGGCTGATCTGGCCGATCCGCAACCTGGGCCGATTGATCGTCCAGACCTCAACGGGAATGGTGTCTTTTGGGCGGGTGATGCACATCATCCGCGAGCCGCGCGAAGCCCTGGACCAGGGTGACTACCAACCTGAAGGCACAGTGCGCGGCGAGTTCGATTTTGAACAGGTTGGTTTTAGCTACGACGGCAGCTCTCCGGTGCTGCAGGAGATCTCCCTGCACTGCCAGCCTGGCCAGGTGATTGCTCTGCTGGGCTCTACCGGTTCAGGAAAGACATCCCTGGTCAACCTGCTTCCCCGGTTTTACGAATACACCAGCGGCAGCTTGAAGCTGGACGGGATTGAGCTCAAGCGCTATGCGCGCAAGACCCTGCGCAGCCAGATCGGGATCGTGGAGCAGGAACCCTTCCTGTTTTCCCGCACCATCCGTGAAAACATCACTTATGGGGTAGTCCGCCAGGTTTCTCAACAGGAAATCGAAGACGCGGCTCGCTCCGCCGCTATCCACGACGTGATCACATCCTTCCCAGAAGGATACGATACCCTGGTTGGTGAGAAAGGCGTGACCTTATCCGGCGGCCAAAAACAGCGCGTGGCCATTGCCCGCACGCTGATCAAAAACCCACGCATCCTGATCATGGATGACTCGACTTCCTCAGTGGACACAGAGACCGAGGCGGAGATCCGCCAGGCGCTGCAGCAGCTCATGATCGGGCGCACAACCTTTATCATTGCCCACCGCATCCAGAGCGTCATGGAAGCAAACCTGATCCTGGTGCTGGATAAAGGCCGCATCGTGCAGTGCGGCTCGCATGCCGAGCTGCTGGACCAGGAAGGCATCTACCGCCAGATTTACGAAATCCAGACACGCATCGAAACCGAGCTGGAAAAAGAACTGGACAGCGCCGAAAGCGAGCTGCTTCGTGACTGAAGATTATTTCGAGGAAGAAGAGTTCACCACGCAGTTCAACGGCAAGACCGTGCTGCGCATCCTGGAGCAAACCCGACCTTATAAGAGCTGGGTGATAGGTTTTCTGCTGTCCGTTGTCCTGGTTTCGTTTCTGGATGCATTCTTTACTTATTTGAGTAAGCAAATCGTAGACCAGGCCATCGTGCCCGGTGACATGGCCAGGCTGGTGCAGCTGGTGACTATCTACGGCTCGCTGATCCTGGTCCAGGCAGGCGCAGTGTTTGGCTTCATCTTCCTCACCGGTGTGCTGGGCGAGCGCATCCGTTATGATCTGCGTAAAAAGCTGTTCAGCAACCTGCAGGACCTCTCGCTTTCTTATTACAGCCGCACCCCGTTGGGCTGGATCATGTCGCGCGTCACCTCCGACACGGAAAAGGTATCCGACCTGGTGACCTGGGGGATGCTGGATACCAGTTGGGCGGTTGCGAATATTGCCAGCTCGCTGGTCTTCATGCTGCTGATCAACTGGCGCCTGACGCTGATCATTGTGCCAATCATCCCCCTGCTGATCTGGGTTGCCATCCAGTTCCGCAAGCGCATCCTGGCGGAATTTCGCAATGTACGCCGGTTTAATTCCAAGATCACCGGCTCATACAACGAAAACATCACCGGGGTGCGGGTGGTTAAGGCCCTGTGCCGTGAGGAGGAAAACCTGGGGGAGTTCAAGAATCTGAGCAGCCAGATGTATTCATCGTCCTACCGGGCGGCCTGGCTGTCAGCCTTGTTCCTGCCCAGTGTGCAGATCATCAGCGCCCTGGCAGTAGGGGCTATCGTATGGTACGGCGGGGTGCAGGCGGTCTATGGAGCGATGACCATCGGCGGGATCCAGGCCTTCATCTCTTATATCACCTTCATGATGTGGCCTGTGCAGGACCTGGCGCGCGTCTACGCAGAAATGCAGAATTCGATCGCCTCAGCCGAGCGCATGTTCTCCTTGATCGACGCTGTCCCCGAAGTGCAGGATCGCCCCGGAGCGCAGGACCCGGGCACGCTCACCGGCGAGATCGAATTTGATCATGTCGACTTCTTCTATGAGGACAGCAAGCCAGTGCTGACTGATTTCAGTTTGAAGGTCCGACCGGGGGAGACCATCGCCCTGGTTGGCCCTACTGGCGGCGGTAAATCGACCATTGTCAACCTGTTGTGCCGTTTCTATGAGCCCAAGCGCGGCGTAATCCGCATCAATGGGCAGGACTATACCCGGCTCACCCTGCACGCCATCCAATCCCGCATCGGCGTGGTGCTGCAGACCCCGCACCTGTTCTCCGGCTCCATCCGGGAGAACATCCGCTACGGCCGACTGGATGCCAGCGATGAGGAAGTCGAACGGGCCGCCACGCTGGCTGGCGCCCACGATTTCATCATCACCCTGGAGAAGGGCTATGGGTCCGAAGTTGGCGAGAGTGGGAATTTGCTCTCCACCGGTCAGAAACAGCTGATCAGCCTGGCGCGCGCCATCCTGGCGCAGCCGGAAATCTTCATCATGGATGAGGCTACTAGCTCGGTCGATACACTGACCGAGGCGCTGATCCAAAAAGGCATGGTTAACCTGATGCAGGGGCGCACCAGTTTTATTATCGCTCACCGCCTTTCCACCATCCGCCGCGCCAATCGCATCCTGGTCATCGAGGGCGGGAAGATCGTTGAAATGGGCTCGCATACCCGGCTGCTACACCAACGTGGTCATTATTACCGTTTGTACACCCGCCAATTCCGGCAAGAGTTAAGCGAAGAATATGAGCTGATTAAGCTTTCCGGTTTGGCATCTGATTGAGGAAGGTTTCATTGCTGAATCAGCTTAAGAACGCCCGTTACGAATTTCCCCGCCAGTTCTGGCTGCTCCTGGTGGGTATGTTGGTCAGCACGATCGGCATGAGTATGATCTGGCCTTTCCTGATCATGTACGTCAGTGAGAAGCTTGACCAGCCGCTTTCTACGGTGACCGTGCTGATGACCATCAGCTCTGCCTGTGGGATCACCGCATCCTTCATTGCCGGGCCGATCATCGACCGGGTTGGACGTAAATGGGTGATGGTGCTCAGCCTGGGGATGAACGCCCTGGGATACCTGCTGATGAGCCAGGCGCAGACTTTGCAGGCATTTGCCCTGATCATGGCGATGAACGGAGCGGTGAACCCGATTTACCGCATCGGCGCCGACGCAATGATGGCTGACACCGTTCCCCCTGCAAAGCGGGTGGACGCATATTCTCTGCTGCGCATGAGCAACAACCTGGGTGTGGCAATAGGTCCGGCACTGGGCGGCTTCCTGGCCGGGATATCCTATACCTTCGCCTTTTACGGAGCGGCAGCCGGGCTGCTGTTCTTCTGCCTGCTGATCGCCATCTTCGCCATGGAAACCCTGCCCAATCGCGAGCAGCGCCAGGCCAGCCGGCCTCAGAAAGAAGCCCTGGGTGGTTATCTGCAAATTTTCAAGGATTGGCCATTTATCTCCATGGTGTTGAACTTTACCCTGGTCACGGTGTGCGCCACGCTGATCTGGGTGCTGCTAGGAGTCTATGCGAAAAGCAATTACGGCATCACCGAAAGCTACTACGGGTGGATTCCCACCACCAATGCTCTGATGGTCGTGTTCCTGCAATACCCGGTCACGCAGGTCACCAAGCGCTTCCGTCCGCTGGCCATCATGGCGGTTGGGGCATTTTTCTATGCCATTGCCGACCTGAGCATAGCCTTTGGGACCGGGTTCTGGGCCTTCTGGATGAGCATGGTGATCATGACCATCGGTGAGCTGGTCCTGGTCCCCACCTCCAGCACCTACGTGGCCAACCTGGCGCCGGCGGATATGCGCGGGCGTTACATGTCCATTTACAGCCTTTCCTGGCCGGCCGCATCGGGCGTCGGGCCGGTGTTTGGCGGTTACCTGAACGATACGATCAGCCCACGGGCGATCTGGTTTGGCGGGGCAGCCATTGGCCTGGTCAGCGTGGCAGGCTTCTCGCTGCTCAACCGCTTCCTCCCCAGGGGACGCGAGCAGCCCAGCGCACTTCCTGAGAAGGCTGAAGTTTCTGCATGAAAGTTGCGGTGATCGCCGATATTCACGCCAACTACCGGGCTTTGCAGGCTGTGGTCGCTGATATCGATGCCTGGAAGCCGGACCGGGTGGTTGTTGCCGGCGATACCGTGAACCGTGGTCCGCGCCCGGCAGAATGCCTGCAGCTGATCCTGGAGCGCCAGGCCAGCCAGGGCTGGCTGTCCGTGCGTGGCAATCACGAGGACTATGTCATCAGCCGCGCCGCGCCCGGCGCCGCTGCTGCGGGTCCAGAGGCTGAAGTCCACCGCGCCTCCACCTGGACGCTTGAACGGCTGGGAGGGGATGTTTCTGCCCTGCTGTCCATGCCCTTCCAGCACAGCCTGGTTGACCCGCAGGGAAATGAGCTGCGCGTGGTGCACGCCTCCATGTGCGGCAACCGGGATGGAATCTATCCGGAAACCAGGGATTCGGAGCTGGACCGGCTGCTCAGGCCTGGTAAAGATCATGGGAAACGGTCAGATGACCGGTCTCAGCTCAAAGCTTTCTGCGCCGGTCACACCCACCGCCCACTGATCCGCTCTCTGAATGGGATCCTGGTGGTCAACGCCGGTTCATCTGGCCTGCCATTTGACGGGGACTGGCGCGCCAGCTACGCCCGCCTCACCTTCGCCAACGGGAAATGGCGGGCTGAGATCCCACGCTTGACCTATGACATCCAGGAAGCAGAAAAGGATTTCTATACCACCAGCTACCTGCCTGACGCCGGCCCCCTGATCGACCTGGTTTTGATCGAGCTGAGGGAGGCCTGTTCCATGCTCTACGGCTGGGCGGTGCGCTACCAGCAGGCCGCCTCCCGGGGGGAGATTACCATGGAAGATTCGGTAAGACGCTACCTCAAACTCCTGCACCGTCCCAGGCAAAGCTGATCAGGAATACCTTCAAAACTGGTAAGAACCTGGTATCTTCACCAAAATGGTCAGCCCGGTCATCCCACCTGCCTTTACGATCAGCCTGGTCATTCCTGCACTTAATGAAGAAGAAAGCATCGGGAGTGTGCTGGATGCCATCCATCGCCAGCCGCTCCAGGGGATCCTGCAGGAAATCCTGGTGGTTGATAATGGGTCAAGCGACCGCACATCCAGCCTGGCCCGCCAGCATGGGGCGTGCGTGCTCAGCGAAACGCAGCGTGGGTATGGGTGGGCCTGCGCCGCCGGCGCCCGGCAGGCGCAGGGGGAAATCCTGGTTTTCATGGACGCAGATGGGGCGGACGATCCCCGGCAGATTCTCGATTTGGTTGAGCCATTTCTGCAGCCCAATGGCGCAGATATGGTACTGGGCTCAAGACTGCGAGGTCGGCGGGATAAAAAATCGATGCCTTTCCAACAGTTCTTTGGCAACTGGCTGGCAGCCCTGTGCTTCCGCCGCCTGTATGGGCTGACCATTTCCGACCTTGCCCCTTTCCGCGCGGTGCGGCGTACCCGGCTGCTGGAATTGGACATGCAGGAGATGACCTATGGCTGGCCGACAGAGATGATCGCCAAAGCGGCCCGCGCACAGTGGAAGATTATTGAAATCCCGGTGAATTATCACCCGCGCCGGTCAGGCCGGTCGAAAATCAGCGGCACGCTGCGCGGCACGCTGCTGGCTGCCTGGTTTATCCTTACCACCATCCTGCGGTATCATGCTCCAGCCAGCTCCCGTTAGCCCCAGCGACCGGGCCCGCCGCGCCTTCCGTTCCCTGGGAGGAGTATCCTTGGCTGCCGGGCTGACCATCGCCGGCTGCTTCTTTGCCCTGTCTCCCCATGCCACGCTGCGGGCGCAGAACACCACCCTCTTCCTGGGTTACTTCACCCTGGCTGCCCTGGCTTATACCCTGGTGCTGCTGCGCCTGAAAAAGGAT
>CAIQIV010000595.1 GCA_903871905.1 uncultured Chloroflexota bacterium | reverse complement strand
TGGCAAGGGCACGCACCGCGCCCTGGACCGCTGCACACAGTACCTGCGCCGCTTTGAATACGTCCTGCCCATGGACGTGGTGCAGTTCTTCCCCTCCATCGATCTGCAAATCCTCTTTGCCATCCTGAGGAAGACCATCGCCGACGAGCAGGTATTGGAGCTGTGCCAGAAGATCCTGGCCA
Source organism: uncultured Chloroflexota bacterium (assembly GCA_903871905.1). Classification (GTDB taxonomy): domain Bacteria; phylum Chloroflexota; class Anaerolineae; order Anaerolineales; family UBA4823; genus CAIQIV01. Next base: position 21,492 of record CAIQIV010000595.1, on the reverse strand, counting down.
GCGGCGAGGGGGTGCTGGGCGGCGAATACGAAATGGTCTTCTTCCCCGGCGACGACCTGTTTGCCGCCCTGCGCCGGCGCGGACTTCCCATAGGCAACCTGACCAGCCAGTTCTGGGCCAATGTCTACCTGAATGACCTGGACCATTTCATCAAGCGCCGGCTCAAGTGCCGCGGCTACGTGCGCTATGTCGATGATGTGCTGCTGTTTGCCGACAGCAAGGCCGAACTGCACGCCTGGCGGGGGGCGGTGCTCGATCGCCTGGCCGTTCTGCGCCTGACGGCCCATGAGAACCGCGCCCAGCCGCGGCCATGCAGCAGCGGCGTGCCCTACCTGGGGTTCCAGGTGTTCCGCGACCACCGCCGCTTGAAACGGGCCAAAGCGCTGCACGCCCGGCGCAAGCTGCGCAGCCTGGCTTTGCACTATCACCAGGGGCTGATCCCTCTGGATCGGGTGCAGGCCAGCCTCCTGAGCTGGATCGCCCACGCCAGCCACGGCGACACTTACGGCCTGCGCCGGGCGATCCTGCAGGATGTCATCTTGATCCCACCCGGAGGCGCCATTGCCTGACACCCGCCAGTCTCCCATCTTTAGTAAGACCTATGACCTGCTGCTGTGGCTGCTCAATCACACCGAGCGTTTTCCCAAGAGCGAGCGCTTCCGCCTGGCGCGGCGCATTGAAGACTCCGCCTTTCGCTTCCAGGACCTGCTGGTCCAGGCAGTGCGGTCGCGCAGCCCCGGCGTGGTGTTGGGCGAAGCGGATATGGAGCTGGACCGCCTGCGCCTGTACATCCGTCTCAGCCAGGCCCGCCATCTCACCAGCCCAGAGCAGTATCACTTTGCGGCAGAACGGCTGACCGAGATCGGGCGGCTGCTGGGCGGTTGGTTGAAATCTTTGCCAGGCTCTCGCAATGACCGGGCTGTGCCGCTGTGAGCCACAAGGAGCGTAAGGCTTGCGGCTGGAAGACAGTTTTTACTTGAGGTTGTCTCTCCGCATCGGCCTTCCGGTGCGGAGCTGCAATAGGGGCGCCGGGAAGAGTGCTGCGGGGCGGCACGTGGAACAACAATTGGAACAACAACCGTGTCTCCAACCGGAACAGGAACAACCCGACGAACCGGAACAACAATATCGGTTTCCGCTGCGCCCGACCGGTTTCTGTGTGTTTTTGGGCCAGAATCGGTCGGGTTGGCGCTTCGGGTAAGCGTTTGACCCGACCGGCGCGCCCAGAAAACGAGCGCCGGCTGCCCCTGCCTGAGGTCATTTCCTGGCTCTCAGGCGAATATCGAAAATCCCGGCCGCCTGTGATGTTTCCCATCCCTGCTGCCGGGCTTTTTTCTACTCCGGTCGAAATTGCTATGGAAGTGAAGATTGGGCATGGCTCAGAAATCCGGAAAATTAGATTGGCAATTTGATTACCACTTCCCAAAATTGGCGCCAAAAACTTAGCGTGTTTTTATGGCGCCGCTACGTAAACATGCACTTCTTGATCAAGTCGGTCTTGAAGATGGTCTTTTTCAACTTCAAGGTCATAGCGAGTTTGCATATTAATCCAAAACCGCTCTGATAGTCCAAAATAACGAGAGAGCCTGAGGGCAGTATCTGGAGTAATTGCCCGTAGGCCATGAACAATTTCATTAATGCGCCGAGGCGGAACGCTAATATCTTTCGCCAACCTGTATTGGCTAATGTTCATTGGCTTGAGAAACTCCTCCATGAGGATTTCTCCGGGATGAATAGGGGAAAGTTTTTCGTCCATATTGATACTCCTGCACAAAAAGCATGCTGTTGTAAAAACGATTAGTGATAATCGACGATTTCCACATCATAGGCGTTATCTTGTTGCCAAACGAAACAAATTCGCCATTGCTCGTTGATGCGGATACTATGCTGCCCTTCTCGATTGCCTGATAATCTTTCAAGCCGATTACCTGGTGGAACGCGCAAATCTTGTAAAACTTCAGCAGCGTCTAAAATCTCCAATTTCATACGGGCAGCAAGTTGAATATTTTGGGGCAGTTTTTTGGAAAACGTGCGCTCGAATAGTTTTTCGGTTTCTTTGTCTGCGAAGGTCTTTATCATCACCTATATAATAACGCTGCACGTTAGTAATGTCAAGCGTCATGCCTGACAAAAACCCCAATACAACATTCCAGGCAGGTCCATGACCTGCCAAAGAGGAAATTCACATCGATGGGGAGGATGTTCAGGATGAATCCAAGCTCTTCGACATCCTGGATATCCTCTCCATCGATGTAAATTGCATTATTTCTGCCGGGTCACAGGCCCGGCGGGAGCAGGTCACCTTCTTTTGTAGGCGACCCACCTTGCTCGTCCGATGAACTCCATGCGCCAGGCGTGGGTCGCCCATCCGGGCAGGATGCGTTCCTCCAGGAATGGGTGACCCTCACTTTTTGAGCGGTTTCCAGCGCGTACCCCGCCGGATCACCCCTACCCAAGACAGCGCGCCGGCGTTCTTTTTCGTGTATTCGTGTCCCCATTCGTGGACGGTCCACCAGCGAAGACCATCCGGGTAGGATGCGTCCACCCAGGACTGGGTGACCCTCGCTTTTTGACCGGTTTCCAGCGCGTACCACGGCGGGTCACCCCTACCCAAGACTGCACCCCGGCGTTCCTTTTCGAGAATTCGTGGTCCCATTCGTGGGCGTGGATGGTTCCGCAGCGCCGCCACCTGCCTGTCCCCTTCACTCATTGCCTGCGCAGGCGCGCTGAGCCTGTCGAAGCGCCGATTACCAGGTGAATATTGACCGCCGACCGGGAAAACCACTATTCACTGGTCTGGGCTGGTATAATCCTTTGAACAATGAGCGCCGCAGCTTCAATGGACACTTCAACCACTTCCCCTGTTACCCGCACAGTGCTGCCCAACGGGCTCTTAGTCCTGCTGCGCGAGATCCATACCGCCGCGCTGGTCAGCCATTGGGTGTGGTACCGGGTGGGCTCGCGCAATGAGCCGACCGGCAGGACCGGCGCCTCGCACTGGGTGGAGCACATGCAGTTCAAGGGCACGCCGCAGTTCCCGGTGGGCGTGCTGGATAAAGGGATCGCCCGCCTGGGTGGGGTGTGGAATGCTTTCACCTACATGGACTGGACCACTTACTTCGAGACGCTGCCGGCGGCAGAGATCGACCTGGCGCTGCGCCTGGAAGCCGACCGCATGACCAACAGCCTGTTTGACCCGGAGGAGGTGGAGTCAGAGCGCACGGTGATCATTTCTGAGCGCCAGGGCAGCGAGAACGAGCCGCTGTTCCGCCTGGGGGAGGAGGTGCAGGCGGCGGCCTTCCGCGTCCATCCCTATCACCACGAGGTGATCGGCGACCTGGCCGATCTGAAGACCATCACCCGCGCCGATCTCTACCAGCATTACCGCAGCTCCTATACCCCGAGCAATGCGGTGCTGGCGGTAGCCGGCGATTTTGAGACCGGCGCCATGCTGGAGCGCATCCAGGAGCTGTACGGCGCCATCCCGGGAGGGGAGGCGACCGCCGCCCCACAGCGTCCGGAGCCGGCGCAGGTCGGCGAGCGCCGCCTCACCGTGGAAGGGCCGGGCGAAACGGTTTACCTGCAGGTGGGCTACCACGCCCCGGCGGCTTCCCACCCGGATTTCTTCCCCTTCTGCCTGCTGGACAGCCTGCTCAGCGGCCCCAGCAATTTCAATATGTTTGGTGGGGGCGTCTCGAACAAGACCTCCCGCCTGTACCGCGCCCTGGTGGAGCAGGAGCTGGCGACCGGCGTGCAGGGCGGGGTGCAGGCCACCATTGACCCCTTCCTGCACAGCATCCTGGCGGTGGTGCGCCCGGAGAAGGAACCTGAGCAGGTGCTGGAGGCCATTGAGCAGGAAGTGCAGCGCTTGCAGCAGGCGCCCCCGCCGCCGGAAGACCTGCAGCGGGCGTTGAAGCAGGCGCGCGCCCTGTTTGCCTACGGCAGCGAGAGCATCACCAACCAGGCCTTCTGGCTGGGCTTTTCCGAGATGTTTGCCACGCTGGACTGGTTTACCACTTTTCTGGAGCGCCTTGAATCGGTAACGCCGGAGGAGGTGCAGCGGGTGGCGCAGGAATACCTGCGCCCGCAGCAGCGGGTGGTGGGCGTTTACCTGCCGGATGGGCAGATCGAGGAGGAGGTGGAGGCATGAGCAGGGTCGACCTCCGGCCGGCTGCGCGGCCGGCCCCTGGCGCCTCGCTGCCAGGCCCGGAGAATATCCGGCGGGCGGTGCTGTCCAACGGCATTGTGGTGCTCTGCCGGGCTAATTTCAACAGCCCGTCGGTGGTGATCAACGGTTATGTGCGCCTCGGCAGCCTGCAGGATCCAGATGAGAAGCTGGGGCTGGCGGATTTTGCCGTCTCGGCGCTGCTGCGCGGCACGGCCCGGCGCAGCTTTCAGCAGATTTATGACGCCCTCGAATCGAGCGGCGCCAGCCTGAGCTTCAGCGGCGGCACCCATGTCAGCAGCTTTTACGGCCGGGCGCTGGCCGAGGACCTGCCGCTGCTGCTGGGCCTGCTGGTGGAGGCGCTGCAGCAGCCGGTTTTCCCCCAGGAGCAGGTCGAGCGGCTGCGCGCCCAGATCCTGACCGGCCTGGCGATCCGCGCCCAGGATACCGAGGAGATGGCCTCCTTGACCAGTGACAGCCTGGTCTATGCCGGGCACCCCTACCAACGCCCGGATGAGGGCTACCCGGAGACGATCCAGGCAATCACCCGCGACGACCTGGAAGCGTTTCACCGCCGCTGCTGCGGCCCCGGGGGGATGATGGTCTCCGTGGTGGGGGCGGTCGATCCCTCGCGGGCGATCGAAGCTATCAACCAGGCCCTGGGGGATTGGTCTAACCCGTCCCAACCGGAAGCCATCCAGCTCCCGCCGCTGAAGCGGCTGGAGGTCGCGGCGCGCCGGCATGTTCCCATCCCGGGAAAATTCCAATCCGATATTGTGATCGGGGCAGCCGGGCCGGCGCGCCACTCCCCGGATTTCCTGGCGGCGGCCCTGGGCAACAGCGTGCTGGGGCAGTTTGGCATGATGGGACGCCTGGGCGAGGTGGTGCGCGAGCAGGAGGGGCTGGCTTACCAGGTGCAGAGCAGCCTGGGCGGCGGCATGGGTCCTGGCCCGTGGTATATCTCGGCTGGGGTTGCCCCCCAGCACGTGGGCGCGGCAGTGGATTTGCTGCTGCAGGAAGTGCGGCGCTTTGTGCGTGAGCCGGTCAGCATGGATGAGCTGGCCGACAGCCAGGCGAATTTCCTCGGGCGGCTGCCGCTGTCGATGGAGAGCAACGGCGGCGTCGCCTCCTCACTGCTGCTGCTGGAACGCTACCAGCTTGGGTTGGACTATTTCCAGCGCTACCCGGGCCTGATCAATGCCGTCACGGTGGAGCAGGTGCAGGAGACCGCCCGGCGCTACCTGGACCCGGAGCGCCTGGCGATCGTGGTCGCCGGCCCACCCCCAGAGGCAGAATGAGGCTTGCCTCCGGCGTTGATCTGATCGAGATCGAGCGGGTGCAGCAGGTGTTGGAGCGGCACCAGGAGCGCTTCCTGGCCAGGGTCTTCACCCCGGCAGAGATCAGCGCCGCGGGGAGATCGGCGGCCTCGCTGGCGGCGCGCTTTGCCGCCAAGGAGGCGGTGGCCAAGGCGCTGGGCACCGGCATCGGCCCGGTTGGCTGGCTGGAGATCGAAGTGCTGCAGGGGCCGGAGCGGCAGCCGCTGTTAAGCCTGCACGGCGAGGCGGCCCGGCTGGCGGCGGAAGCGGGCCTGCAAAGCTGGTCCATCAGCCTGAGCCATTCGCAGACCCATGCGGTCGCTGTGGCGGTGGCTATTGGGTTATAGCACAATAACCTTCTCGATCCCTGATAAAACAGGTATACTTTTTCGAACTTTGCTGTTTCCCTGATCTTTATCGTTTGAAAAATTTAGCGTTGGAGGACAGAGCTTATGTCTCGCGTGGTAAGGCGTATCCTGTTGGCTGTGGTTAACGTGGTTGTGATCCTGGCGATTGTGTTTGCGGTCACTGGTACCATGCTGGTCAAGCGCTCATTCCCCGTCGTGATGGGCAGATTCCAGGCACCCGGTCTGAATGACCCTGTTGATATTTACCGCGACAGCTATGGCATCCCCCATCTCTACGCCTCGACGGCGCATGATCTGTTCTTTGCCCAGGGGTATGTGCATGCCCAGGACCGCTTCTGGCAGATGGATTTTTGGCGGCATACCGGCGCCGGGCGGCTGTCAGAGCTGCTGGGAAAATCCACCCTGGATACGGACATCTTCCTGCGGACGCTGGGGTGGGAGCGCGTGGCTCAGGAGGAGCTCAAGAATCTGGCGCCAGAAGAGCTCGCCATTTTGCAGGCGTATGCCGATGGGGTCAATGCTTACCTGGCAGATCATTCTGGCAGCGCCCTCAGCCTGGAATACGCCATCTTGCCGCTGATCAACGCTGGTTACCAGCCAAAACCCTGGACCCCGGTGAACACCCTCACCTGGGCAAAGGCCATGGCCTGGGACCTGCGGGGCAATATGGACGAGGAGATCCGGCGGGCGATCCTGCTGAAGCTGATGCCAGCCGGGCAGGTGAATGAATTATTCCCGCCCTATCCTGCATCACATCCTTATATCATCCCGGGCACTCAGTCCAGCTCATTTTCTGTGCCCAAGGCAGAGCAGGCGGCTGCTCTGCCCGTTGAACTCTCTGTGGATGTGCTGCGCGGGGTGCGCCTGGACATCCGCCGGGTCAGCGATCTGCTTGAGCCATTGGGCAGGGGGATCGGATCGAATAATTGGGTGATCTCTGGACAGCGCACGGCGACTGGAAAGCCGATGCTGGCCAATGACCCACACTTGAGCGCCCAGATGCCTTCGATCTGGTACGAGGTGGGCCTGCACTGCACTCCCAGGAGTGATCAGTGTCCATTTGAGGTGGCTGGTTTTTCATTCGCCGGTGTTCCCGGGGTGGTTATCGGGCATAATAACCGGATCGCCTGGGGAGTGACCAACGTGGGACCGGATGTCCAGGACCTGTATATCGAGAAGATCAACCCTGCCAACCCGGACGAATATGAATACCGCGGCGAGTGGAAGCCCATGCAGGTGATCGAGGACGTGATCCAGGTGGGCAGCAGCGAGCAGGTCCCGATCAAGATCCGCATGACGCAGCATGGCCCGATAATCTCCGGACTGTACGAAGATTTGGACGAGTTTGGGCAGAAGGCCGGGATTGAGCTGCCAGGGAAATTTGACGTGGCACTGCGCTGGACGGCTCTGGAACCGGCTTATATCTATAAGGCTATCTGGGGCTTTAACAAGGCGCAAAACTGGGATGAATTTCGTCAGGCGGCGCGCTATTTTACCGTACCAGCACAAAACCTGGTCTACGCGGATGTGGATGGAAACATCGGTTACCAGATGCCTGGGGCCATCCCGGTGCGCACCAAGGGGAATGGGACCTTGCCTGTACCGGGATGGACCGGGGAGTACGAATGGACAGGGTTTATCCCCTTTGAGGACCTCCCGCATGTCTACAATCCCCCACAGGGCTACATTGCGACCGCCAATAATGCTGTAGTTAGCCCGGACTATCCATACCTGATCACCACCAACTGGGATACCGGTTTTCGCTCCCAACGCATTGTAGATATGATTGAGAATGCTCCTGGGCCGATCGATGCGGCCTATATCCAGACCATGCAGGGGGACAATGGGAATCTAAACGCGGCAACGTTGATGCCGATATTGATGGCTGTGCCTTTGAACGACGCACACCTGGATGCGGTACGCCAGCTTTTTGTGGGCTGGAATTACCAGGACCACATGGATTCGGCGCCTGCGGCGCTGTTTTCGGCCTTTTGGAAACATCTCTTGACCGGGACTTTTCATGATGATCTGCCTGAGCAGGAGCGGCCAGCCGGCTCCGATGACTACTGGTTGATTGTGCAAAACCTGGTGAAGCAGCCTGGCAGCACATGGTGGGATAATCAGGCGACCGGGCAGGCGGAGATGCGTGATGAGATCTTCCGCCAGGCATTCAAGGGGGCGGTGGAAGAGTTGGAGATGACTTTTGGCGCAGATCCGAAATGGTGGAGCTGGGGCAGTCTGCATACCACTACCTTCCGCAATGCCACCCTGGGAAAATCCGGGATTGCGCCCATTGAAGCCCTGTTTAATCGCGGCCCATATCGCACTTCCGGGTCGTCAGCGGATGTGAACGCCACCTCCTGGGATGCAGTCGATGGATATACTGTAAGGTGGCTGCCCTCGATGCGCATGATCGTTGATCTGAATGACCTGCGCCAATCGGTCACGATCAATACCCTGGGCCAGTCCGGGCATGCTTACCATCCCCATTACAATGACATGGCGGATCTTTGGCGTAATATCGGCTACCACCGCATGTTGTGGGCGCAGGAGGATGTTTTCGCCGATTCCCAGGGACACCTGCAGCTTATTCCCTGAGCTGTGTAACTTTCTGCTTCAAGCTGCATCTAATGTAGGAATGGATGTAAAGGACCTTGTGTGAGGAGATCAAAGAAGCGATGACTAAACAATTGTTGAATGATGACATCCGCGGCCAGGTGCGCGAAGTCCTTGGACAGATGCAGCACCCGGTGCAGGTGTTGTACTTTGGAAAGAAAGATGACTGTTATTACTGCGGCGACACGCAGCAGCTGGCGGAAGAGATCGTCTCCCTCTCGGATAAGCTTGGCATGGAGGTTCACGATATTGATGAGGACGCTGAGCTGGCCAGCAAGTACCAGGTGGATAAGGTCCCGGGGATGGTGATTGCCGGAAAAGATGGGGACCAACTGATCGATTATGGCGTGCGCCTGGCGGGCATCCCCTCGGGCCATGAGTTCAGCACCTTTATTCACGATCTGGTGCTGGTGTCGAGCCGGGATTCGGGGTTGAGCCAGAAGACGCGCGATTTCCTGTCCACCCTGACCCAGCCAGTGCTGCTTCAGGTTTTTGTCACCCCTACCTGACCGTACTGCCCGCGAGCCGTGGTGCTCGCTCACCAGATGGCGATGGAGAGCCCCTGGGTTCAGGCGGAGATGGTTGAGGCGATGGAGTTCCCTGACCTCTCCGACCAGTTTAACGTCAGCGGGGTGCCGCAGACGACGATTAATGTCGGCGCAGCTTCCGTCGTGGGCGCGGTGCCGGAGGAGCACCTGGTGGCGGAGATCCAGCGCGCCATCAGCGGCGGGAAAAAGGCCTCCATGAATCCGGTTCAGTGAAAGAAACTGATCGACTGCAGGCTGCCCGGGGCACCCTATCCTGGCGCAGCCTGCTGATGTTGTTTGCCGGGATTGGGCTGCTGGCTGCCGGTCTGGTATCCTTCTTCGTTCTCCCGGGCTCTCCGGCGGCTTCCTGGACCAGTGGGGGACCCTCTGGGCTGAAGCCTGTACCAATGAAAATACCGGCTCCTGATTTGCGGTTATCTGACCTGGAAAGCCAGCCTGTGGCGCTGGCTGATTATACTGGCCAGGTGCAGGTGGTTAATAACTGGGCCACCTGGTGCCCCCCGTGCAAGGATGAAATGCCTGCCCTGCAGGCTTATTATGATGCACACCGGCGCCAGGGGCTGCTGGTGATTGCGATCGAGGCCGGCGACCCGGCGGCCGAGGTGGTAAAATTTGTGCAGGATTATGGCCTGACATTTCCGGTCTGGCTGGATCCCGGGCAGCAGGCAGTAATGGCTTTCCGCAACAACCACCTGCCCAACACCTATGTGATCGACCGGAGCGGGACGGTCCGGCTGGCCTGGACCGGCGCGGTCAATCTTGATGTTTTGGAGAAGTATGTGACGCCCTTGTTGGAGGAAAAATGATGGATGCAGCAGTAACCTGGCGCGGCAAGATGTCGTTTACTGGCAGCTCTGAGAGCGGTTTCAGCGTGCCGTTGGGGACCAGCCCGGAGGTAGGCGGGGATAATGACGGCTTTAAGCCGATGGAGCTGCTGGCGACCGGCCTGGCAGGCTGTACGGCGATGGACGTGATTTCTATCCTGGGTAAGAAGCGGCAGGATGTGACCGGGTTTGAGGTGCAGGTGCATTCTGAGCGCGCTGAGGAGCACCCCAAGGTGTTCACCAGCATGGAAATTGAGTATCTTGTCAGCGGGCATGGGATCGATGAGGCGGCCGTGCAGCGCGCCATTGAGCTCTCTGCCGTACGCTACTGCCCGGCGCAGGCGATGTTCTCCCGGCTCATGCCAATCAGGCTAAAGTATCACATATTTGAGGATGAGGGGGATGGGAAGCGCCGGGTGGTTGTAAGCCGAGAGTTTTCGGTGGCACAGCCTGGATAAATTTAAACGCTGGCAGCCCCTGGGAGCACTCTCCCGGGGGCTGTTTTATTATTCAATATAAATTTCCACGTGTTCGCCATCTTCTTCGTCGACCACATCGATAATTTTCCCCTCGGCGCCTTCATTGATGGCTGCCGCCAGCTCGTCGAAGGCGATACCGGGCGCATATTGAGAGGCGATATTCAGTCCGGCATCCACCAAACCGAGCGGCAGGTTGACGGTGGCCTTGGGTTTGCCGGTAATCATGTCGGTGACGCGGATGCGCAGCTTGCGCACGCTGCCTGCCCGGATGCCCGGGCCAGGCCGGCGGGTGGTTTTCCGGCTCTCGCTCAGGGCGGCTAACAGCTTTGCGCCTTCCTCTGCCGTGATCTTGCCTTCGTCAATCATGCGCAGGATTTTCAACCGTTCTTCGTTGGTCGCCATTTCTTCACCTCAAGAGACGTATATTTTAACCTTATTTCCGCCATCGCCCTCATCGACCTCGATCAGCAGTGGGTTTTGCGCCGAGGCATGCAGCTTGATGCCCTCGATGACCGCTTCGATCGTTTGCCCGGTTTTTTCCTGGCTGATTTTTCCTTTGCGGCGCAGGAACCAGGACAGCAGTCCCAGCGGCAGCGGGAAGCTGATGAAAATGCGGCGCGGCCATTCCCCCGGCGGCTGCTCGATGCGCAGGTGGATCCAGTGGGCGCGCCGGGCGTCCCAGCCTAAGACCAGGATGACGATCCCGGAAACGAACACCACGCCCGGGCAGAACAGGGCAGAGTAGGGGCTTGAAGCCTGGGTCAGCTGGAAAACCTGGTACATGGCAAACAAGGTCAGGACGGCGCCCAGGCTGAAAGGCAGCAGCCACAGATACTGCCAGCGGTGGATCTCTGGCGGCAGCGAATCCAGGTCTGACTGGTGCACAGCAGGGACGGCGCCGGCACCAGGCGGATCGGAAGCGCCAGGCGGCTCGGAATGGGCCTCCGCGCCCGGTTCTACAGGCGGATGCAGGCCAGGATCTGGCGCGGAGCCGCCAGCGGGCTCGGGGCCAGGGATGGCCTCGCCGGCGCCGGGCTGCAAGGATGGGTCTTCTCCCAGGTCTGCAGCGAACTGCTCCTCACCTTCAGCCAATGACTGCAGCAGCAGCAGGCCCTGCTCGGCGGTGATCTTCCCGGCGTCGATCATTTCCAGGATGCTCATGCGCTCGTTAGAACTCATGCTTCACCTCCAGAATCTTCTTCTAGAGCAGACAGCAGTGTTTCTGCCTGCTCGACGGTGATCTTGGACTGCTCCAGCATGCGCAGGATGAGCAGGCGCTCCTCATCGCTGACCGGGTCGGATGGAGGCTGCCGGGTGGGAGGGGAGGGGTTGACCTCGAAACTAAAGGGACGTCCCGGAGAGCGCCCGGCGAAGCGGGATTTCATCTCGCTGCGCCGCTGGTTGGCCTCGATTTTTCGCTCGAGTTTTTCCTGGGCGCGGCGCATCTTCTCCTGGGCGCGGGCGGCTGCCCGCTCGCTGGACTGGTGAGCACGCTGGAGGATCTGCTCGGTCTGTTCGGGGCTCAAACCGGTGCTGCCCATGGACGCCGAGAGGCTGGCAAGATGCTCGTTGAACTGGCGGGTCATGGTTTCGATCTGGGCCTCGATCTGGGTCTCGATCTGACGCGAGATCTGCTGGTCGAAGTCATCTGGAACGTGCGCTGCTGCGGCTTCCTGGTCTGAGGGGTCAAGCCAGTCCACCACCTGGGCGGAAAGGACAATACTCCCGCTTGCCGAGAGTCCTAACTGCGCCGCTAACTGCGCCTCGCCTTCACCCAGGGTCAGGTTGTACTGCGTCTGGTGGACCGTACGGTTCTCCTTGGGAAGCTTCAGGCGGATGGACTGCTCTCCGCTTTGCAGATTGATCGCTGCACTGGCATCCTGCGCCAGACGGCATACAATGTCGCCCCTTGCCTGGACACGGAAAGAATCTGCCTCGAGCTGGCTCAGGCGCAGCCCAACGTCCCCGGAGGCGGTCAGCGCCAGGGGGCCTTCGATCTCGCGCAGGTCGACGTCGCCATGGACCAGGTCCAGGCGGCAGCTGCCGCGAACGTGGCGCAGCGTGGCATCGCCGGTTACTTCCCCAATCACCAGGTCACCGTTGATATACCTGGCTGAAAGATCCCCGGAGATGGCCTGCGCCTGGATATCAGCGACATTGCGCAGCTCCAGCGCACCCTTCACCTGCCCGAGTGACAGGCTGTCTTGAAGCAGCTTGAAACCTGCGTCGCCCATGACGTGGTTGACCTGGATCGTTGAAGCGTGTGGCAGGCGGATGGTGCAATTCCCCTGGCAACTGATGCGCAAGGTGTCATCCTGCTCTTCCAGGCTCAGCCGGTTCCAATCGGCCTGGACATCCACCTCGGGACGCTCCCATCCTTTGACCTGGAGACTGCCAGTGACCTGGTCGATGTAAATTTCCGGCGCCAGGCTGGTGTGGATTGGGTGTCGGTCAGCCATCAGGCTACCTCAACTTTCTTGCAACAAGGCCATTGCCTTTTCAAGGGTAATCTCTCCTTTATCCAGGTTCTCCAGGATGCGCTTGCGGTCGATGTTGGACAGGCCTGCGACCGGCTCGTCGTTTGCGCCTGGCTCGTACCCCATGGCGCGGATCACCTCCAGCAGGCGGCTGCGCACCGTGGGATAGGAGACTTTTAGAATCTCCGCCATGTATTTCAGTTTGCCTTCACAGCGCACAAACAACTCCACATAATCCAGCTGATCCTGGCTGAGCTGGCTGAATGGGCCACCGGAAAAGCGGCCTTCAAAAGTCGTGTCGCAGTCCCCGCAGTGCAGGCGGGTCACGGTGATTTCACCCCCGCAGATAGGGCAGCGTGTTAATAAACGGTTCATGGTCAACATCCTTAAAGAAAATTATAATAAATAATATTCAAAGAGTCAAGTGAAAAAATCAATATTGTTGAAGTTAACTTTAACAATATTGAAACTGATTTAGCGCATATGGGATTCGATAAAGCTTTTGGCGTTGGAACAGGTGCAGGCGGTGACCACCTGGGCTTCACGGCGCAGGGTTCCCAGGTAAGCCTGGCTGCCGTTAAAGGCCACCCAGCCTTCCAGGTTATAGGCCAGGACACCCTGGGCAGGCATCCACTCGCCGTTATACTTGCGCACAAAATGGATGTGGGTTCCGGTGGCTGAGCCGCCTTCGCAGGAGGGGTGTCCGATGGCATCGCCGCGCCTGACGTAGGTCCCGAGGGGGATACGGCCTTCGGTGGCAATGTGCAAATAAAAGAGCACCCAGCCGGTGCGCTCATCCCCGTCGCCGTCGATGTCGATCATCACCTGGCCGGTTTCAGAGCGCACCACCAGGCCGGGGGCTGCGGCAGTCGCCCAGACGCCAGATGGCACACAGCCAGCGAATTTGGAAGGGGGCGCAAAATCTATGGCTGCGAACGGCTCGCCGGTACCCCAGGCAGAATGCGGACCACCGGTCAGCGCCCAGATATCCCCCAGTTGGAAGGGCAGGATCAGCTCGGGCTGTATCAAGCTGCCCGGGATATGGGATTGTTCATTCTGCCAGGGGTCGCCAAACAGTTCACTGTAGGTCATGGCAAACCCCTCGGGAGAAATGGCATGCTCATAGCGGTCTGGCTGGTAGAGAAAGTTAAAATAATTATGCAGGCTGGCGGTGGCGGCATTCAGCCCGGGGTCAAGCCGTTCCAGCCGCCCATCTTTGTAGGTGATTGAGCTCAGTTTTGCCTGGCGGTATTCGTAATAGCCATTGTTCAGCAGGTTGGCAGCCCAGTTCATCTGCATGTAGGTGCCCTTGTAGGCCCAATCCGGGTTACCCAGGGGGAAGTCCTTCATCTCATCTGGCAGGGCTGGCTGGGTCAGTGCACCAGCCTGGTATTCCAGCAGGGCCAGCAGCAGGCGCGGGCTGATGCTGTGATTGCGAGCCACATAATCGACGATCTCGCCGCTGCCGCGGTTGCTGCCGCCCACAAAGTCCACGTAGCTCTTCAGCCAGCCTGGATGCTGTTGGATGAATTCGGTGGTATTGAAGCCGACTTGCGCCGGTCCGTTGATAAACAGGCTGTCGGGGATGATCCGGTAGGGGGAGCCCCACAGCGGCAGGTAATAGGTAGGGATCTTCATTGGCATGCCGGGAGGCATGGTGGTAGCGGTATCAGGGATGAAAGGGTTGGCAGCCCGGATCTCTTCGACCGAGGTATTAAAGCGGACTGCCAGGGATGGAAGCGTATCCCCGGTCTGGGCTGTGTAGTCCACCAGCTCGCCGGGGGCATAGTGCGGCCGGCCTGGATAGGGGGTGGGCGTGGGTGATCCCGGCTGGGTGGGCGTGGCCTGAGGCTGCTGCCCGGCGGTCAGCGGCGCCTGGTCTGCGGGCGGGTTCAATGGCAGGTTACAACCGCTGAACAGCGGAGCCAGCAGGGCAAATACCAGGAGCAGATCCTGAAAACGGTGGTTATGGAGTTGTCTCATACTCATGATCCTGGCCCTGGGTGATTTCATAGCCAGCGGACAGAGTGGTGGTGAGGACTGGCCGGTTGATCATCGATTCGGGCGAGGCGTTGGTGCCGGCAACCACGATGGCGTCGCCGCGGGTTAGTGTCCCCTGGTAAGGCAGCGCGCTTGCATGGGCTGTCCACCCATCCATGACAAATGACAGCGGACCGTCAGCCGCAATCCACTCTCCATTGTACTTACGGGCTATGTGCAGATGAGTCCCGGTGGCCGGGCCTCCCTCACAGGATGGATGTCCCACCCGATCGCCTGTTTGCAGGTAAAACCCCTCCGGGACACGGTCTTCTTCACGGATGTGCAGGTAGATAACCGCCCACCCAGTTTGCTCCAGGCCGTCACTATAGTCTGCAAAGGACAGCAGGCCTGGGTTTTGCGGGGTGCGGTTCAAGTCCTGGACCACCACGCCGTATGCAGAACGCACTACTTTTCCGCTGGCCACGGCTGTGACCCAGGCGCTGGATTTGACACAGCCAAAATTGTTAACCTGGGGCGCAAAATCCAGCGCTGCCAGGGCGCCTTCGGTTTCCCAGGCTTTGTGCGGGCCGCTGGAAAGGCTCCACTGTTTGGTGGCAGGGAAGGGCAGTGACAGGAGAGGCTGTTTTTCTGTGCCATTGAAGAGCGGCCCAAAGCGCGCGGCGCGCTGCCAGGGGTCGCCGAACATACGCCGGTAGAGCGCCAGGAAGCCGTGTTCAGGGTCAACTGCCCTCTCCCAATCGGCTCGGGTGGATACCGGCTTGCCCGTCTCATCTGTTCTTGCCGCCAGACGCCGGGCAAAATAGTATTGTAGGGCAACGCTTCCGGCATTGGCGGCAGGAGAAGGCCGGAATTTTTCCCCGCCGGGCAAGATGAATTCAGCCAGGGCGCCGCTGCGCCAGCCATAGTAGCCCTGAGACAACAGGTCAGACATCCAGCCTAGCTGTCCGTATAACCCACTGCTCTGGGGATAATCCAGGAAATACCCCCCGCGCAGCGGATCGGCGGGGCTCTGAAAGGTGCAGTGACATTCGTACTCTAACAGCCCCAGCATCAGGCGGGGGTTGATGGAGTTTTCCAATGCCACCCGGTCAATAATCTCGGCCGCCGGGGTGTTGTGCGAGGAGCGCAGGTACTCCTGGTAGCTGCCCAGGAAGCCCCCAGACTGCTTGAGGTAGTCCCCCAGGCTGAAACCAACCGTCGAGGGGCCGTACACCACTTCGCCGTCTGGCATCAGGGGGGCAGATGGCTTGAGTACAACGGGGGAATGCATGATCAGCATAGGCTGGCCGGGGACCAGCAGCCCGGTCAGGGAGAAAGGCTCATACGAGGTAATCTCATCAGGATTAATGTTGAAACGCCGGGCAATAGCTGCCAGCGTGTCACCGGATTGGGCTGTGTAATGGATGGGATAGCTGGTTGAGGCAGGTGCGGGAGGCCACTCACCATGCCGTGGCAGATCTGGCAGAGAAGTGCGTCGATGGGATGGATATGGCAGTCCTCCTACCAACCAGATTGAAAGCAGTAAGATGGGCGCAGCACGCTGGTGGAAGGAGCGGAATAAGGCGCTTATTTTACGGATCATCCGGACCGCGAGTGATAAAGGTGTTGGCAGAACTGCAGGTACAGGCGGTCAGGGTTATATCGCCGCGGGTCATGGTGCCTTTATAGGCGGCAGCCCCCGCATGGGCAATCCACCCCCCCAGGTTGAATGGAAGCGGGCCGGCGGCGGGCACCCATTCCCCATTGTACTTGCGGGCAATATGGACGTGTGTCCCGGTTGAGAACCCGCCCTCGCAGGAGGCGTGCCCGATCTGGTCATCCAGGTCCACCCAGGATCCGGGTGGAATGCGGTCCTGTTCAGCAACGTGCAGGAATGTCAGCACCCACCCCGTTTGTTCGTGCCCGTCACCATCCAGGTCGAGCACGACCAGACCATTCCCAGAGCGAGTAACCAGCCCGGAGGCGGGCGAAAGGACCCAGGTTCCTGAGGTGTCACAGCCGGTCATTTTTGTCCCAGGGGCGAAATCCAGGGCGGCAAAGGCGCCATCGTGCTCGTATGCGCCGTGGGGACCGCCGGTATATGCCCAGGTCCAGCCGCGCACAAAGGGCAGGCTCAAGGGGGGCTGCTGGATGCCAGCCGGGAAGAGCGGCTCAACTCGCTGTGCCCTCTCCCAGGTGCTGCCAAACATGCGATCGTATAGGGCCGGGAAGCCCTTTTCAGAGTCCATGGCCTCCAACCAGCGCTGGCTGTCGTAAATCTGGGCGAAGAAGTACTGTAAGGCTGCTGTTCCGGCATTCAGATCAGGCGCCAGGCGGGCCTTGACCCCATCGCGGAATTCAATTTCGGTTAGTCGGCCTTCGCGATAGGCATAATAACCGATGGACAGCTGGTTCACTGCCCAGATCATCTGCCGGTAGAGACCCTTCTGACTCAGGTCTTTCTTTCCCAGGGGATAAGTCTCTTCGGTCTGGTTTGCTGGTCTGCCCAGCACCCAATGCCCATGATATTCGAGCAGGGCCAGCAGCAGCCTGGGATTGATCGAATTGTCGTCCGCTACCCGTTGGATCAGGTCGGCGCCGCTCAGCATGCCGGTGCTTTTGAGAAACTCGTCGTGGGTGGCAAGTTTCCCGCCTGCCTGCTGGACATAGCTGGTGATGTCAAAGTCAATGGCGGAAGGAGAGTAGACCACCTCGCTGTCAGGGATCAGGTGCTCCGGAGAAGTCGTATTGGCCAGGCGGCGTGGAATCACCAGCAGCTGTCCCGGGCTCAAGAAGGCGCTCTCTGGGATGGGATCGGCGGAAGTAATCTCGCCAGGCTGAACATTAAACCGCACGGCGACGGCAGGCAGGGTGTCTGCAGCCTGGGCATAATACAGGATGGGAGCGTTGGTCAGCGGGTTCTCGCCGGCAGGCGGGTCGAGGGCTGAGACTGCCGGGGTGACCGCCAGCGGGTTGATGAGGATTTCGGAGGTGGGGGTGGCTTCAAGCGGCAGTACGGCCGGATCGGATCCGCCTCCGCTGCCCGGCATGACGATCACCAGGGATGGGGAATAGACGGCGGAGGCGCCCTGCGCTGGCAGGGGTGTGAGGTTGGCGGAGGTCTCGATGGCAGGAAGTGCAGGATCGGTCTGGGGTGCGGGCGGCGCGCTGGTCGTTGATGAAGCCGGGAGGATGGGCTGTTCCGGCTGGGCGGCGGCGCGCAGCGGCGCACTGGGTGGAATCCAATAAGCACTCTCCCCTGCGCAAGACGTGACCAGGAAAGAAAAACCTACCAGGAGATGCAGGAAGATAAGGAGGCAGCGTGAGAACCGCAAATCAGCGTTGAATGATGTTTGTGCCGGATACACCCGCGAAGGCCTCAATCGATTGACCATTGCGCTCCAGGAAACCATTATAGGAATAACCACCGCCATGTGACGTCCAACCATCCATAACAAAGGGCAGGTTTTGATCTGCCGGGATCCACTCTCCATTATACTTCCTGGCGATATGAACGTGGGTGCCAGTTGAGACGCCTCCTTCACAGGAGGGATGGCCGATGCGATCACCGGCTTTCAGGCGAGTGCCGGCTGGCACGCGGTCACGGCTTTCAACATGCATGTACAGAACGACCCAGCCGGTCTGCTCCAATCCATCTGCCAGAGTGCCGTCCTCCAGGTCCACGTCGAGGAAGACGTTCCCCAGCCCGGTGCTGGTGATGATGCCATCGCGCACTGCCACCACCCAATCGTTGTTCGTTGTACAGCCCATTGCCGGGCCAGGCGGGGCAAAGTCTAATGCCGCCCAGGCCGATCCCTCGCCCCAGCCGCCGTGTGGACCGCCGGTGAAGACCCACGCTTTGCCAGGTTCGAATGGGAGCTGCAGAGTGGGCTGGGCAATCCCGGCAGGCAGCAGCGGTTCCACAGCCAGGCTGAAAGGATAGCCAAACAACCGGTTATATGCAGCAAAGACCCCTTCCGGCCCGATGGCTCGCAGCCAGGCGTCGTAGCCGAGCAGGGAGGCAAAATACTGCTGCACCCCTGCCGTACCGGCATTGACAACAGGACTGACCGGAACCACCTTGCCATCAGCCAGCAGCCAGGCAGCCCGGCTGTTGACTCTCCAGGTGTAAAACCCCAGGTTTAATTCGTTGGCTGCCCAGGTCATCTGCAGGTAGAGCGATTTCCGGCGGGGGTCTGCCAGGCCCAGCGGATTTTCCAGGGTAAGGGGATCCGGGTTGGGGTTGGTAACCCAGCCGCTGTGATAATCCAGCAGCGCAAGCATCAGCCGCGGGTTGACCGAGAACTCGCGGGAGACTTTCTGCACGATTTGGGCCCCAGTCAGGACCACCCCTTCGACAGTGGCCTGGTGGTTGGCCAGGTATCCACCCTTGGAACTCACGAATTCATCGATATTGAAACCTGCACTGGCGGGACCATAGACCAGCTCCGAATCAGGAATGATTTTAAAGTCCGGGCTGCCGGCCTCTGGCTTGGGGGGCGGCACGCTGAGCGCCTGTCCGACCGTCACCAGGTCCGGGTTAGTGATGCCATTGGCCTGCGCCAGGTCGGAGATTCCAATCTCGAACCGTTTGGCAATACTGCCCAGGGTATCACCCGACTGGATGACATATTGGGCAACCTCCGATCGCAGTGTGGGTACGGGATGGGGGGGGTCGGCGGTGGGTGTGAGCGGAACTGCGCCTGCGGCAGGTGTGGCTACTGATTGGGATGCAAGTCCTGTGCCAGGTGTTTCTGCCAGTTCCCCCGAGGCCACGAAGAAGGTAGAGTTCCCGGATTGCAGGCTGTGGATGCAGGCCAGCATAATCGCAAATACGGTGACCATGGCGATTAAAATGATAGCCATATTGGGGCGCAGCGGCTGTCGATCTGTCTCGTCGCTCACACCAAAATATTCTACCCCGAAATGCGGGGCGGGTACAGAATTGATCGCTGAGCCTTTTCTCATACAACAAGCCCTTTTATTGAACGCTGACCTAAGAAGGTTTTTAGGAGATAGAATATATGTTCTATTTTAACCGATTCCGAAAATTTGACAAGATGATATTCCAGGTAATGCATCGGGTATAATAAACGCCAAATTTCCTGATCGAGGTTTTTATGGCCAATCCCCTGGTTGAATGTATTGCAAATTATTCCGATGCCCGCCGCCCCCAGGTCATTGAGGCGATTATGCAGTCTATCTTAAGCGTGAAGGGGGTCAGTTTATTGGACAGGCATTCTGACCTGGACCATAACCGCACAGTGCTGACCTTTGTTGGGCCGCCTGAACAAGTGGTGGAGGCGGCATATCGCTCCATTGCCCGCGCGGCTGAGCTGATCAACCTGGATGAGCACAGCGGGGAACATCCACGCATTGGCGCCAGTGATGTGGTGCCCTTTGTCCCGATCCGCGAGGTGACGATGGAAGAATGCGTGGCGCTTGCCCGGCGGTTGGGGCAGCGGGTGGGGGAGCAGTTGGGTATCCCGGTATATTTGTATGAGGAGGCCGCCACCCGGCCCGAGCGTCAGAACCTGGAGAATGTGCGGCGCGGGCAGTATGAAGGCCTGAAAGAAGAAATCCAGGTCCGCCCAGAGCGGCAGCCTGACTTTGGCCCTTCGCGCCTGGGAACGGCTGGGGCAACTGTGATCGGCGCCCGCCACCCGTTAATCGCCTTCAATGTTTACCTGACCACTGATGATGTGTCGATCGCAAAGAAGATTGCCAAGGCGGTGCGTCACTCCACTGGCGGCCTGCGTTACGTTAAGGGACTGGGAATGCTGGTGGACGGGCGCGCCCAGGTCTCGATGAACCTGACCAACTACCAGAGTACACCGCTGGCGCGGGTGGTCGAGCTGATCCGCCGCGAAGCGGGGCGCTATGGGGTAGGTGTTCACCACAGTGAGCTGGTGGGACTCATCCCGCAGCAGGCGTTGGTGGATGCTGCGGTGTGGTATATGCAGATGGATCAGTTTGAGCCTGGACAGATATTGGAATATCGTATCGCGGAAGCCGAGCATGAAAAGGAATCCCTGGCGCCAGTGTCCAAAACGGGCTTCCTGGATGACCTGGCGTCTGTGGTTCCTGCTCCAGGTGGAGGGTCAGCTGCGGCTTACAGCGGAGCTGCCGCAGCAGCCCTGGCTGCCATGGTAGCGCGCCTGACAATTGGGAGAAAGAAGTACCTGGAAGTTGAGCCCCAGATGCAGGCGATCCTTGAGCGGGCCGAAACGCTGCGCCAGGAGTTGACGAGAGCTATCGACCGTGACGCCCAGGCTTTTGACGCTGTGATGGCTGCATTCAAGCTGCCCAAGGAAAGCGAGCAGGACCTTGTCCGGCGCAGCCAGGCGATCGAACAGTCCACCCTGCATGCCGCCCGTGTCCCGCTGGAGGTGGCGGAGATGTCGGTGGAGGCGATGGACCTGACTGAACAGGTGACTCGCCTGGGAAATATCAACGCGGTGAGTGATGGGGCAACTGGCACCGGGCTGGCGAGAGCCGCGCTGACAGGCGCCGGGTATAACGTACGTATTAATCTCAAGGATATGCATGAGCACGCTGAGGCGGCAGAGATGATGGCACGCCTGGTCCGGCTGGAGGAGCGGGCGAATGATCTGGAGGCCCGGGTGAGGGCTGCCTTCAGCCAACGTGGGGGTGTCGTTCTGCCATGAGGCTGCGCTCTCTTCCCTGGCTGCTGGTTGGGGTATTTTTTGCCTTGGCAC
>CAIQIV010000594.1 GCA_903871905.1 uncultured Chloroflexota bacterium | reverse complement strand
GCGGTTGTGATTGTGCGCCTGGCAGAAGACTGGCGCAAAGCCTGCTAGCTGAGAATGAGCGCTAACAGGCGCCTGCTTTGACCTGCTCGTTGAAAGAAGGATATGTACAAACATTTTTCTTCCACGTGGGGCAAGCCGTTCCTCATCAGGGTATTGGTCCTGTTTATCGTCTTTTATGGATTGGCGATTGGGTTGATTTACATCTCCCACGCACAGCGGACCCAAAACGAGATAAAAAATGTTTACCTGGTAGAAGAATCACATCTGCACGTTCTGCATGATCAAGTTTCCTACCAGCTTTCCCTGGTCGTATCTGATTTAAGACTGATGAGCGAAACACTATCATTGGTCAATTACCTTTCCTTTGGGAATGATAATGCTCTGACCAACCTGGGTACATCCTACAGCTCATTCAGCCGCTACCGGACCGTTTACGATCAGATCCGCTTTCTGGATGACAGTGGGATGGAGGTCGTGCGGATTAACTACAATGCTGGGGCTCCAGCACCGGTTGCGAAATTGGAACTGCAGTCCAAAGGCGACCAATATTATTTCATAGAGACAATCCGCCTGGGAAAGAACGAGATCTACGTTTCTCCTCTCGACCTCAACATCGAAAATGATGCGATTGAAGTTCCCTACAAGCCCATGATCCGGTTTTCAATGCCCGTTTTTGACCCGGCTGGGAATAAGCGCGGGATCGTGGTTTTGAATTACTTTGGGATGGTGTTTCTTGATAAGCTGGATGACTTCAAGGAAAAAAGCGGCTATGCTATGCTGCTCAATTCGGACGGATATTATCTGCACAACCAGCTGGATCCGGACAGCGCCTGGGGCTTTATGCTGCCTGAACGCAAGGACCGCCGGTTTGATCGCGAGTTCCCGGATGAATGGAAGGTGATCCAGGCTTCTGATTCCGGCCAATTTGAAACCCCAAACGGCCTTGTGAGCTTTGTTTCGCTCTCTCCAGTGGAAGAAACCAGCCTGTTCGTCCTTGGTCATGCTGCGATACCGGTTGCCGGACAACCCGCCTGGAAACTGGTCATGTTCTACCCCAGGCATAACCTCGATGAGCTTTTGCAGGAGGACCAGAGTAATCTCACCCGGTTTGGAGTTGTTTTCTTCTTCATTGCGGTTGTTTTTGCTGGAGGCTTTGCCTGGGGCAGCCTGGTGCTGCAGCGGGAACAGGGACGGCTGCGGTTCAATGCGCTGCATGATGCGTTGACTGGCCTGCCCAACCGGCTGCTGTTCATGGACCGGTTAGACCAGGCCGCGCTGCGCTTAGCGCGGGATGACTTCTGCTTTGCCGTGTTTTTTGTCGATCTGGATGGATTCAAAAAGATCAATGATGTTCATGGGCACGATGCCGGGGATGCCATTCTGAAGCACGTTGCCCGGAACCTGACCGGTATGGTACGTGAATCGGATACCGTCGCCCGGTTAGGCGGTGACGAGTTTTGTGTCCTCGTGCATGGCCTGCCCAACCGCGAAGATGCCTGCCTTCTGGCGGAGAGAATGTTAAAAGCTCTATCCACCCCCCTTGAATATCATGGGGCGCAACTTGCAGTCACGGGCAGCATTGGCATTTCGATCCAACAATCCCAGACCAGGGATATTGAGTGGATCATCAAACAGGCGGACCAGGCCATGTACCAGGC
>CAIQIV010000593.1 GCA_903871905.1 uncultured Chloroflexota bacterium | reverse complement strand
TTGGCCAGTTTATGTATGATGTAGTCAAGCGATACTCTCTTCCACCGTATAATGTGCATTACTGGGAGTTGTTCAACGAGCCGGATGTTGGCTGGTCGGTTGACAGTAGCAATCCACAAGCATATGGCTGTTGGGGTGATTGGGGCGATACAAGCTATTTTGGCGGCGCTTATTACGGTGAGATGCTAAAGGTCGTCTATCCTTATATAAAGCAGGCAGACCCGAATGCCAAAGTTCTGGTAGGGGGGTTGTTGTTGGACTGCGATCCTACATCTGGCGGCGGATGTGAGCAGTATGGCAGCTTAGCCTACCCTCCCAGGTTTCTGGAAGGCATCTTATTGGATGGGGCTGGCAGTTATTTTGACGGGGTCAGTTTCCATGCTTATGACTATTATGGTAATGAGACTGTTCATGTTGCAGATCAATATGTGAACAAAGGCTGGCAGTCGCGTTGGAATACGACCGGCCCTGTCCTGACCAAGAAAGCAGCTTTTATCCGAAATCTGCTGACCACATACGGCGCGGGCAGTAAGTTGCTTTTAAATACAGAATCTGCAATATTGTATTCACCAACCGAAAACGATCAGACCAAGGCTGCTTACTTAACTCAGGCGTATGTGGCCGCGATGGAAGTGGACCTGACAGCCAACATCTGGTACACCGTGTACGGGTGGGGAGATAGACTCACCGCGCTGCTTAATTCCAGTACCCAGGCGCCTTATCCGGCATATTATTCTTTTGCCTTTGCCCGGAAGGAATTAGAGGGCGCGAAGTATATCTGGAAGGATACCAGTGCATTCCCTGGGGTGTGGGTGTATGTCTTTCGCCGCAATCATCAGGATGTATGGGTGATGTGGTCTATCACGGGTTCAAGCCAATCAGTGACCCTATCTGAACTGCCGGCAGGAAAATGGGTCTGGAATTCGACGGGGAATAACTACCAGAGTGATACTCCAGCCTTAACGTTCTCGGTTGGCTTTACACCCGTGTACCTTGAGTTCACCCGCTAGGGAGATTCAGTGCAGAACGGCGCACAGACAGTATTTTGGGTTCGCTTCAGCAGTGTGATCGCTTTCTTGTTGGTCACCCTGGTTGGCTGCCTGGTTTGGGTCAAACCACGTTTCCCATCCCTGACAGAGACGCCTGTAGCGCTCTCCACATCTGAACAATCTGTTCGCTTACCAGGAAAAGCTACCCCATTAGGTACAGTGGTGGAACAGACACCCTTGCCGGTGGAAGAAACCGTCACGGCTTTATCAACCTCTGCAGATACCGTCACGCCAGGAGTAATGGTGCCAAGCGAGACACCGACCTTGACCTTTACTCCTGGCGTTGGAGTAAACACTGTGACCCCGGCAGCGCCGACGGTCCCCACGGTTGTTGGAGCGCCTTCGGTAACGCCTACGCGGCCGTCTGGAGCAGTGCCGACGCCTGTGCCAACCTCGACCCGCCAGGTTTCGGCTGCGGCAACCAACACCCCTTCCTCTTCAACCAGCGTTCCTACGCTCACCCCTACCGCCTCAGCCACTTCGAATATCCCTACGTCTACCTCCGCCCCATACCCAACCTCTACGTATTCCCCGTCAACCCAGGCTGCTGCTGCAGATAATTTATCTGGAATGGAAGCGAGCTCCGTCCATCAGTCGCCTTACGCGACCCTGATTGATGAGTCGGGTGCAACCTGGATTCGGCGTAATGGGGTGATCTGGTCGGATGTGGAGCCAGAGGAGGGTAACCGGAAGTGGGAGGTACTGGCCAGCCTGGAAAATGAGCTCAAGTGGGCGGCCCAATATAACATCAAAGTGATTCTCATTGTGCGGAATACACCAGCCTGGGCGCAGAAAGTTTCGGGCAAGGCTTGCGGGCCGATCAAGGAAGAAAAGTTCCTGGCTTTTGCTCAGTTTATGCGCGATCTGGTGGCGCGTTACAGCGTGTCACCCTACAATGTAAAATATTGGGAGTTATGGAATGAGCCGGATGTAGCCTATACTCTCGTGCAGGATCAAGACAGCCCGTTCGGCTGCTGGGGGGATGCCAATGATGAGTATTATGGGGGCGGCTATTATGCGGACATGCTGAAGGTCGTTTACCCCGAGATCAAAGCTGCCGACTCACAGGCACAGGTATTGAACGGCGGCCTGCTGCTGGACTGCGACCCCACGCCGGGTGGAGGCTGCGAAAAACCTGGCGACCCGCGAGACCTGGGACGATTTTCTGCGCATGACAGCCGGCCACCCAAGTTCATCGAGGGGGTGCTGCGCAACGGGGGTGGAAATTACCTGGATGGCATCAGTTTCCACGCCTATGATTATTTTGGAAATGTGATCCCGGGGACCACCACAGCAGAGTATCGTGAAGGCCAATATGTGAATGTCTATTGGCAAAGTTCCTGGATTACCACCGGTCCAGCGTTGTTAGCCAAAGCCCGTTATTTGAATAACTTGCTGACCACGTATGGCCTTTCCAATAAGTTCCTGATAAATACCGAGAATGCCTTGCTTTGCGTGCAGGAAGACAAGTGCCAGACTACGGAATACCTCAAGACAAAAGCATATTATGTGACCGAGTCGTATATGCTTGCGTCAATTGAGAGTTTTCGTTCAAATATCTGGTATACCCTGACGGGCTGGCGTAACTCAGGGTTGGTGGATGGCAGCAATCAGAAATTGGATGCCTACCGGGCGTTTGAGTATTTCACCCGGCAGGTGCCTGGCTCAATTTTTCACGGTAGGATATTCAGCTATCCCTATGTCTGGGGCTTCCGCTTCAACAAAGCAGGCAAGAACATGGGGTTGTTCTGGTCCATGGATGGCGCGACCCATTCTGTCCAACTTCCAGTTACGCCAGATGCTATTCATGATGCAATGGGCAACTCACTGCCCAATGTCCAGACGGTTGATATTACTTTGATGCCCGTTTACATCGAACTGCCAGCCGGAATAGACTGGTAAAAATTTACTTCAATTTCTCCTGTAAGGCTCGGATCGCTGCCTCCAACACGGCATCGGTCATTCCCATCGCGCTTTCGAAAGTCACTGGCACAGTAATGGACGGTACAACCCCTGTTCCCTCAATGAGGATTTTTCCATCTAATGTATTGGGTCTGCCTGTGGGATATTGTGCGGTCATGTCCCCGGGGAGCTTATACTGCCCTCTACCGACTTCGCCAAACATACCTGCCGTTGGGTAATGACCCACTAAAATTGAGCGATCCTGTTGGCTGAGAGCATACGCGAATCCCTCACACGCGCTGGCACAGTTCGGTCCGATGAGCACTGCAATAGGCCCTTTAAACTGAATCGGACCAGGAAATATCTGGGTGGGTTGATTCATCATCTCAAAGGCGCCGGTTTTCTCGTTGTAATAGGATTCTTGATACAGGTCAAGTTCCTTATCAAAGAAGTAACCGGCAAAACTTGTTCCCAGGGCTGAGTTGCCACCCCCATTGTTCCGGATATCGATAATCAACCCGGCGACTTCGTTATCAACCAAATCTTTAATATACCGCTCCCACTGTCGGGCCATCAGGTTGTAATCATCATTGAATGTAGTGATGCGGATATAACCGATTTTGGTACCGGGGAGCATCTTCCCGTCGACCGGCATGCTCAAGGCGCTCTGGTTTAGACTGGGGATTGTCAGAACTAGCGAGTCGATATCGCTGGTGGTTTTCAGATTGGCAGAGGCTTCTGCTTCTCCAGGGTTCCTAAAGGTTGCCTGGAAGATTGTGCCAATGGGGCCGCGGGTCAGGAAGACGAGCTGGTTGATATGCCGGGTATGTTCGGTAGAATAGGGACCAAAATATGGAGTGACTTTCTGGATTGCCTCTGCCACAGGTTGATTATTCCAGGAAAGAATCTCTGCTCCAGGCTTGATACCGGCTTCTGATCCAGGTGTATCTGAGAGAACGTGGGTTACAATGACACGGCCATCACTGAGTTCATCCAGCACCAATCCCAACCCGCCTCCTGCTTCCTTGAAAAAAACCTGGTTGTTCAATGAAACGCTTGCATGCCCATCAGGGATACCCCAGGTAAAATCTCGCACTGCACGATAAAAATCCTGATCATTCTGGGCTGCATCTGCCTGCGGCTGGTACTTGCGCGATAACTCCTGCCAATTGATCCCCTTTTCTTCTGTAAATGGATATTCAGTGGAAACTCGATTGAACAAAGTTTTGAAGGCCTCCGAATAACTCATATTTGAGTAATCCTTCAAGTTACCGGAACCCTCGTTGAGATCGATCTTTTCCTGAGCTTTTTTGTAGAAGCGGAAAGGCTCCTGGTTCATATCGATATACGTATAACCGGCGGGAGTTGGGCCGGTCGGATCATCCTTTGTAAAGAGCAACCTGTCCGGGCCAAAACCGGTAGGGAATCCCTGCTGAGCATCAGGAGCCCAAACCAACAAAATTCCACCGGAAATCTCCCCTTTGCTTTCAGGGTCAATGATCGTAGATGCATAAGCAGTTGACCACCCGGTTCCATCTCGCTTCTCCAGGAATGGATCACCCCAGGTATTTGACCAATAGGCAATGGCAAAAATCTGGACGCCTTTATCGGAATTCCCATTATTATCTACATCAACCATTGTAGCCTGGGGGATTGCCGGCAGCGTAAGTTCATAGGACAGGGATTTATCTTCTCCGATGGTTACTGGAGCAATGACCTGGCTGGTTTCTGAAAAAGAGAAATTCAAATCTCGATGCACAAAGCCGGCCTCGTCTTCAAGCATTACAAATGGCTCAGCGGTAGAATTTAGAAAAAAGGGAGAAGTATAGGGGATTTTCCCATAGACGACGACCGGTTCATCCGGGTTGTTTGTTCCGGGTTGAATGGGAATGATAGGCAAGGCCGTTGGCGTCTTTTCTGGGGTAGGTGACGGGCTTGGGTTAATGGAAAGCAAGGTATCTGCCGCGCGACAGCTTAGGGATAAGATGGTCAGGATGACCAGAACTAGGCTCAAGCGTTTCTTTGTCATGATATCCCCATCATTTCTCATTTGGAGCATTGGTGGTCAGTTGATCAAGCTTTGCCTCTAAGGTGGAGAGCTGTTGGTACAGGTTTTGGACCTCGCTGCGCGTGGGGAGATGGCGCTTTATCAGGTGATCTTCAACCAGGGAGACTTTTGTTTCCAGGTATTCTATGCTGGTGTGCACTTCTTCGGGAGGTTTATGCTGCCTGTTAACAAGTTTGTCCAATAGCTGCTGAGCCTCCCGTTCGGTGATTTCCCCCAACTTCTGGAGCTCTTGGATGCGCCGTTGAATTTCTTCATCCACCAGGTGCAGATAATTTACCGATGATAACAGCTTCTTTTGCAAAGAACCGAGGCTGCTTCCACCAGCCTGGATCAGTCCCGCCAGGAAAGAATGGGGGAGAAACCCGCTTTCCTTCTTTTCCATCTCGAAAATGATTTGAGTCAGTGTAACTGATGTGAGATCTTCACCAGATGCATGGTCAAGTACCTGGACATCATGACCCTGACGAATCAAGCCTTCAATTCCTTCCAGCGTAATATACTGCTTGGCTTCGGTGTCATAAAGTTTTCGATTTGGATAGCGCTTGATCAAGATCATGATCCACTCCTCGTGAGTATTGCACGCACTGCGTGGGTATTATAAGCTATAGCCTGGATAATAGGGGTTAATGGGGAATAAATTAAAAAGAGGGATAGGGGATGCGATCCCCTATCCCGAAACCTGCCCCCCGTGCTGGAGTGGTTACGCTTTTTTCAGCTCTTCAACCCGCTTTGTCAAGGCAGAGATCTTTTCGCTCAAGGCGTCGATGTCGCTTTTAGTAGGAACGTTCATGCGAGCCAGGATATCTTCGATGCGTTTGTTGGTCTCATCCTCAGCTTTTTCAACATCCTTTTTGCGCTTGTCCATTACCTCGCGCACCAGTTTGCGGCCATCTTTCTCAGCGATTTCTCCGCGCTCGATCAGTTTGTTAACAAAGTCCTCGATCTCTTCCTGGGCCAGAGCTACCGCCCCGATGCCGGCTAACAGGACTTTTCGCACTGCATCGAACAAAGCCTTTCCTTCTTCAGCGGGTGCTTCAACTACTTCTGCTTCTTTCTTGGGTTTTGTTGCCATCATTTACTCCTTTTCTTAAACAACCGATTGATCAGTATCTTATTGACGAAGATAATCTTTCTGCGAATGACGCATCGCGTCGTAAAAAAGTATAACACACCGCGTCATGAATGTCAAGTTCCTTTCTTACGGATTCTTTCCAATTTCGGCAAACTAAGTTGTCTTGACGATGCAATATTTCTACACTATACTATCCCTATTATTGTGCATGTCTCAGGTTCAGATTGCAAGTGAACAAAACTCATTTACTCGTATAATTGGGCTTGTTTCCCTTTCTGGACAGGTCCATTGTCAGAACGTAGCTGGTTTGGAGGAGATAATGGCCGTTTTCCGTGATTCGCAGCAGGTTTATGAATGCGTGGGGGGCTTAATGGATCGGGCAAAAAAAGATCCTGAGGTTGGACCCAAGATAGCCAAGTCAGGTATTGTTATCCAATTTAAGTATACGAATCCGGATGCACAAACAACAGTGAATGGACGAGATAAACCGACACAACCAGGTGTGTTTGTAGATGTGATTCATGGCCCGTGTGATTTAAAGCCGGATGTGGTGATGTCTATGAAAGCGGATACAGCGCATGCTTTCTGGCATGGCAAGGTAAATCTGGTAGCTGCCCTGGCAAAAAAGGAAATTGTTGCAACCGGTCCAATCCCAAAGATCCTCAAATTACTTCCGGCTGTAGAGCCTTTGTATAA
Source organism: uncultured Chloroflexota bacterium (assembly GCA_903871905.1). Lineage (GTDB taxonomy): Bacteria > Chloroflexota > Anaerolineae > Anaerolineales > UBA4823 > CAIQIV01. The sequence continues at coordinate 26,535 of CAIQIV010000593.1, read as the reverse complement.
AGCTTACCCACAGCTGCTCAAGGAAAAAGGGTATGCTTCTTTGGTGCTGAAATAATCCTGTCCCATTTCCACGCAGTCGATTAAGCAAGGAAAATTTTGAAGAATATCCTGATTATTCACCTCGGAAGTGAAGATGAATCCTCGGTTGTCCGTTTTTTAGACCAGGACATCCAAGTGGATCGACGTGGATGCAGCGGGGATGTGGAATGTGCGGCTCGGTTGATAGAAGAGTTTGATGGAAGGGTTGATGCAATTGGGTTGGAGGGATACGATACCCATCTTTCTCTGGGTTCCTCCTGCCTGCCTCATGACCTTGGGATAAAACTTGCGGCGTTAGCCCGGCAGACACCTGTTACGGATGGTCATGGGATCCGGGCGATATTGGAAAGATGGGGGATTATTTTGGCGGATCGGGCAGAGCCTGGGATATTTAGCCAGAAACACATCCTGATGGTGCCCGGTCTGAATCATGGGGGATTGGTAGACACGTTGCGTCGTCGGGGCTCTGAGATCCGCTACGCTGATCCGGTTGTTTACTTTGCCCTGCCTACCTTTCCTGGCGTTGGTCACTATAACACCCTTGAACAGGTATCCAGGCCCACCCTGGAACAACTCAAGAACGCACCTTTCCGCCGCATCAACCCTCAGCCCGGAAAGGCCGGGACGCCGCGCGCCAAAAAACCTTTCCAGTGGGCAGATGTGCTGGCTGGAGATATTGGTGCAATCCTGCGCTATAGCCCAGAATATTTGCGGCATAAGACAGTGGTTGTACTGGCGGCAGGTGAAGAAGATATTCTGGCCTTAAAAGCCAGGGGTGTCTCAATTATTGTTGTTTTAATCCCGAATATGTGGGGGGAGGAGAGAAAGGGATGGGGCGATGCCACCGTTGAAGCTGTTTTGGCTGCACTGCGGCCTGACCCTGCTTTGCCGCTCTCTGAAGATACGTACCTGGATCTGATTGCCGATCTGGAATGGAAGCCGGATATCCGCTATCTGCAGCCACAGGAGACGGGGATTAATCGTTTTGCCTTTATCATTCATCCCCTGGATGTACGGTTTATTCACAAGCACCGCGCTTTCCATTGGACGCGTTTCTTGCCAGACGCCTTGGTTGAAACAATTGCGGCTTACATGCCTCCGTTATACATATCAAGGATAACCGGCGGAAAATCTCCGGCTACTGCGCAGAGGATAGAGGGATATCTCTTCTCCCTGGGAGCGACGCCGCGGCAGATGATGCGACATGATGAGCGTTTCACTTATGTGCGGATCAATAAAGCGGCAAAGATGGCCGAACGCCGTGGGGCGCGGATCATGGGGCTGGGGGCGTTTACCAGTGTGGTTGGTGATGCAGGGATTACAGTTGCCCATGAGGCAGATATTGCTATAACCAGTGGCAACAGCCTGACGGTTGCTGCCACACTAGAGGCTGCCAAGCAGGCTATGGTAAAGATGGGGGCAACAGATCTGACCAAGGGGAAGGTTATGATCATTGGGGCGACTGGATCGATTGGATCAGTGTGTGCCAGGCTGTTAGCGCAGGCGATTTATGATGTAGTGCTCATTTCCATTGAGCCAGAGCGGTTAATCGACTTGAAGAAGAGAATCCAGTCGGAAACACCAGGGGCCAAAGTGACTATTGCCACTGGACCAGATGATTTTATTGAAGAGTGCGACCTGATCGTAACCGCAACCTCCGCCTTTGGACAGCGCATCATGGATATTACCCGCTGCAAGCCAGGGGCGGTGATATGTGATGTGGCACGCCCACCGGATATCAATGAAACAGAGGCTGCCTTGCGTCCAGATGTCCTGGTTATCGAAAGCGGTGAAGTACTGATCCCGGGTGATATAGATTTCGGCTACGATATTGGTCTGCCGCCCAAGACTGCCTATGCCTGCCTGGCCGAAACTGCTTTGTTGGCAATGGAAGGGCGCTTTGAGGATTACACCTTGGGCAGGAATATTTCCATGGAGCGGGTGAAAGAAATCTATCGCTTGTTTAAAAAACATGGATTCCAATTAGCTGGCTTGCGCTCCTTTGGCAGTTATATTACAGATGAAGTCCTTGAAAGTAAACGGGAACGAGCTGAACAACTGCGCGCCGATCCTGATTTGTTTTATCGCATCAAGAGAGATGCGGGCGCTAAATTAGAGAATATTCCAGTGATGGCAAAAGGGGTCACTGCACAAAGTGGCCAATTGGAGAAATGGCTGTTCCTGGCTGGCTTTCTGTCGTTAGCAGGATTCCTCACCGCTGCTTTACTCCGTAGAAAGCGTGCCTAGAAATGTCAGGTAAAATCTATTCCTTTGGAGGACTGTTCCATGAGCAGTAAAAAAGTGATCCTAGTGACTGGTGTCTCGGGATACTGGGGGGCCAAGGTTGCTGGACGCCTGTTAGAAGACCCTCTATGCCGCGGCAATGACGACCGCACGTTTGGAGAAGAGGATGTTCACCTGCACGTGATTGGTTATGATGCCAATCCTCCAAAGGAGGAAATCAAGGACCTGGATTTTATCCAGGCTGACATCCGAAATCCAAAATTTATCGATCTCCTAAAGTCTGAGCAGGTACACACGGTATGCCACCTGGCATTTATGGAAACGCGGCGTCCAAATGAAAATGCTTTTGACTACAATGTTATTGGTACCATGAAAGTGTTGGGGGCGTGCGCTGAAGCCGGGGTACGAAAGGTGGTATTGATGAGCAGCACCGCGGTTTATGGCGCTCAACCGACCAACCCCGCCTTTTTGACCGAAGAGCATCCTTTGCATGGTAGCAAATCCAGTGGTTGGATCCGTGATCTGGTTGAGATTGAATCGTTTTGTAATGGTTTTCGTCGCCAGGTGCCAGAAATGATCCAGACTACCTTGCGTTTTGCTAACATCATTGGTCCAGGCGTGGATACCCCGATGACTCGCTTCCTGGGTGAGCCATTCAGTCCTACCTTAATGGGTTTTGACCCTTTAATGCAAGTGATCCATGTCAACGATGTGGTGGAAGCCATTGCTCATGTAGTCCATGAAGATATGCCGGGGGTTTATAATGTTGCTGCAGAGGGTGTAATGCCCCTGAACCGGATAACCGGTATTTCTGGCAAGCTCCCCCTACCAGTCTTTCATCTGTTCTTGTATTGGGGAGCCGGCTTATTGGATGGGAAAAAGGGCCATTACTTACCAATCGCTCTCGACTATTTGCGTTATAGTTGGGTGGCTGATCTGACAAAGATGCGGCAAGAGTTAGAATTCGCCCCGCGCTATACGGCTGAGGAAGCCCTGCGGGAATTTGCCGGGCTGCAGCGCCTGCGGCGTTATATGCCAGAATCAGCTGCCTTAGCATATGATGAGGAGCGATTGCGCGATACGATAGAACGGCGCAGACGTTCGCGAGAGCGGCAGGTGGGAATCCTGCAAGGGTCAGATGAGGAAAAAGCCCATGAATGACCAGATTTTTATAGAGAATGAAGGATTGGCGTCAGAGTCTGCGGTGGTTGGTAATACCGCTTTTACCGAGGACACGATTACGGTCGAAGAGAATCCTGAAATGACAGCAAGTTCAGTGTCGGATGGCGGCGCAGAACCTGTGGATACAGCATTGCCTGATGATTCAACTCCAGAGCAGCTGGCTGAAGAATTAGACCGGTTAATTGAACGGGTAAAAGCAGCATCCCCTGATTATTCCCCTCCTCCGTTCTCACCTCATAAACTTGTGCAGTTAATCAGCCAGAATTTATCATTTCTATCTCCAGAAACAGGGTTGGCGATCCTGCAACGATTGCGAGCAAGTGTTAGCCAGGACCTTCTTGATATCGATACCTGGAAGGGCATCTGGTACATGGTCAATTATTCGCTTGATTACCAGGCGGACTTGCTAAAGCGCCGGGTTTCAGGGGAATATGAAACTGATGAGTGGGGTTATGATCCGGAAGTTTTAAATGCGGTCAAGCCGTTTTTTGACTTCATGTACAAGACCTACTGGCGGATCGATACTTCAGGTATGGAGAATATCCCAGATGAAGGCCGAGCTTTGTTGGTGGTTAATCATTCTGGCCAGCTGCCTTGGGATGGCACGATGGTTGGAATATCTATCCTGAATGACCATCCGGCTCAGCGTCTTGTGCGAACATTGTATGCGACCTGGTTCCCGACGCTACCATTCATATCTGACCTGTTCACAAAGGTTGGCCAGGCATTGGCCACGGAGGAAAATGGGATTCGCCTGTTAGAGCAGGATCAATTGGTAGCAGTGTTCCCAGAAGGGTATAAAGGGGTGGGAAAGTTGTTCAAGGACCGCTACAGGTTAGCGCGCTTTGGCAGAGGGGGGTTTGTGCGCATGGCGTTGAAAACTCAGGCCCCAATCATTCCGGTTTCTGTCGTTGGCGCAGAAGAAACGTATATCTCACTGGCAAAATCAGACACCATTGCCCGAATGATCGGTTTTCCATATTTCCCGATTTCGATAACCTGGCCCTGGCTTGGATTGCTGGGCTTTGTTCCGCTGCCAACCAAATGGTATATAGACTTTGGCGAGCCAATCCCAATGGATGGATATGGGCCTGGGGCAGAGAATAATATGATGTTAGTCTCTCAACTCACGGACCAGGTGCGAAACGTGGTCCAACAGATGGTATTCAACCGTCTGGCCCAGCGGAAATCGATATTCTTAGGTTAACCGGAGATGGTTAAAATGGGAATATTTGCTGACACTCAGACCTTTCGAACCATTATGGTTGATCTCTTTGACCAGGTCAGCCAGGGCAACGCGGCTGAAACCCAATCTCTACATAAGTCAAAAATGATCGTTTCTTTCAATTGCAGCGATCCGGGTTTGAGGATCACCATCGATGGGCGGAAGGCGCCCCTTATGGTGTCATTTGATGATAAGCGCTTACGCCCTGATTTGGAAGCTGAGCTGTCGGCCGATACTCTGCATTATATTCTTACTGGAGAGCTCCGATTAGGGAAAGCCATGTCCAGCGGGAAGATGAAAGTCCGCGGAGCGGTCTGGAAGGCAATGACATTAGAAGACGTGCTGCATGCGTGTCAGGCGAAATACCCGGTGATTGTCACCAAGTATCGCCTGGATGGATATGCCAGACCATCTTAGAAATTTGTACTTGCCGGCTCTGCCGGAATGCTGAAGGTTGCCGGGTGAATGGCTGCGATGGAATTCTCTTCGTCGAGTTCCTCCAGGGTGAGCTCAAGCTCCGATAGAGCGCGAGTTAATTCACACATGGGTGTGCCTCGCTTATTCGGACCGCAATTCCCCGAGCGAGCCTCAAGGATCTGCCTGATTACTGCGGGGTCATAGTTCGAGTCGGAGATTTCTTTGAATTCCTCGATGACCAACCGGCGTGTGATTGGGATGCCGTGCCGCGCCAGCGCCTGCTTGTAATATTGATAATCTCTGGCAAGATCCAGGGTGACCGATTCGAAGCCATGTTGGGCAACAATGAGGCGGGCAGAATAGCGCATGATGTTATAGAAAAACATCTGGAAATCTTCAGGCTTGGGCTCGATCAGGATAATGTCCACTTCAGGATGGGAGCGGCGGATCTGCTTGATATGGTAGTGGATACCGGCGTGGCTGAATATCCGGATGGATTGGTTTGCCACAGACTGGATCCCTTTTCCACTCAGGTTTCCTCCGTCAGGTCCCAGGAAGGGAATCTTATCTTTCCTGGCATTATCAAATGGAACAAGGGGATTAATGCAAACAACCATTGTGGCGCCGCGCTCAATTGCCAGGTCGATGCTGGCTGTGCCGCGCAGGCTGCCATCGATGTATTCTTTGTCATCAATCTGCACCGGCTTGTAAACCAGCGGCAGAGCGGTCGAGGCTGCCACCGTCAGTGAGATAGGTGTTTCGCTGTTTTTATCTGGACCAAAAACCATCCGGTCACCGGTATCCAGATCGGTAGCAATAATATATAGGTCGCGGGGTAGCTTACGGAAGTCGTTACTAAACCCCCCATTTTCAAGCGATTCGCGCACAAATTTCTCCAGGCCAAGGCTGTTGTACAGGCCTGAAGGGAGTGCTTCAGTTAAAGACCAAAGCAGGTCAAACAGGGTCATATCCGAATAGTGACGTAAGTAATGCGACCAGGCCCTGATTAATTTCGAGGGCAGTTTGAAGCCCCATTTCTTGATGTCTTCGTAGTTAAAGTTGAAAATATCACCGCGTTCCAGGGGAGCAAACTCCTGGCTGGTCCCGTCGATCACGCGCAGCATTTGTTCTGGACTCATACCATTTGCGATAAAAGAGGACACCAGAGCTCCTGCACTGGTGCCTACATAGATATCAAAATCATTTACCGTCCGATCGATCAGGAGATCGTCAATGGCGCGTAATGCCCCAATCTCGTATACTGCACCCGTTAACCCGCCTCCAGCAAGTACGAGAGCTGTCTTTCCATCATTCTTCATAAAGACATTCCTTTATATTCGACCTGACCTTCCTTGTTTCTAACTATAGCATTGACGTTCTTTGGTGTCAATGTGTATTCTGGCTCATAAGGTGAATATCCGGGTTGCCTGAATTCTTGGGATGTTCAGGGGCAAGGCCGCCTCCCATTTCGTTCAGAAATACCCTCCTGAAGGTATAATTACTTTCTCCAGGGTGAACTGTCAGCAAAGGAGTAGAAGATGTGGTTTTTCAGAAGTCCCAAAATTGTCTTTGGCGAGAATGCACTCAGCCAACTGGATGAGATTGCAGGACATCGCGTATTTATTGTTACAGATGAAGTGATGGTCAACAAGGGATATGTGCGCCTGGTGCAGGACCGCCTGAAGACCAATGGTATGGAAAGTTCATGCTTCGCGCAAGTTGAGCCTGAGCCTGGAACGGATGTCGTGGACCGATGTGCCCAGGAAATGTTGGAATTCGGTCCTGATTGGGTGATCGGTTTGGGGGGCGGGTCGAGCCTGGATGCTGCCAAAGCTGCATGGCTGCGTTATGAGCGTCCAGATGTGGATTTAGAAGCCGTGAGCCCATTTGAGCATTTCGGCCTGGGCAAGAAAGCCAGGTTGATAACCATTCCGACGACGGCTGGTTCTGGCGCGGAGGTCACCGCTGCGGCAATGATTATCGAGCGCCAAACGGTTCGTAAGCTTGAGATTGCCTCTTTTGAAATGATGGCAGCAGTTACAATTGTTGATCCTCAGCTTTCGGCTGAGATGCCTGCTCAACTGACGGCAGATACGGGAATTGATGTTCTGACTCATTCTATTGAGGGCTATTCTGGCTCCTGGTCGAATGACTTTAGCGATGGCTTGTGTCTGCAGGCTACCTGGATGGTGTTCCAATACCTGGAAAGGGCTGTTAGCCGTGGGGCTGAGGATATGGAAGCAAGAGAAAAGATGGCCAATGCAGCGACCATTGCTGCCCTGGGTATGACAAATAGCCATATTGCGTTGGCGCATGCCCTGGGACACAGCGTTGGAGCGGTTTCCGAGATCCCTCATGGCAGGATTACTGGCCTGTTTTTACCTTACACGATCGAATTCACGGCTTTTGGTGGGGTTGGCCGGTATCTTGAGCTAAGCCGTATCCTGGGTCTCTGTGGGGATGATGAACAAAGTGCTGGTTATGGACTGGCAGATTCTATCCGCAGCCTGCTGCGCAGGATTGGGCAGCCCACTACCCTGTTTGAGGCAGGCATCTCCCGCGCACAATTCGATACACAGGTAGAGGATTGGTGTGAAAGGGTGGAGGCAGAGATATCCTTAGCAACAAGCCGTCGAATTCCTTTCCGCCAGGAAATATTGCAAATCTTTGATTATGCATTTGATGGAAAGGTGATCGATTTTTAGGGCCAGGGAAATATGTCTGTTGAGCTACATAAGAAGGTTGGCCTTGCTCTGGGTGGAGGCGCCGCCCGAGGAATGGCGCATATTGGTGTGTTATCTGTATTATCTGAAGCAGGAATCCCCATCAGCTATGTTGCTGGTTCCAGCGCAGGCTCCCTGATCGGGGCGTTCTATTGCGCTGGGATCCCGTTGGAAAAAATCAAGGAATTCACTGAGAAGATTCGTTGGTGGCATATTTCGCGCCTGGCGTGGCCCTGGTATGGGCTGCTTTGTTTTGATAAATTGTCTGAATGGTTAATAAAACATTTGGGCGACAACGAATTCTCGGATCTGGTAATCCCCTATACAGTTGTTGCCACGGACCTGGAGCGGGGGATCCCGGTCAAGTTGAGCGCGGGACGCCTGGCGCCAGCGGTCCAGGCCAGTTGTTCGATCCCCGGATTGGTGACTCCGGTCTGCATCGACGGACGGATGTTGGGTGATGGCTGCGTCTCGGATTCGGTCCCAGTGGGCACGCTGCGTGAAATGGGGGCGGAGTATGTGATCGGAGTAGATATTTTTCTGGCCTCTATCCGGCGCGGCTGGGGCTTCCTGGGGATGGGATTTAATGCGATTGAAATCATGGTAGAGCGGGCAGGGGGAGGCATTGAGCAGGCTGACTGCTTGATTGTTCCTGATTTGAAGGGCAAGACATATATTCGCTTCTCCAAGCGAGAAGAGTTCTATCTATTGGGACGCCAGGCAGCGCTTGCCAGCCTGGATAAAATCCGATCTGATCTAGGAATTCAATCCTGATTAAGGATGATTTTCAGAAAGATGAGCCGGTTTGGTAGTGTGTTCGTAACAGGAATTGTTAGAGGTGAATTCACTCCTGTTTACGAGTATACTTATCGCATTGCGATCACTTGGTATATGGAGGTGTCCAGATGGCAAACCCGCACCTCACATTCTTTTGTGAGCTTGATGGAGCGCAATCCCTGGAATTGTTTTCTGAACAGGTTATTGCTGACCTTTCTGTTATGAAAGCCAATCTCAGCATGGGGGTCAAGGATCTAAATAATGCGCGTGCAGCATGTGTCAGGAGGTTGAACCGGGCTGGAGTACCGGTGATCGCCAGGCTCCTTTTGCCCAGCGAACAAGGATATTGGTTAAATGCTGGTAACTTTCCGCAGGCGTTCGAGCAATACAAACTCTTTAAGGATTGGACCACTGAACACGGCTTGCGTTGGAAGGGAATTGGCTTGGATTTTGAACCAGATATTCGCGATCTGGAGCAGTGGTCAAAGAATCGAATGAGTGTTCTGCCTGGTATTGTGCGGCGCTTTTTCAATCGAAAGCGCTTCAGGAATACCCAACGGGCTTATACGCAGCTTGTGGAAGAAATCCATGCGGACGGATACTGGGTAGAAAGCTATATCCATCCATTTATCCAAGATGAGAGAATGGCTGGTTCCACGCTCTACCGGAAAATGACTGGCCTGGTAGATGTGATCACCGACCAGGAGGTCCTTCTGTTGTTTAGCAGTTCATTCCAGCCCAATGGGGTTGGGATGCTGGGCAGTTATGCGCCCGAGGCGCAGGCTGTTGGCTTGGGGGTGATAGGTGTAGGCTCGCGGGCAGGTCTGGGAGAAGGAGGCACTCTAAGCTGGCAGGAAGTTGAGCGCGACCTGCGCCTGGCCTGGTACAGTTGTGATGATATTTATCTCTACACAATAGAGGGCTGTATTCAGACGGGTATCCTGACCCGGTTAAAAGAATTTCAATGGGATTATCCCATATTGCTGCCGGAACAAGAGATTGAGAAAGTTATAGCCTGGAGGGCAGCTCTGCGCAGCAGCTTATGGTTTACTGCCCACTTGACCCCGCTATTTATAACTGCTTTGGGGATAGTCATGTTCATGTTCAGCCTAAGACGATTGCTGCACAGGCGCTTGAGGAATTAATCAGGCAATGAACAGTATCGCACATGAGTTTGCAGAAGGCATCTTATTTACTGACATGTATCAGTTGACGATGGCCCAGTTGTATTTTCGTATGGGCTTCCAGGAAAAGCAGGTTCAGTTTGACCATTTCTTCCGCTCATATCCCGATTATGGTTCGCATAAAGCTGGCTACTGCATCTGTGCAGGGTTGGAATGGCTTGTAGACTGGATGCAGTTATCCCGCTTTGGCGAGGATGAGATCAATTACCTGCGAGGGCTGAAAACACGACCTGGTGGGCGGTTATTTGACGATGATTTTCTCTCCTGGTTGAAGGCGAATGGGGATTTTTCAGGGCTAAGTATGTGGGCAATACCGGAAGGGAGGGTGGTACATCCCGGAACACCTATCACCGTGGTCCAGGGTCCCCTGGCTCTTGCCCAGATTCTGGAAACCTCCTTGCTCAATCATCTAAATTACCAGACGTTGATTGCCACAAAAGCAGCCCGTATCAGGGAGGTGGGGCACGGACAGATGATGATGGAATTTGGCCTGCGGCGTGGGCAAGCCATGGGAGCAAATGCCGGCTCGCGTAGCGCCTTGATCGGTGGCGCGGATTACACGTCGAATGTAGGGATATCTGCCCTGGTTGGGCTGCCTCCCAAGGGAACACACGCTCACAGTATGGTCCAATTCTTTGTGTCTTTGGGGATGGGTGAGTTGGAAGCTTTCCGCGCTTACGCCGATGTTTATCCAGATGACTGCCTGTTGTTGGTAGATACGATCAATACCCTGGAGAGTGGGATCCCCAACGCGATCCGGGTGTTTGAAGAATTACGCCGCAAAGGTCATGAACCAGTTGGTATCCGCCTGGATTCTGGCGACCTGGCATTTCTAAGCATCCAGGCGGCGCGTATGTTGGATCTAGCGGGATTTGACAGGGTCTTGATCGTACTGTCAAATAACCTGGATGAGATCATTATCTGGCAAATCGTGACTCAAATTCGTGATGAGGCCAGGCGATATGGTGTGGATCCAGATGCGCTGCTCAATCGACTGGTTTATGGGGTGGGGACTCACTTGATCACCTCCTGGGGCGAGCCTGCATTGGGGGGGGTGTACAAACTGGTGGCCGTGCAGGACGGAGGGGCCTGGCTGCCAGCGATCAAGATTTCCGATACGTTGGCGAAAGTGCCTGACCCTGGAAACAAACGCGTATGGAGAATCTATGATCAACGAGGGTTTGCCACTGCTGACCTGGTTGGTCTTATCGATGAGGACCCCCAAAAAATGGAACCCCTGGTCATACGTCACCCGCATGACCATACCAAGTTCCGAAGCCTTGAGCAAGCAGGGGTATCGGAGATAGAGCCCTTATTGGAGCAGGTGCTTTCGGAAGGGAAGTTGGTTTATGAATTTCCCTCGCTGGATGCTATTCGCCAGAGGCGGATCGCCGACATAGAGCGTCTGGACCCTGGTGTGCGCCGGATTATGTACCCCCATATCTATCATGTCTCGCTGACCCCGAAACTTTGGAAGTTGAAGCAAAGGCTGCTCGGTCAGGCACAGTCGGAGCCTGGTCGCGAATAAGGTGCTGCCCCTGGATTTATAAGTTCAGCCACTGTGCAGCGATCTTGGGAAGGTTAGCCAGGGAACTGCTGCGTACTGTACAAGTGGGTAGTGAGTCCATGAACATCTGCCCGTAACGTTTGGTCTGGATGCGGCGGTCAAGGATAACCACTACCCCATGATCAGAACGGGATCGAATCAATCTTCCAAAACCCTGCCGGAAGCGCAGGATCGCTTCAGGGAGAGAGTATTGGCTGAATGAGTCGTCAAAAGTTTCTGCGCGTGCCGAGATGATGGGATCAGACGGCACGTCGAAGGGAAGCTTGACGATTACCAGGACGGATAATGCTTCCCCAGGTACATCAACCCCCTCCCAGAAGGCGCGCGTGCCCAAGAGTACAGCCCGGTCTGTGTTGCGAAAGTTCTCCAGCAAAGAATGGGCAGAAGCACCCTCACCCTGCTCGTATACCAGGATATCACTGCGGTTCAGGTGCGGAGAAATTGCCTGGGATGTGCGCTTGAGCTGTTCGTAGGAGGTGAACAGCACCAGGGTTTTACCACCCGTGGCACGGCAAAGGTTCAACAAACCTTGTTCAACAGCCCGCTGGTGCCCGGTGCGATCATTCGGCTCGGGGATGTCATTGGCGATATAGATCATAGCCGAGTTTTCATAATCGAAGGGGGAGCCCAATGCCAGCTCGTAAGCATCCTGGGCGTTGAGGCGCCCGCGCAGGTAATCAAACTCGCCAGCAGTGGTCAGGGTGGCTGAGGTTAAAATAACCGAGGATTTTTCCCGCCAGAGGTAACGTTCCATCAGTGGTCCGATGTGCAGAGGAGCGGCATGTATGGAAATCTGCTGCCCGGTCGGGTGCGCTTCTATCCAATAGACTCGGTCCACCTCTGGATCGAATACCAATGAGTTCAAATTATCGTGGAATTCGACCATTCGCCGATAGATATTGCTGATACTGGCGGGGAGTTCCAGGTCTTCGTCCTCGAGGCGCGGATTGATTTCCCCAAGGAATTGGATAATTTTATTCAAGTCTTCAAGCAGCGCGCTGAAGATGCGTTGGTTTTCGTCCCAGGAAACCTCCACATCGCCCCAATGGGGCAGGGCGCGGGTGGCGGGTAAGATGCGTTCCTGGTGGGCGTACAACCCAAGCGGCCGTCCTTCGCGCTGTTCATCCAAGAAGTGTTCCATCACTATGAAGAACTGGCGAATCTCGTTATCCAGTCGGAAGGTCGTGTCGGTGGCATGTTGAATTAACTGGTTTAATGAGGCTGCATCAGAAGGCGTAAGCAGGTGTTCCGTAGCAGAAACCACCCAGGCGAGCAATCCATTTTTTACCCCGCCCAACTCACGCAGAACACGCTCAATGTCAAACTGGTTGCCATGAAAGCTGAGAGCATTGGTTGTTGCGTCTTCGATGTGATGGGCCTCGTCAATGATCAGATAGTCGTATTCGGGCAGGACCCGGTTTCCGGTGGCGACATCTGCCAGGAGCAACGCGTGATTGACAATAAGTATATGAGAGCTGATGGCGGCCTGGTGCATGCGGAAGAAGGGGCAGGAACCACCCATTTTCATACAGTTCTCGTTGGTGCACCCTTCGTCTTCAGCTGACAACCGTGCCCACACCTGCCGCTCAACAGGCCCATTCAAGTTAAGTTCGCTGCGATCGCCGCTGGTCGTGCCCTGCAGCCAGACCAGGACTTTTGCCAGGATGCGCATCTCATCGGCGGTTTGTGGGCCTCGTTTGCGGAAGTTCTCGAAACGCCGCGGGCAGAGATAATTCGTGCGTCCTTTGAGCACAGTTGCCCGCAGGTCCAGCCCCAGGGCATTGCATAAGTCTGGAATGTCCTTGTTGATGAGCTGATCCTGGAGGTTGATGGTATTGGTTGATATCACCACACGGCAGCGATTGTGCAGCGCCCACAAGGCGGCCGGAATCAGATAAGCCATGCTCTTGCCGGTGCCCGTCCCGGCCTCCACCATCAGGTGCTTCCCTTCAGAAAAGGCTTTTGTGACCGCCCGCAGCATTTCTACTTGTTGGGAGCGGAATTCGTAGTTGGGGAAGTATTTTGAGAAAATGCCCCCTTGTTCCAGGATTGAAGCAACATCATCAACATCTAATGGGGATGGTTTATCGTTAGGTTGGAGAGGTTCAGCAAATTGGCTGTCAAGACTGCGGAATAACGGTCCCAGGTTGGAATGGTGTACCGCACGAGCTGATACAACCTCACGCGAGCGGCTGCGCAGCGCCTGTTGAAAGAGCCAGTTTCCCGCCCATTCAATTCTCTCACCCAGCTTGACGATCTCGGCCAACAGAGGAAGTGGCAGTTCGTTTGCCATCTCAATTAAACGTAGGAAAACCCCTCGAGTAGCCTGTGCATCATCTAAGGCCCGGTGGGTTGCGGCAAGCGGAACGCCCAGCGCCTGACACAGCGAACCCAGTTTGTATCTGCCCGCATTGGGCATTAATACAGATGCCAGTTCGTAGGTGTCCAGAGCTTCATTAATCATTAAAATACGATTCCGCTGTAAAAAGGATAGGTCAAAGCGGATATTATGTCCCAGGATCGGTGAACGGCCGGTAAATTGCACCACTTTAGGGAGCACAGCCTGTAGTGTAGGTGCTCCCAGGACCATCTGATCGGTGATGCCAGTCAACTGGGTGATTCCAGGGGGGATACGCCGACCTGGGTTGATCAGCGTAGACCATTCTTCTTCCACCCTCCGGCCTGTGAATCTCACCAGACCAATCTCCAGGATAGCGTCGCGTTCAGCATCCAGCCCGGTAGTTTCAATATCTAAAGCAACAATTGATTCCATTAGCCAGGATTATACCTTGCTTTGAATTAAGAAATGAACCTCTTCCCCTTTGATCCAGTATTCATCACATAAGGGTTGAAAGTATGGTAATCTTGAACTTGACATTTACATCATTACTTAGGATGGCCTGGAGATGATCACAGATCTTGCACGCAGGTTGCGGGAAAACATTCAGAAAGTCATAGTTGGAAAAGAGCGAGTCATTGACTACTGCCTGGTTGCTGTCTTGTGTGAAGGGCATCTACTGCTTGAAGATGTCCCCGGGATCGGTAAAACCACCCTGGCGCGGTCCCTGGCGGTTTCCCTGGGATGTTCTTTCCGGCGAATTCAATTTACCCCCGATTTATTGCCTTCAGATGTCACCGGGCTGTATTGGTTTAATCAGAAAGAGCAGCAGTTTGAATTCCGCTCAGGCCCGGTGTTCAGCCAGGTTGTCCTGGCTGACGAGATTAACCGCGCCACCCCTCGGACGCAATCTGCTCTCCTGGAGGCGATGCAGGAGCGGCAGGTGACGATCGATGGTGTTACCCACTGCCTGTCGCGGCCTTTTCTGGTCCTGGCTACCCAAAACCCGATTGAACTGGAGGGAACCTTTCCGCTTCCCGAAGCACAGATCGACCGTTTCATGATGCGCATTTTGATCGGATATCCGAGTGAGATGGAGGAGATCGTGATGATGGAGCGATTCCGCCTGTCGGACCCATTTCCTGAACTTCTCCCAATAACAACCTCAGAGGAGATTAAGGAATTACAGAACCAGCGGCGCCAGGTCCGGGTAGAAGCGTCTCTTCAGAAGTACATTGCACGCGTGGCGCGTGCTACTCGCCAGCACCCTGAAATTTCCTTGGGTGCTTCGCCTCGGGCTACGCTGGCTTTATTCCAAACCGCCCAGGCCTGGGCCGCGATCCAGGGACGGGATTATGTGATCCCGGATGATGTCAAGGTGATGGCGCCGGTGGTGTTGACCCACCGTCTGCTTATCTCCCCGCAGGCGCAGCTGCGAGGCCGGAAGCCTGAGGAGCTTGTGTCCCAAATTGTAGACACCATCGCAGTACCGGTGGAGGGATGAGTGGACACGTCTGTCTGGTGGATTTTCCTGGCGGTGACGTTCCTGATTGGAATATTCAGCCAGATATATCTGCTGGCGGCCTTCTCGGTGATGTTGGCGGTGGTCGGCCTCCTTGCCCAGTATTGGCAGATGAGGGTTTTAAAAAATATCCGTTATATCCGCCGACCATTCTATTGGCGTGGATTTCCGGAGGAGCAGGTTTCAGTACAATTTGAGGTAGAAAATCGGAAGTTTTTACCGGTAACCTGGCTGCGCATAGATGATCCGTGGCCTTTGGCTCTGGCTCCGGAACAGGATGGGCTCATAACCCGCACCGAGAACCCCGGTTATGGGATTATCACCAACCTCTTCAGCTTGAGATGGTACGAGCGCTCTCGTCAGACAATTTCGATTAGGTTGAAACAGCGGGGGATTTATATGCTGGGTCCGGCTCGTCTCGAGGCCGGTGATCTATTTGGAATATTTAGCTCGGTTACTGAGCAAAGTACAGTAGATTTCCTGACCGTCTTTCCTGAACAGATGGATTTCGAAACACTTAGACTACCCGCCAATGATCCGTTTGGGGATCGGCGAGCCCGCAGGAGAATTTTTGAAGACCCAATTTATCCGGTAGGTGTTCGAAATTACCATCCGGAAGATGGATTCAGGCGGGTTCATTGGCCAGCTACTGCACATACCGGTGAGCTTAAATCGCGCATCTTCCAGCCGGTGTCTGCCCAGGTGATGATGGTCTGTCTGAACATTTCGACATTTCCCCGCTATTGGGAAGGTACATATCCTGAATTGCTGGAACACCTGGTTCGAGTTGCTTCTGCGGTGATCCAACGCGCCCTTCAAGATGGTTATCGAGTCGGGTTGATCTCGAATGGCTGCCTGGCACATGCTGACCAGCCTTTTCGACTACCTCCTGGGCGATCTCCACAGCAATTGGCTCGCTTGTTGGAGGCATTGGCGGGGGTGACACCTTTTGCCACCGCAAGCTTTGAAGATTTTCTGACTTATGAGATGCGGCAGCTGCCTTTCGGATCAACCGTTGTGGTTGTTACCGGATTGTGGTCGCCTCAGTTGTTAGAAATCCTATCCAGTCTCAAGAGACATGGTCATTCGGTGTCGCTCCTTTTGTTTTCGACACAGCCTACACCTCGGCTGAACGGTGTCCATATCCTGCACCAACCCTTCAATGGATAACCTCGCCCAATGAACGATCCTGGAAACTCAACGATCAATTCCGGTCCACCAGAGCGATTTGCCAGGGCTTGGTGGGCGCACCTGGCTGCTATTCTTTTGATTTTAGTTGAATTATGCTGGGTTGTGCCCTGGTACCGGACGGTCATCCAGATCAGTTATGTCGCTACACCGCTGCGCGCCACGATGATCCTGGGTACGATCATGCTTTGCGGGTATTTGCTCTCGATACTCTTAGAATATTTAAATTTCATCCCTGTGCTGCATCATGGTTTATTGATCCTGGGTTTTTTCCTGGCGCTGATATCTGGCGCACGCGGGCTGTTGAATTCGGATGTTATTACGATTGTCTCTGGCATGGTGAAACTTGACCCAGGAGCAGTGCTTGTTTTGTTTTTCGTCTTATGGATCTGGTGGCGAGGGGTATTCCTCGGCATCGAAGCTGTGCGGCCAAAGACAGCCTGGCGCAGGTTTGTATTAGGAATGTGGCTGTTAATGGCGCATGTTTATCTGATCAGCCGTATGGGCGATGTTACCCCTGGCATCTTACTAATGGGTTTTTTCTTGTTATTCGGGCTTTTATCCTTAGCGGTGGCCAGGATCTCATATGTCAGTGTTTCACACCACGCGAGAAGGAACCCATTTGACCGCCGCTGGTTTGCCAGTATTTTCAGTTTCACGGCATTGGCGGTCGGTATGGCAGTATTCCTGGGAAGTGTTTTGGTAGGGGAGTATCGGAATTTGCTGGATCAAGCAGCCCGGATCCTGCATCTCATTTTCATGGGGGTAGTTTTTATCATCAGCTTGCCTTTTGTGTTGCTGGCATATTTCTTTTCGCCATTGGTCGCCTTCTTCTCACGTTATCTACCGGTCCAAACCCCCCGTCCGCTCCAAACCGTTGAACCTTTTCCGCCTATTCCTGATCTCTCGCAGATTTCAGGGAGAGAGCCATTAGTTCTTAGCCAACAAGTGCAGGTGGCCCTTTTCTGGTTTCTAATCATTCTTCTCATCCTGGTCATACTGATAGTACGCCGGCGGATTTCAGGGTGGGTTGGCGCTGGTTATGATGATAGTGAATCTCTATTGGAAAAAGGTCAGGCAGCTGATTTATTGAAGAAAGCTGTTCTTCACCAGGTGGACGAGGCGGGACGGCGCCTATCGCAGTTGTTGGCGGCAAGACAGAAGATTATAAACGAATTCAGGATTCGCCAGATTTATTCGGATCTCATGGGTTTATGCGCACAATTGCATGCCCCTCGCCCGGTTTCCATGACGCCGTTTGAATTTATACCGGTATTGGGTGAATTATTTCCGCAAAATATCCAGGATGTGGTGACCATCACCCAGGCTTATGTGCGTATACGCTATGGGGAAACCCCCGAGTCGCTTGAGGACATGCAGGGTATTGAGGCTGCCTGGGCATCAATTCAAGTGGCAGGGCGCTTGGCACAGAAGAGACAGAACAAGGAACTTATCCGGGCAGAAACGACAGAGATGCAGCGGCCTGGATTGTAAATCAACAGCCCCAAAAGGAAGGCACTTTTTGAGGCTGTCTATTCATCTAGCTGCGGATATCGACGATCCGCTCTACCAGGGGTTCAACCAGTTCCTGGACCTGTTCTTTCTTTAACCCATTTACTTTGAATGTAACCAGGCGGTTTGAGGGTGATTCTCCGGTAAATTGTCCAAAGGCTACAAAGTTGCCGCCAACTTCAGCAATTGCTTTGGTCAGATTGGCCAGTTCCCCGGGTTGTTCTTTGATAATGGCTGTCACCCGGACACCCATCTCGCGCGCCCCCATCATCTCGAGGAATACCTTGAACAGGTCGGTTTCTGTGATAATCCCAACCATCTCCTCCCCGCGCATTACGGGAAGTCCGCCAATCTTATTATCAGCCATGATGCGTGCTGCTTCTTCGATCGGCGTATTTTCCGAGACTGCCAGGACCTTTTTAGTCATCACGTCCTTCACTGTGATTTTGCTCAGCAGGTAATTCATCTCCCAGACGCTGAGAGCAGTAGCTTGTGAAGGTGAAGCATTGAGTAGGTCTTTATCCGAGACAATGCCTACCAACTGACCGTCCTTGACCACGGGTGTACGCCGGATATGTTCCTTTTTCATAAGGCTCAGAGCTTCAACGATTGGCATCTCGGGGGAGATGTAAATCACGGGGTGAGACATGCGATCTCCGACTAACATGGAATCCTCCTGATTTTATTTTGAATTTGTACAGAACGAGAATGCTCCCACACCGGTTTACGGATTATTACAAAACTCATTGATGATCCGGGCGATGTGTTTTGCTCCCTTCAAGTATAGATCGATGCGGATGTTTTCATTCGGGGCATGTGCCAACTGCCCGGGATACCCAATCCCCGCGGTGACCACAGGTAGTCCCAAATGGTGAATAAACGGGTGACTGGGGCCTGAACCGCCCACCATCGGTACAACCTGCATCTTCGTTCCATAGACCGATTCGGCTGTGTCCACCACCATCTGCACAAAGGGATGGTCAGGGTCAGTTCGTGCCGGCGGCTCACCGCCGAGAAAATCAATCCGGATATCATCAAACCCCTGTGTATCTAAATGGGCGCGTAGTTTATTCAGCACGTCTTCTGGCGTCTGATCGGGAACCAGGCGGAAATCAACTTTTGCCGATGCCCTGGCTGGCTGGACGGTTTTTGAGCCAGGGCCCTGGTAACCGGAGGTCAGGCCGCAAATGGTACAGGTTGGTTCAAAGACCTCTGCCAGCTGCAGCTCAAGCCCTCCGTGGAGGCCTTTGAGAAACTCTTTAATTCCGTAGCGTTGACGATATTCATCGGCAGCCTCCGGCAGCAGAGCCATCAACTGCCTATCTCGGGTGCTGGGGGCTTGCACAGCATCGTAGAAACCTGGGATGAGGATGCGCTCATCCGGGCCTTTCAGGCTGTTCAACGCCCAGACCAGCCGCCAGGCTGCATTGGGAAAGATCGAGCCCCCTAATCCGGAGTGAACATCAATATGTGCTGTTTCCACACTTAACTCAACGTAGCAGATCCCGCGCAGCCCAAGGTATTGTATAGGCCTCTCGCAGTGATCTACCCCGCCAAATTCCCATACACAGCCATCCGCTGCCAGCAAATCCTGGTTGGCCAGCACAAAATCTTTCAAGTGCAGGCTGCTAATCTCTTCCTCGCCCTCAACCAGAAATTTGATGTTGCAGGGAAGCTCACCGATTAATGATAAGAGGGCATCGATTGCATAGAGACGGCTGACCAGGTGGCCTTTATCGTCTGATACGCCGCGTGCATACAGCTTGCCGTCGCGCAGGGTTGGTTCAAAGGGAGGGCTAACCCATAAATCCAGAGGTTCAGGGGGCTGGACATCATAATGGTTGTAGAAAAGCAGGGTTTTTGACCCGGCTCCTGCCCTTTCTCCATAAACCACAGGAGCTCCACCAGTGGAGGTAATTTTTACATCGAAATGACGCTTGCGCAGCATCTCTGCAGTCAGCTCTGCACACTCAACTATACCCCAGTTCTGTGCAGCGACGCTGGGCTGGGTACAAAAGGTGGACAATTCAGCCAGGCTCTCATCCAGGTGAGAGTCCAGGTAGGCATCGACTTTGGCAAGGTCAACCATCTATCGTATGCACCCTATTCTTCTACAATCGAAATCTCATTGATCTTCACTGCCGGGGCATTCAATTTCATCGGGTCACGCTCAGGGATCGAGTTGACCACATCCATCCCCTTGACCACCTGGCCGAAGACGCTATGCTTGCCATCAAGCCAGGGTGTCGGGACATGAGTGATAAAAAATTGGGACCCGTTCGTGCCAGGGCCAGCATTCGCCATGGATAGGATACCCGGTTTATCATGCCTTAAAGAACGGTCAAATTCATCCGGAAACTGATACCCTGGCCCGCCCCGTCCTGTGCCGGTTGGATCGCCGCCCTGCACCATGAAATCCTTAATTACCCGATGGAAAATCGTGCCATTGTAAAAACCCTGTCGAGCTAAAAAGACAAAGTTGTTCACAGTCTTTGGCGTCTTATCGGCAAAGAGTTGGATAGATATATCACCCTGGGTGGTGTGAATTAATGCAGTGTATTTTTTCTTCTGATCGATCGCCATCTCAGGAGGTTTGGGCCAGCGTAAAGGTTGGGATGTCATCATGTTTTCCTTTCAGGGATTGTGAATTGATTTTTGTTCCACATCTAAATTTAGGAGACTCTCCAGGCGCGCAACAACCATCTCCATTGCCACCTCGTTCATCCCCCCTTCGGGAATGATCACATCGGCGTATCTCTTGGATGGTTCCACAAACTCGAGGTGCATGGGACGCACCGTTGCCAGATACTGGCGAATCACGGCTTCGGTAGTGCGGCCGCGTTCAAGGATGTCTCGTTCCAAACGGCGGATGAAGCGGAGGTCAGCATCGGTATCAACAAATATCTTTACGTCAAAAAGGTTACGCAGATCGGATTCGGAGAAGATCAATATACCTTCTACCATGATCACCGGGTGTGGATCAACGCGCAGTGTTTGATCTGTGCGCGTATGGCGCTTAAAGTCATAAACCGGCAGGTAAACGGGACAGCCAGCTTTTAACGCCTGGATGTGTTCCCTGAGCAGCACTGTATCGAGGGAATCAGGATGATCAAAGTTAATCGTGTGTCTCTGGTTGGGAGGCAGGGCGCTCAAATCTTTGTAATAGGCATCATGAGGAAGGTATGAAATTCGATCCTCTCCAACACGCTGGAGGATCATCTTTGCCAGGGTGGTCTTTCCCGAACCTGATCCACCCGCAATGGCAATCACCAGAGGATTGGAGTGGTTGTTCATCTCGGATAAATTATACTATGCCCAGGTCATGATGATAAAATTGATCAGCAACAAAAAAGCCACCGAAGGGATTTGAACCCTTGACCTGGCGTTTACGAAACGTCTGCTCTGCCGACTGAGCTACGGTGGCGAAGAAGAAGGGCTGTGATTGAACGGCCTAGATTATAGCAGTAAATAATCAAAAGTGGCAAGGAGAAAATACCTTGAATATTGCCATGTTATCCTATCATACTTGCCCGCTGGCTACTTTAGGCGGTAAAGATACTGGTGGGATGAATGTTTACGTACGGGATTTAACCCGGCAGCTGGGACATTTAGGGGTTCATGTGGATGTGTTCACCCGTTCTCAAGATGAACACGTTCCGCATGTGCTGCATGATCTGGGTTTTGGGAACCGCGTGGTACACGTCCCTTCTGGTCCTGAACGCCCACTTCTCAAGCAGGATCTGGTGGCATATTTGCCAGAATTTGCTGCGGGGATCCAGGAATTTTCGCGCCATAAAGGGATTAAGTATGACTTGATCCACAGCCACTATTGGATGTCTGGGTTGGCGGGATTGGAATTAAAGAAAGCGTGGAATATTCCCCTGGTAAACATGTTCCATACATTGGGCGTGATGAAGCAGCGGGTAGCTCGCACGCCAGAAGAGGCAGAGGGGGAATACCGCCTGAATGGCGAGCGCAGTGTTCTGCACTTTGCGGACCGGATTGTAGCTGCAACACCGGCAGAGCTGGCTCAACTGCAGTGGTTATACCACGCAGATCCGCGCAAGATTGTGATCATCCCTCCCGGAGTAGATCTTGGCCATTTTTACCCTATCCCGGCAGATGAAGCCAAGGAATTTATCGGGTTATCGCCTCAGGACCGGATGTTATTGTTTGTAGGCAGGATTGAGCCCTTGAAGGGGATTGATGTGCTTCTGAATGCGATCAATATCCTACGTCAATCTGGGTTCTTCAGCCAGCACCCAATTTATCTTGCAGTGATTGGAGGCGATCCGGATCTCAATTTCCAGAAGATTAATAGCGAGATGAAACGTCTGCAGTCTATGCGCGAGGAGTATGATCTCGAAGATCTGGTCGCATTTTTGGGTAAGAGGGGGCAGGATACCCTGGCATATTATTATTCGGCGGCTGAGGCGGTTGTTGTTCCATCGCACTATGAATCTTTTGGAATGGTAGCGCTGGAGGCAATGGCGTGTGGCACGCCGGTGGTGGCATCGCAGGTAGGAGGTTTGGCATTCTTGGTTAAGGATGGGGAAACTGGCTTCACCGTACCAGCAGATGATCCTTCTTCACTGGCAGATCGCCTGGTGGATATTATAGCTGATGTTCACTTGCGAGAAAAATTGGGAAAACAGGCCGCAGCTTTCGCTCAGGAGTACTCGTGGGACAAGATTGCCCGGCGTATCCTGGAGGTATATTCCTCCCTGGTTTTTGATGAAAAGTCTTAATTGGTTGGCCAGGCAGGCAGACTTAATTTTAGCTTTGCATCGATGAGTCGGAAATATTTGCTGACGTCTCTGCCAAGTGGATCAGGCTCTCCACCTGGTCGCGCAAGCGCAAAAGTGAATCGCGCTGCTTGGCACTCCAGCGCGAGGCGGGAATCTTTGATAGGCTTTCCAGAGTGTCCATTGTTTCTTCGATGATTGATGCCTGTTCCTTACTGAAGTTTCGCAGCATATCCAGGTTGATTTGTTCTCGCATATGTGCATCTTCAGCCCGGTTCATACTTCGCAGGCGTTCTTCCACGGCCAGGAACATCCGCGCATTTTGCAGGGAGATCGAAGCGTAATCTGCAACAGCCTCAAGCAAGCGGATCACATTTTGATTGAATGGAGTGGGTTGGGCATGCATTACTATCATTAACCCAATCACCTGCTGCTGTGATTTAATCGGTACGATGAGGATCGACTTACCAAACTTGCTTACTTCGAAACGGGTCAGGTTTTCGCCATACAAGAAGAGCATTTTCCCAGAACGAGCAGCCAGGACACTGATCCCATCATCCCATGGTTTGTGCAGGCGGTTGGCATACAAGGGCGGCAGATTCCGGTGTGCGACTAAAAAGAAGACCTTTGTGGCCTCATCGCGTAGCATCAGCCACCCGATCTCAGAGGATGTAACTTCTATCGCAGCATCCAAGATCTTTTCAGACAGCAGTGAGATATCGGTGATAGAAGTGACGACTTTTCCAATCTTGTAGATTGTGGTCATTTCTCTTATCCGCTGCTGCAGTTCCGCATTAGCTCGTTGTATTTGCCGTTCCATACGCTCACGCTGCTTGAGCGAATTAACCCTGCCTAGGACCCGCTCCACTACAGCCAGGACCTCCGTTTCCTGGCAAGGCCAGAGAATATAATCCTCAGCCCCCAGGCGGAAGGCCTGGATCACGTCGGCCTCTTCCCCTTTCCTGGCTAAAACGATCGCTGGAACATCGATGCCTTGAGCTTGCATCATAACCATCAGGTCTTTGGCACTTAATCCAGGTAGATTGGTATCTACGATGATGCAGTCTGGTGGCTGTTTCAGAATTTCCCCCATGGCGCTGTCAATATCCAGGAATGAGAAAACTGGATAGCCAGATGATTTCAATGTCTGCTCGGCGATCAAATCTCTGATTTCCGTTTGGTCGGTTATGATATAAAACGTGCTGCCCTCTTCGTCTCTCACAATTTCAGATCATAGCATAATTTCATCCTGGCAGAAGCTTTCTTAATCTTTTCCTTGTCATAACCTCTTGGGTAGGATAGAATACCCAACGTTTGGTATTTTATGTGCCAGGCCTTGATATTTTTTTGGTGAAATTACCCAATTTCTTATCCTGAGAGGGTAATTTAATTTTGGTGAATACGATGGATATCCATATTTTAAGCTGCCTGGCTGGAAGACAGCCAAGGGGAAGACTTCCGGTACTATTTGCATCGGAAGTTTTTTTTTAACCAGGTGGATGCAGGATGACACTCCTGGGAATTTCGATTAATATCTCCCTGGTGTTTTTTGTCTATGGGTTGGCTTTTTTTTGCCTGGGGTTGGCTATGTTGTTGGAGGCAAACCGCTCACCCATCCTGGCAGATGTACATGCACTGAAACCATTAGCCATTTTTGGTTTTGTTCATGGAGTCCATGAATGGATTGAGATGTTGTTGCTCAATCGCCAGTTGTTGGGAATCAATTACTCACCTTGGTTTGATTGGTTGCGGTTGGGGATGTTGACGCTCAGTTTTTCTGCTCTGATGGTTTTTGGTATCCGGGTGCTCCGTCCAAAGAGCAGATTCAATATCCTGGATTATTCCATTGGGGGATTATTCTTATGTATTTTTTTCTTAATCCTTGGGTTTACTGCATTGATTCATTGGAATGCACCCGGTCATTGGCTGTTACATGCAGATACAGCTGCCCGGTATGTGCTGGCTGTGCCAGGGGCAAGTCTTGCCGGGCTGGCTTTCTATCTTCAAACTAAAAGCCCTTTAGCTCAACGTAAATCTGAACTGGTGTATGCCTTATTCCTGGTAATGGTGGGTTTCCTGGTTTATGCAGGAACACAATTATTTGTGCCACCGATGGATTTCTTTCCGGCAAGCTGGCTAAATTCTGTGAATTTTTTCCGTTATACCGGATTCCCTGTTCAAGCTCTGCGTGGCTTTCTGGCTGTAATGATTACAATTGGCTTGTTGCGGGTAACTGCTATTGTTGACCAGGAAAGGCAGCAGATATTAATAAATGCCCAGCAGGCACGTTTGGATGCCCCGGAGCAGGTCAGAAAAGGATTAGAGAAGCGGGAGGCGATGCGGCGTGACCTGTTGAGGCACCTGGTTATAGCTCAGGAGGAAGAAAGAGCCCGAATTGCCAGGGAACTGCATGATGAAACCGCCCAGATGCTCACCGCTTCTACCCTGAGCCTCGCGGCATTGAGAAAAGCGGTTTCCAGGCGTCCAGATATGCTAACGGTGATCGACAATCTGCAAGGGCTGGGAAGGCAGATGGGAGAAAGTATCCGCCGGATGGTGTATGATCTCCGTCCGGCGCAGCTGGATGATCTGGGGTTGATCCCGGCTTTAAATTTTCTGGTGGATGAAGATCGTCGTAACTATGGGATAGAGATTGACCTAAAAGTGACCGGATCTCGAAACCGTTTGGACCCTCTGGTTGAAACAGTCATTTTTCGGGTTGTCCAGGAGGCGCTGACGAATGTAGCCCGGCATGCGGAAGTGATGCAAGCCCAGGTAGTCATGCATTATAATATACACCTTGTACAACTAGAAATTGCAGATCGTGGCAAAGGATTTGAAGGTCGAATGGATGTTCCAGATCGCTTGGGTTATGGTATTGCTGGGATGCGTGAAAGGGTTGAGTCGGTAGGTGGTCAGCTTTGGATTCATTCAACGCCTGGTAGAGGTACGACAGTGAAAGCTATCATTCCTTTAAGCGGTACTGTAACAGCGGAGGTAGGACCTGATGGTAACTCGGTTGATGCTGGTTGATGATCACCTGATTGTTCGTTCGGGGGTCAAGGTATTATTGGAAACCCAGCAGGATTTCCTGGTGGTGGGTGAGGCAGAAAGTGGTAGTGAAGCCCTTGAAAAAGTGGCTGAATGTAAGCCAGATGTGGTGATCATGGACATTTCGATGCCTGGGGTGGATGGATTGCAGGCGACCAGGTCAGTGAAGGAAGCGCGGCCTGAAGTCAGTGTGCTTGCGCTCACCATTCACGAAGATAAACAATATTTTTTTGCGATGCTCAGTGCAGGTGCCTCGGGATATTTAACTAAACAGGCTGCAGCGGATGAGCTGATCTCTGCCGTTCGTTCTGTGGCTGCGGGCAATGTTTACCTCCAGCCCTCTCTTGCACGTTGGCTGTTAGAGGATTACCGCCGGCTGTCTTTCCAAACTCATGACGCCGGTGAATGCCTGGAAATGGGACCAGGAGATGGTCACTTTGGTCTTGATGTGTTGAGCGAACGGGAGCTTCAGGTCTTGGAGCTTGTTGCTCATGGCTTGCCCAGCCCGCAGATCGGAAAAGAACTGGGCATCAGCCCCAAAACCGTTTCTCGTCACAGGGAGCGGATCATGCACAAACTAAATATGCATTCATCAACTGAGTTGGTCAAATTTGCAATTCGCACAGGGCTGGTTGATGTCTAAATGAGCTCACCCCTTTGGTGCTGCTGACCAAGTAAGTAATGTCTCCTTCCAAATGACCCCCTCCCCTCCCGTCGAAGGTCCCCCTCCGGGGGTTTTTCGGGTTTTGGGGTTTTCGGGGTTTTGGTGAGGTTTTTGGGTCTTGGGAGGGCTTTGGGCAACTTTGCCTGGCCCCGGAGGC
>CAIQIV010000592.1 GCA_903871905.1 uncultured Chloroflexota bacterium | reverse complement strand
GCCCAATGATTATGCTGTGGCATTTGTTGGTGCTCCTGAATCGCCGGGCCTTGTGCGCGTGCTGACTGCGCCAGGCAGCAATCCTGAGCAAACTGTCGTTATGATCGGCGGCCTTCCGGCTCAGGTGATTTTAACACGGTCTCTACCTGATCAGAATGCGCTGTGGGTCCAGCCACCGGTCCAGGCTTCCAGCGGCTTTTATTCTCTGACAGTAACCAATGCCAGCTACAGTGTGACGTTTACAAGAGCAATTTTCTATGGCCACGCACAATACCTGGATTTTGTATTCCGGTAGCACAGTTGTATGGGCAGCCCGGTGGAGACGATTTCATCCAGTTGATCATGTTGCAAGGCATGAACAACAGCGCGTGCTACTTTTTCAGGAGCCACTTCCCGTGCTATCCGCGGGGGGCGGATGCTTTAACGCGCATTCATGCCAGCCGTGGAGACAAATGTAGGGGAGACTACTGAAACCTTCACCCCCGTGCCTTCTAACTCCTGGCGCAGAGCGTAGCTCCAGGCAATCTGCGCGGCTTTGGTTGCGGAGTAAGTCGCATTATACCCAATGGGAGTACGACCTGAGAGCGATGCTAATGTAACCGCCCAATCCACCGGACGCGCCTGTAAGTATGATAGTTTTGCCTTGTGGGCTGGTCATGACATGTACCCGGCAGCGGGATCAAACTGGCTCCAGCGCGGCTGCCAGCCCAGCACCTCTTTGGCAGAATCACAGTTAAGTAATGAAACATATTCGCCGCGCGCCAGGTAAGCCTCGCGTGATATTTTAGGCCAGGGCAGATGGGCGAAATACTTCTCAACGATTTCAGCAGTTGGGGTATGGTAACGATTATCAGCAGCGGAAAGCAGAAAAGCCTGGTGGTGCTCAACCGGAGCGGTGAGAGAAAGTAAGGCAGCTTCGGCTACATCGCGCACATCCACGTAAGACCAGAAGTCTTTGGTAGCGAAGCGAATTTTCGCCTCTTCGGGCATAAAATTCCACCAGTGCTGCTTTGCTGGACCAGGATGGGTGACCAGGGTAGGGCGCAGGCTAACGGCGCTAAAGACTCCGCGCCGAGAAAAAGCGCTGCACATCGCTTCCCCGACATGCTTGCTAAGAGAGTAGTTGCGCACGTTATGGTGAGGTGTATCATCATCAAGGGGTAAGTAGAGACCTGGATGGGTTGGCTCGGCTTGCCCGATTGCGTTAATGCTGGAAAAATT
Organism: uncultured Chloroflexota bacterium; assembly: GCA_903871905.1. Lineage (GTDB taxonomy): Bacteria > Chloroflexota > Anaerolineae > Anaerolineales > UBA4823 > CAIQIV01. The sequence goes on along the minus strand of CAIQIV010000592.1, from coordinate 4,349 downwards.
GACCACACGGCGCACCCCCGCTTCTTGTGAGGCCAGCAAGATGGTGTAAGTGCCGCGGATATTAACATCCAATACTTGCTCATCCTGGCGGTCACCGTCATAAGGAATAGCAGCCAGGTGAACAACAGCTTCCATGCCTTGAACGGCGCTGCGAATCAGGTGGATATCACGAATATCGCCGGGGAGATATTCGTAATCTGATGAAAGGGGTTGTGCTGTGATATCGATAGCGCGGACGGTATGCCCGGCTTCGAGCAAACGACTGACAACCCACTGTCCGATACCGCCAGTGCTTCCAGTAACGAGGATTTTCATAGGATGTCCTCCAGAAAAATTTGCGACCAACCGCGCAATTTATGAAAAAAATAAACCACAATTGACTGCTATTATACCGGAATCAGCTTTGCAACCAGCGTGATTTGCTTTGCTCGTATTCATCTCAAAGAGGAGGGGTGTTCACCTTTGTAAACATAGTTCGCAAAAGTGAATCGATTTTTCCCTATTTTTTGGGAAGATCCAGCTTTCTGCGATTATAATCATCTCAATCTACATCCATTTGAAATATTGCCATTTGTTGGATATGTGCTTCCTATTAATTTGTCCTCGTTAATGGAGAATCCAAAATGATGAAATTCGCTTTTCGCTTTCTTTGCGCAATAGTACTGTTATTTTCTGTGGTGGCTCCTGCTTCAGCGGGTTTACAGCCTGGTGATTTGCTGGAGCATCATCCCCAGGCGGCAGCCGAGCGCCTCCCGGTTGCTCAACTTCTGCAAAATGCCGCGCAGGTGGCTGCTGGTGGATTTCATGGATGCATAATGACTGCCGCGGGTGGAGTATTATGCTGGGGAGATAATCGTTACGGACAGTTAGGTGATGGCACAACTTCAGATCACTTCATTCCAACGGAGATAGGCCTGACTGGAGTTAAGGCGATCACGGCAGGGTACTGGCATACCTGCGCGCTGCTCCTTACTGGAACCGTGCAGTGTTGGGGATATAACCATTATGGGCAGTTAGGGGATGGGACTACCACCAACCGTTATGCCCCCGTTGCCGTGATGGGCTTGGGCGATGTGACGGCCATTTCGGCAGGAAGGTATCATACCTGTGCTGTGCTGTCCACGGGTGTTGCCCAGTGTTGGGGATATAACTTTTCGGGCCAGTTAGGGAATGGGTTCAATGAAGATCGTTTTATCCCGGTTACAGTAACGGGGCTGGCTGGCGTGGCCAAAGGGATTTCTGCAGGGTACCGGCACACCTGCGCGTTAGTAGATACAGGGGCAGTACAGTGTTGGGGCAACAATTTATTCGGGGCATTGGGCAATGAATCCACAACAGATAGCGTTACGCCGGTAACGGTAGTCGGGTTGGCTGGCCAGGTTAAATTTGTTTCGGCAGCGCGTGATTATACTTGCGCACTGCTCACGACAGGAGCAGTACAGTGCTGGGGAGATAATCGTTATGGACAGTTGGGGGATGGAACGCTGGTAGCGCGATTAAAGCCGGTGGATTTGACAGGCTTGACCGGCGGGGTTCAGGCGATCTCAGCTGGATTTTATCATACCTGCGCAATCCTCGATACTGGAGTAGTACAGTGTTGGGGATATAACCGCTATGGTGAGTTAGGCGATGGAACTACCATCGATCGCCGTGCTCCGGGGGACGTGGCAGGGCTGGCAGGCGCTGCATCCATGCTTATAGCGGGATACTATTACACCTGCGCAGTGCTGGTAAACACCGGATCTGTACAATGCTGGGGCAGTAACTTTTCAGGCCAGTTGGGCAATGGGTTTGAAAACGGTTATTCGCCTACTCCCCTTGACGTGCCTGGTTTGTTAGCAAGCCGTGCTGCCGGCGGTTCTGACCATACTTGCGTGATTGCGCTCAGCGGGGTGGTGCAGTGTTGGGGAAATAATAGCAGCGGCCAATTAGGGGATGGAACCACCACAGATAGCCTGGCTCCGGTCAATGTGGTTGGATTGGCTACTGGTGGAATAACGACTCTTTCCGTTGGGGAAGATCATGTCTGCGCGCTTTCTGTTACGGGGGGAGTACAGTGTTGGGGAAAGAACGATCGATTTCAGTTAGGGGATGGTACATCCATAAACCGCTCTATTCCGGTGAATGTAACCGGCCTGGCAGGCGGTGTGACAGCCCTATCTGCCGGGTTGGGACACACCTGCGCGCTCCTTAGCAATGGAGCAGTACAGTGTTGGGGATATAACGTGTATGGTCAATTGGGAGATGCAACCACCAAAAGTCGTTCTACACCTGTGCCTGTCGCAGGGCTGGTCAGTGGGGTTAAATCTATTGCAGCAGGGTATTATCATACCTGCGCGCTTCTTAATAGTGGAATTGTACAATGTTGGGGATACAACGCCAATGGCCAATTAGGTGATGGGACAACCACTCATCGTTCTGCGCCTTTAAACGTGACCGGCCTGGCAGATGGAGTCAAGGCGATTTCGGCAGGCTCTGATCATACTTGCGCGCTTCTAAATAATAATACGGTGCAATGCTGGGGATTAAATAGCAATGGCCAATTAGGGGACGGAACCACAACCAACAGCCTTATCCCCGTAAATGTGACTGGTTTGGTCGTTGAGGTTACAGCCATGGTGTCTGGAGGTAACCATACCTGTGTGTTATTATCTACTGGATTTCCGCAATGTTGGGGGATGAACAGCAGCGGGCAGTTAGGAGATGAAACCATAACGGCTCGTTCTATGCCGGTAGATGTGAAAAGTCTGGCAGGTAGGGCCATGAGTATCGCGTCCGGGTGGAATCACACTTGCGTGGTATTGATCACCATGACACTGCAATGCTGGGGAGACAATACCCATGGGCAGCTTGGTCAGGGTACGGCAGGGTATTCTTCTCTTCCTGTATCAGTGGTTTCAGGTCCGCCTGCGCCTCCGTTGGTCGCAATTATCCCTGCGCGTGGTCGTAATGATTTGCCGGTTCGGGTGGTCATCCAGGGCAATGGTTTCCAGTCTGGCGCTCTTGCCAGGCTTGAACGACCTCAGACAGTGGCAGCAGCATTAGAAAATGTCACTGCGTTGAGCAGTACTGTGCTCATGGCCTCTGTGCCGGCGGGTTTGGGTGCTGGCAGCTATGATATAGTGGTCAGTAACCCTGGTAGCGACACGTCGATTCTGGCTGGCGCTTATACAGTGCTGAACGCGCAAGAATTAGATGATTTATATGCTTTCTCATTGGATCTGAGCCTGGAGCCCAAAATGGTGCGTTTCCCGGCATCTGCGCCGGTTAATCTGCGCTTAACCCTGCACCGCTTGCGAGGCACGGCGTCGCTGGGAGGGGTGAGGGTTGATTTCTATCAGGGTGATCCACAATCCGGCGGCTCCCCGATTGGCAGTGGCACGGTGAAAGACCTGGGACGGGATGGCATCGCTATTTCAACGGCTGTGCCCTGGACAGTGCCGGCGCCAGGGGATTTTCACCTGTATGCTGTGATTGACCGCTATAATCTTGTGCCTGAATTGGATGAAGAAAACAATACCATTCATCGTGTTGTGACCGTTCTGCCTGAACTGGGAGATGATACCCCGCCGGTTGTTGAGAATGTTACGATTAATGGAGGTGAAGCTTTCACTTCCAGCCGGGCAGTAAGGGTGACAACCACGGCTGTGGATAGCGGGGCAGGAATCTCCAATCTGCTTTTCATTGAATATACTTTCAGCCAGGCAATTGAGGGCGCGCTGAATGTCTGGGAAGCCGTGCGGGTAACGCCCTGGTTGCCCTACGATTCTGCTGCTCATGATTTCTTCTGGGTGCTAAACCCTTCTCCTGGAGTACATTTTCTACAAGTATGGGCTTCAGACCGGGCCGGCAATATTTCTTCACAAGCATTTCAAGCATCCATCAATTACCAGCCTGTCGAGGATTTTCTCTCCGCTGGAGAGGTGCGGATCTATCGCCGCCCGTTGGAGGCGCCTCAAAATGTCATCCTGACGCTCACTTCGTCAGGCAGTGCTGATTTGTATGTGTGGACTCAGGGTGGAAGCAGTATGGGCCAGAGTTTGGGCGCGCCTTCCCCTCAAACCGTCAATTTCACTGCTTCTGAGAACGGAATCTACCAGTACGAGGTAGAAGCAAAAATGAATATTGCTTTCGCCCTGCAAGAGCAAATCGTTGCATCTCCCGCGGGCTTCAACGAAAACGCCTTGCATCCCCGCCAATCGCCGTATACCAATTCAGTTCCTCTGAATGCAGAGACAGGCGTGCCATCGGCATCGGTAAAGATTTATCAGGCGCTATTACCCATGTTGTGGCGAAAGTAAATTCCTAATGGGTGCTAATTGAGCTTTTGCGCTTAAGCGCAAAAGCTC
>CAIQIV010000591.1 GCA_903871905.1 uncultured Chloroflexota bacterium | reverse complement strand
CCGGCAGAGAAGATCAGCGTGGTGTACTGCGCCGGCCAGTTTGAGGCTGGCTACCAATCCCCTCCCGGGCTCTACGAAGACCTGCGATTCCGGCACCGGCTGCCGGAGCGCTACCTGTTGTTTGTCGGCATCCTGGCCTTGAAGAAGAACCTGCCCACGCTGATCCGAGCATTGGGGCTGTTGAAGGATGAAGGTGTTCCTATCCCACCCCTGGTCATCGCCGGGGCACGCTACGGCCGCAGCGACGCAGGTGAAATTTTCAACCTGATCAATGAGCTGGGGCTGCAGGACGAGGTGCTGTACATCGGCCCGGTTGAAACGAACGAACTGCCAGCACTATATGAGCACGCCGAAGCGCTGCTGATCCCGTCTGTCCACGAAGGTTTCGGGATCCCGGCGATCGAAGCCATGGCCTGCCGCACCCCGGTGATTGCATCCAAGGCTTCCGCCCTGCCTGAGGTCATCGGCGAGGCTGGTCTGCTGGTGGAAGATTACCTGTCTCCGCAGGCCTGGGCTGAGAGCATCCGGAAACTGCTTACAGATGACGAGGATTACCAGCGGTTGAAAAGAATAGGGTTCGAACGAGCCCGCCTGTTCACCTGGGAGCGGTTTGCCGGGAGGTTCCTGTCCATCCTGGAAGAGACGCTTCAAAAGAGACCAACCAGGAACTGAGAGACCAATGAAGATCAGTCCCATATGGGCCAGGCGGATCCAGGCTGCGCTGGTCGGCGCCATTGCCGGATCGATGATCGCCGTGGTGCTCAAGCTGCGAGAGCAGATCATCGATTATCCCTGGGATTTTCAACCGGCATACCTGGTATTATCCACCACCCTGGTCGTCATTGCCACCCTATACTGGGCTGTCTTCTGGGCCTGGATGCTCAAGCGCATGTACGGCAGCCAGGCAAGCCTGGTCCAAACAGCCAACATTTACATCTATGGGAATACGGCCAAGTACCTTCCAGGGTCGGTATGGAATTACTTTGCCCGCGGCTACCTGGGCACGCGCATCGGGATCCCGGCGAGCAGTGTGTGGATTGCCAGCCTGTATGAGATCCTGCTGGCCCTGTTCACCGGCGCGGCGGTGTACCTGCTCTCGCTTGGGTTTTCGCACCAACACCAGCCGGTATTCTCAATTGAATGGGTTGGCCTGGTGACAGCGGTGCTGTTCCTGAGCCTGAGCCCACCGGCAATCCAGCTGGCCATCTCCCTGGCAGGCAGGATCCTGAAACGGCCGAGTGAAGGAATCCGGATGCGCTACAGCTACCTGGATTACCTCACCTACACTTCCATATCCTTCTTCACCTGGGTGCTGGTAGGGGCCGGGTTTTACCTGCTGGTGCGCAGCGTAATCCCACTGCCATTCTATCAACTCCCAGAATTTGCCGGTCTGTGGGGGCTGGCGGTGGTGATCAGCCTGGCGTCGATCGGTATTCCCCAGGGACTTGGGATCAAGGAGGGGGTTTTGGTGCTGGCGCTGGCAGCCAGCATGCCTGTACCTGCGGCAGTAGGGATCGCGGTGCTATCCAGGATATGGACCATCACCTGCGAAGTGATCAGCACCGGTCTGTGGTGGCTGTTTGGCGCCATTGGGGGCAGAATAATACCAAAGAATTATTGACCTCGGCCTGTAATTTGCTAAAATCAGGGCAGAAATGACAATTACATATATGTCATTCGATCGATGTTCAATCACGAAGGAGAATGCCGATGAAGAAAATTAGTATTTTGTTGATGGTTGCCATTGTCGTCTCTGCCTTCCTGGTGCCTGCACCAGCCAAAGCGCAATGGAATCTGCCCCCCATTTGTAGCGGTGTGATGCTTCAGAATACCACAGCATCCGCAGCCACAACCGTGAACTTTGATTTCTACAAGCAGGGTAACAACAGCGGCGTACCGGCTGCAACCTATGCGGTTCCCGGCGGCATCGCTGCTGGCTCTGCCCAGCCGTTCTATATCCCTGACATCCTGCCGTCCAGCGTGCCGGATGGGATCTACTCGGTCGTGGTCACCTCGGATCAGCAGCTGAACTCGCTGGTCAACGAGGACACCTGCCGCGGCCTGACCGGACAGACCTACGTTGGCGCCAGCCACGCCGGTGTCAGCGACACCAAGGCAGCCACCAGCGTTTACCTGGCCTTCGTGATGGCGCGCGCCTTCCAGGCCGCCCAGCCCCCCATCTCGCCCGACTGGTCCTCCCAGATCGCGGTCCAGAATGCGGATACCACGGATGCCGATATCCTGGTTGAGTTCTATGCCAGCGGCAACAGCACCCCGGTCTACAGCTACCCATTCACTGGCGTCAAGCCCGGCGAGTCCATCTACATGGACCTGAGCACCTCGACCTATTCGGCCATGGCTGGCTTCTACGGCGCGGCCAAGATTTCCTCGACCAACGGCAAGAAGCTGGCAGCGGTCACCAACTACGGCCCGGCGAACGGCACCCAGTTCCTGAGCTACAACGGTGAGGTCAGCACCTCCACCAAGCTGTATGCAACCCAGTTGACCAAGGAATATTACGGCTACACCAGCGGTTTCACGCTCTACAACCCCAATGGTACAGCCACCAATATCACCCTGACCTTCAAGGACGCAACTGGCTCCACGGTTGGTTCCGCCTATACCGACAGCCTGGCGGCCAACTCCACCAAGGCGTACTTCCTGGGCAATGCCACCATCGGCGGCCAGGTGAATAACCTGCCCAACGGCTTCAATGGCGGCGTGATCATCGAGGTTACCGGCAGCACCAACGGTATCCTGGGTATCTTCAACTTTGATAACCGCGATAACACCTCGAACTACTACCACCACTCCGGCGCGGCGAACATGGTTCGCGACGAGGATAAGGCCAGCACCCTGTACATCCCGCAGCTGCTGCGGGCGTATGCCAACTTCTACGCTGGCTTCCAGATCGTCAACACCAGCGCCACGGCTGCCACCCTGACCATGACCTTCACCAACCGGGACAACACCGTCACCGTGATCAATGATACCCTGGCTGCAGGCGCCATCAAGGGCTTCTCAACCCAGCAGTCCTGGGCGAACGGCCTGGGCTCCTTCCTCGGCGGTTTGAAGATCGAAGCCACCGGCGGCCAGATCGTTGCACAGGCGAACCTCAACTCGCCCTACTTCAGCGGCCAGGACGGCCTGTTGATGTACAACGCTTACACCCCGTAAGCTAAACTTTCAACCGTAACACCGTTTTGCTTGGAAAAGAAAGCCATCGGGTCATCTCGATGGCTTTCTTTAGAATAATCAACACAACGTTACCCGGAAGAACGGAATGAAGAATTTTCTTGTCAGATTTTTTCCTTTTCTAATCACCCTTTCCCTACTGCTCGGCGCCTGCACCGGCCCTTACCCTACGGGAATGCCAACCCCTGGACAGTCCCAAAATGCCCAGGCGCCTGCTGCGGTCCAGACAAAACCAGCGCCTGCGGGGGGAAAACCCACCCAATCCACAGACTATTCGCTGAAAGAGACCCTGGTCGATCCCCCTGCCCTCACCGGGAGGGTGCTGTATCATGCCTATACGGGCGGAAAATACCAGATTTTCATGATCAACCTGGCAAGCGGGGAGATCACCCAGCTCACCAAGGATGGGGAGAATATTGAAGCCAGATGGTCTTCTGATGGCAGCCGGATCGCTTATGCCTGCAACCTGAGCGGGCAAAATTACCAGCTGTGCACGATGAACGCAGATGGCAGCAACCAGGTGCAGGTCACCAACAATGCCTTTTTGGACTTCTCCCCTGATTGGTCTCCGGATGGAAAATTCCTGGTGTTTGTATCGAATGAGCAGCCCCAGGCCCATATCTATACCCTGAACCTGCAGACCGGAGAACGGAAAAGACTGGTGAACAAGGAAGGCAATGAAAGTGCACCACGCTGGTCACCTGATGGGAGCAAAATCCTGTACATGGCGGACCGGGGCGGGCTGTGGAACCTGTATACCATCCATCCTGATGGCACCAACGAGGAACAGGTCACCGAATCAGGCAAGGATGACCGGCCAGCCTGGTCATCGGATGGGAAGAAGATCACTTTCCGGCGCCAGGTACTGTTCTTTCCCAATTTCAGCGGCCAGGAAGTGTTGATCGCCGATGCAGATGGACAAAACCCGGTCCAGCTGACCTTCAATGACCGCCTGGACAGCTGGCCCGCCTTTTCCCCGGACGGAAAGTGGGTGGTTTACACCACGGAAAGCAGCAATGACAGTTATTTGTTGGTTGTGCCAACAGCAGGAGGCTCCCCAGCACCTTTATACAAGGGCGGCGTGCTTGGGCGAGGCCCAGACTGGATCCCATAACCCTTGAAATTTGCGAACCGCCTGGTTCAACTTCGTTGAACCAGGCGGTTTTTAAAGATCAGGTTGTGGCGGTTGGAATACGCCAGGTCAAAGGATTGTTCATCCACCATCCAGGATCGGATGGCTTCCCGGTTTGACTCCTCGTACTCGACGCAAACCAGCCAGGTATGCTTTAACATCTGGACTGCACCGTGCAGCACTTCCAGGTCAAAGCCTTCGGTGTCCACGCTGAGCAGAAAGACAAAGGCTGGGTTAACCGCCTGGAAAACCTGGTCCAGGGTTACCTTGGGCAGGTACACCTTCTTGAGCAGGTCCTCCTGCGTGACTTCTCGAATAGAGCTCAGGCTGGGATAGATATGCAGGTTGAAGGACTGCAGCCCGGAGTTTTCCCCGGCTAACGCCCGGATGATGATATCTCCCTTGCGGAAGGAATCCAGCAGCCTGCAAGCGGTCAGATCTGGCTCAATGAGCACCCCACGCCCGCCTTTTCGATAAAACAGGTATGTATTCGAAAATACAGATGGATGATTGGCGCCGACATCCACGTAAATCCCCTTGGAGATATCGGACGCGCCAATGATCCGGTCAATTTCTACATCCTCGCCAAATTGAGAGTAGGAGGCTTTGGCTGGCAGCAGCCAGTCGCGCCAGGCTGCCAGGTATCTCTTCGCCAGCAGCGTCCCCCTGAAATGCCTTGCCAGGACTCTCCGCAGTTCGGCCATCAAGCAGCAGCGTGTTTGAAATAGCGCTGGATGCGCAGCCAGTCCCTGTGGACGTCAACAATGGCCAGGGGGGTCAGGTTGTGATAGTTGCACCACATTTCGTAAGCTGCGGCAATCAAAATGCCCAGGAAAAGCGAGCCGATAAAGGCGATCGGAACCAGTCGGGGACTGCGGAGGAGACTGCCGGAGAGGTCTTTCGGTTTCCCCATTTCTGCCGCCGAAGCCCCGAGCGCCACTTCTGTTCCAGTCGCATCAGTAGAAATCTGGAGCTCAGCCTCTTTGGCAGCCAATGCCTGGTAGGCATCCCATGCCAGGTCCTTGGCCTTGGTCAACTCCGCCAGCTTACTTTTTTCATTACTGAGCAAAGCGGCATACTCCCTGACCTGACCTTCCAATTTTACGATCTCCTGGCCAAGCGGGGAGACATCCGACTGCAATTGCAGCGCCTGTTCCAACCCGGTTAGATTGAGAAATGCAGTTGCCTGCTGGTTGGCTTCTTGTATTAGCTGAGTGGAGGTCATATCGTTTTGTGAGCTGATCCCTGGAGAAAAGCCGGACCCTGCTAATTCTTTCAGTCGTTTTTCATTCAAGGAGGCCAGGGAACCGGAAGGTTTTAATGGAACATCCAGGTCGCTGGCATAATCTGCTTCAAGAATTTCTGTATAAGCCGCCCGAATTTGCTGATTCAGCTCCTCCTGTCGAATTTTCAACACCCCCAATAATGCCTGCAGATCGCCGACCATGCCATCTACCGTCATGGATTCGATACCAGTGCTTAAACTGGCAGGCAGGTTGGTCAATCGAATTGCCTGGTTTTCATAGTTGGCAAAAACCTGGGTCTTCAACAGCAATAAAGCCAGGCTGTTTGATGAAACTGCCGGTTGACCTCCCTGTTTGACCTGTTTCAACATGGTATTCGCGTTGTCGATAAAGGAGGCTACCTGAACCGATTCGGTGATCAGGTTGCTGAGACGAAGAACAACCTCCGCTTTCTTCAGATCAATGGCGGCCAGCCGGCTGGTTAAGTCTAACTGCACCGTTCGACTGTACACATCGATGGGGTTAGCGATCTCATTGATCAATGCAATCTGCTGGGCCCTGGCCTGGTTCTTATAGATATCGGAAATCATTTGCTTTGTATTGGCTGCCTGCAAGTCGACCATGGACTCCACCAACCCATACTGAGCGCCGGTCAGATCATCGACAATCGCATTGGTCTGACTGATCTGGCGGGTGTATTCAGAGATTTTATTTTCTCGTAGAAATGCATCCAGCTCAGATTGAGATTGCTGGTACTCATCCTTCGCCTGCTGGGTCTTGACGCGAAACTCCGAGAGAGAAAGCCCGCCTGTCGCCCGGCTGTAGATCGCATTGATGTGGTCCACATAGGCCTTTCCCCAGGCGTTGGCGATGAGGGAAGCCGTCACCGGATCGGTATAGAACACCGTGACGCGGATGGAGTCGGAGTTTGGCACAATCTCTCCCTGGACCATCGAACTGAGGCGCTGCACTCCCAGGTTGTTCCTGGTCATCTCTGGCTCTAAAGCCTTGAAGACCGAGCTGGCAACCGCCGGGTTATCGACCAAGAGAGTGAACGATTGCAGGCGCTCCCTCCGGCTGAGAACATCCTTGCTCTGGTCTTCAGCAGTGGTTTTAAAACCCGATCCCAGTGACAATTCGGACCGGGCCTTGGTCGTCACCACCAACACACTTGACTCGTAAACCGGCTGGCGGGTGTACCGGGCGACCGTCTGGTAAAGGAAAACCAGGAAGGTTGCTCCCAAGCATAGCAAGAGCAGGAACTGGTACTGCCGGATGAGGATATCGATGAACCTGCTGACCAGATTTCCAAAGTCAAAATCATCATTCATGTCGTAATGCCCTTTCTGAACTCCGTTACTTAATAATCAATGGGATCGAGACAGTATAGATTGCCTGGTATGACCGAAAAGAGGAAAGAGCAACGCCGCCGCTCTCGCCGCCCATCAGGTACATGGTCGCCCCAATGCTTTCAAATCCCGGCTGGCGGCCCAGGTTAGCCTGAGGGGTGACAAATGAAAGCCATTTGTTCTCATCCGGGAAGTAGATAAGTGCAGGTGCATCCCCGTCCTGGTTCCCAATTCCACCGGCGAGGTAAATAATATCCGCGATGCTGGTGATCCCCATCCCCAGGCGCCCCTCAGGAAGGGCCGAAGCAGCAGACCAGGGTGTCGATTTTCCATCATCCAGGGCCGGCTGGTAGACATCGTTGTTCTCCATAGCCTTCCCATCACTGGATTCACCCCCCATGAGGTAAACCAGGCCGCTGGCCACAGCCGCCCCGGCAAATCTCCTGGGGATCTTCATGGAGGTCTTGCCGGTCCAAACATCTCTATCCGGATCGTATTCATACACCGTAGCCACAACCTTGGCGCCATCCCAACCGCCAAACAGGTACAGCTTGCCCTCGAAGGTAACCAGGGCATAAGCGCTTAAAGCAACCGGCAGCGGTGACCCCTGGCTCCAGGTGTTCTGCCGGGGATCATAGATCTCTAAAACCTCCGTCAGCCGGCCGGTTTCCAGCCTGCCACCCGGCACATAAATTCTTCCGCCGATGACCCCCGCATTGACATCAGCCACCGGGAGCGGCTTGTGGAGCCCGGAAGACCAAACGCCATTATTCGTATCGTAAATCTCAACCACGTCCGACACAGCGGAGGAATTATCACCGCCAATGGCAAAAATCTGGCTGCCGATGCCCGCCACCGCCAACCCAAAGCGGGGGGTGGGCATGGGAGGCAGTGATTTCCAACGGCTGGCTTCCGCAGTCGCATCAGGGGCCAGCTCAGCCGTGGTGCTGATCCAGGGTAAACCGCGCCAGACCAGGAGGGCAGCCAACAGCAGCAGCAGCCCGGCTGCCGCCAGCCAGAGGGTCCACTGCAGACGCCGCCCGGAGCGTGCTGCGGGCTGCCCTTGCTCTCCCTGAAAAGGCAGACCATCGGATGGCTGCCCCGATCCGCCATCCAGAGGAATTACACTGCTGCTGCCTTCCACCGGGGGAAACGTACCAGCTTCAACCGGCAGCAAACCGGCATTGACCGCATACATCGCCGCCTCGGTGCGGGAGGAGACTTCTATTTTTGAGAAGATATTGCGCAGATGGACTTTTACCGTGTTAGTACTGATCGAAAGCTGCTGGGCAATCTGCTTATTACTTGCCCCCGTAGCCACAAGGACCAGGATTTCCAGCTCTCGTTCACTCAGATCAGACGTTACAGACATAGCCAGGGAAAGACTCTCTTCTCGCAACCTTGAAACAGCGTCCGTATTATATCACCTTGATTTTTATAATCTGCGGTAAAATGGCGTTGTTTTGAGCAGGGCTGCATGGCATTTACCCTGCTTTTTGACAATTTTCACACTCTAAGATGATGAGGCTCTTCCTTGGCTGATTATTTTGTCCACGAATCGAGTTACATTGACCAGGATGTCCAGATCGGGGCAGGCACAAAAATCTGGCACTTCTGCCACGTGATGCCCGGCTCGCGCCTCGGCAGCAAGTGCATCCTGGGGCAAAACGTTCACATCGCCAATGATGTGGTCATTGGGAATAACGTCAAGATCCAGAACAATGTCTCCATCTACACCGGCGTTGAGCTGGAGGACGACGTGTTTTGCGGACCATCCTGCGT
>CAIQIV010000590.1 GCA_903871905.1 uncultured Chloroflexota bacterium | reverse complement strand
GCTGCGTCTCGTTTGGGGGCAGAAATTCGCACCGGAGTTCGTGCCACCGGCCTGCTGTTCCAGGGAAGTTCGGTGTGTGGGGTAACCACCACCGTGGGGAAGTTTGCCGCTGGGGCGGTGGTCAATGCTGCCGGCCCCTGGGCGGCCCGCTTCAACGAGATGGCCGGTTGTTTTACCCCGATCCAGCCCAAGTTTGATACGCTGATGATCACCGAGCGCCAGCCGCACCGCTTTACCCCATTTGTTGGGTTTGGTTGGTGGGGCTACATTTTGCAGCCCAGGTCAGGGAACATCATCATCGGCCTTGAGCCCAAGCTGAACGAGGCTTACAGCTACCAGGTGGATTACGAAGACCTGGCCTGCAAAGCCAGGGATATGATCCAGCTGCTGCCCTGGTTGGGAGAGGTGCGTTTCTTGCGGGCGTTTTCCGGGATCACGGAATATACGCCTGATAAAGAGCCCTATATTGGGAAAATACCCGGCAAGTCTGGTTATTACACCGCCTCTGGCTTCAGCGGCCAGGGGTTTTGCCTTGGTCCGGTGGTTGGGAAGGTGATGGCGGACCTGGTCAATGCCCAGGCCCCCGGCATCTCTTTAGATGCCTTCCGGCCAGACCGTTTTGTGTCGCATAAGGTGGTCCAGGATGGCTAAGAAAACGGATGTCATAATCATTGGGGGGGGGTGTCGTGGGCTGTGCAGCTGCCTATTACCTGGCAAAGAAGGGACGGCAGGCGCTGGTCATCGAGAAAGATCCGGGTGTTGGTTTGCAGGCCTCTGGCCGCAACGGAGGCGGCGTGCGCCAGCATGGGCGCAAGGCATCCCTGCCATTGTCCATGGCGAGCGTGCGCCTGTGGGCGACCCTGGCCGAAGAACTGGGCAGTGAACTGGAGTACGTACGCACCGGGAACATTGTCCTGGCTTTTGACGAGGAGAATGCCGCGTCTTTTGAGCGCGATGCTGCCTGGGAGCGCGACCAGGGCCTGGAGGAAGTGCAGGTTCTATCCGTCAGAGAATGTCATGAGTTGGTACCGGGCATGGAGGCCCGGGTGCTTGCTGGAAAGTACTGCCCAACGGATGGCGTGGCCAACCCCATGCTGGTCACCCCGGCCTTTGCCCGGGCTGGCCTGCGGCTGGGGGTGCGCTTCAGGCTGAATGCGCCGGTGACTGGGCTGCTGCAGCAGGGCAGCCGGGTATGCGGGGCGCGCATCGGTGCAGAGGAAATCGAGGCAGAAACGGTGATTAACACGGCTGGACCCTGGGCATCCCGCTTCAGCGAGCAGGTTGGCTGCCCGATGCCTATTGGCCCCGGCAGGAGCCAATTGCTGGTAACCGAGCGTTTCTCTCGGCAGATGGTCCACCTGTGGGTGAGTGTGCGCGGTTGGGGGTATATGCGCCCTACGTGCGCCGGGAACCTGGTGCTGGGCTCTGCCGGGTCGCGCAACGACGAATTCAGCTCTCATGTGGACCATCCCCGGCTGGCCATGCAGGCCGAGCGTTGGCGCCAGTTTTTCCCCTATTTCAAGCAGGTCAATATCATCCGCACCTTTGCCGGAATCACTGAATATACCCCAGATGGTGATCCTTATATCGGCGATGTGCCAGGGGTCCCCGGGTATTACGTGGCGGCTGGTTTCAACGGGGAAGGATTCTGCCCAGGCCCCATGGTGGGGAAGATCCTGGCCGATATTTTAACCGGAGGCGAGCCGTGCGTATCCCTGGAGCCCTTCCGTACCGACCGCCTGGCAGAGGGGATGCGCCGGGGAATCGCCCCGCCTCCGGTCTCTTATCCCTGGGATAAAATGTTTTATTAGGCCAGGGCAGGTTTTTCAGGGATTGAGGAGATCAAAGTGAAAACATTATTAATCAATAAGGAAGAAGTTCGCAAATTGCTCTTCATGAAGGATGTCATTCCTGCGGTAGAAGAGGCTTATAAAGCGTTTAACAGTGACCAGGTGATTCAGCCTGACTATGTAAGTGTCCACCTGCCTGCACCGCGCGGGGAAATCGACTTTAAAATTGGTTATTATGCGTTTAGTGAAGTGATCTCGATGAAGGCTTCTTCCGGTGGGTTTGTCAATAATCCAACCGGATTTGGTCTGCCGACTGGCATGGGAACCATTCTCCTATTTGATGCCAGGAGCTGTGCCTTGATTTGTGCGATGGATGGCAGTGTAATCACCGGCTTCCGGACCGGCGCGGCTGGGGCAGTATCAGTAAAAGTCCTTGCCAGAAAAAACGCCAAGAAAATTGCAGCCATTGGAACCGGTAACCAGGCAAGGATGCAGATCCGGGCGATCCACGAGGTGATGAAAATTGAAGAAATCCATGCCTGGGACATCAACCAGGATGCGCTCAACAAATACAAAATCGATATCGAAGGTGAGTACAACATTCCAGTCATCGTGGCAAATTCGAAAAGGGAAGCCGTTGAGCAGGCGGATATATTGATTACCACGACCCGCGGAAAGGGTTCACTTGTGGAAGCTGGCTGGGTAAAGGCCGGTACGCATATTATTGCCATTGGAACCGACCAGCGAGGGAAGCAGGAACTGGATCCTGAGATATTCAGAAACGCCAAGATAGTGAATGATTCGATTGAACAATGCACAGAGAAGGGTGAAACATGGCACCCATTGCATGAAAGTATCATTACCAGGGAGGAGATCTATGGAGAAATTGGCGAGGTCCTGTTAGGCAAGAAGCCAGGTAGAGAAAATGATCAGGAAATAACTATTTTTGACTCTACAGGTATGGCGATCCAGGATAATACGACTTCGTATCGTATTTATCGGAATGCATTGGAAATGAATGTGGGTACTTTCTTTGAGTTTTTTGAATAACGGGTCGTATCAAAATGTGTCCCTTTTAGGCTGTGGCAGCCTGAAAGCAAATTGAGGAAGATGATGATAAACCTGCACGATATCTGGGAAGCAAGACAACGAATCTCGCCCTATATTCATCATACGCAACTGCTTCATTCAACCAGTCTCAGTCGTATGCTTGGCGCTGAGGTTTATCTCAAATGCGAAAATCTGCAAAAAACCGGATCGTTTAAGGTGCGGGGCGCATTTAACCACATCCTGTCCTTGACCGATGAGCAAAAGCAAGCCGGGGTAATTTGCTATTCATCGGGCAACCATGCACAGGCCGTTTGCTATGCAGCGATGCTGCTTGGTGTTGAGGCCTGGGTGGTGATGCCGGAAGTCACCACCCCAGCGAAAGTTGCGGCATGTAAAGAGTATGGCGGACATATAGTCCTTTATGGTCAAACCGGTGCGGATACGTATCCCAAATCTATCGAGCTGATGAACGAAAAAGGGTTGATTTTTATCGATCCTTGTGAGGACGAAAAAATTATGGCCGGGCAGGGAACCATTGGGCTGGAAATGCTCGAGGCGTTACCGGATGCTGGCGTGGTCTACATTCCTGTTGGAGGCGGTGGGCTCATCTCCGGTATCGCAACTGCCGTCAAAGAACTGTCTCCAACGGTAAAAGTGGTCGGAGTGGAG
>CAIQIV010000589.1 GCA_903871905.1 uncultured Chloroflexota bacterium | reverse complement strand
TTACAGCTTTGATTGGTTGGAGCGCCTGTTCAGCTTCCAAATTTACAATACTTACCATCCGGTTGCCGAATGGCAGGATGTGCGCGCCGGTGATTACATTTTCTATCACCAGAACGGGATCGGCTCGCAGGTATGGGGAGTGGAACCGGGCGCATACCTTACCAGCCTGTCTGACTCGCGCCGCCCATCCGGATGCAACGGGTCGTACGCTTTCATCCCGCCTTTTGGGTTGGAGTATTTCGCCTGGAGTTGGAACTTCATTCTTGAAGATATTGGTGGGGAGCGCACCCGTTTTCATACCCGCTGTGACGCGGCATTCGAACCGTTTGACCCGGTGCGCAGGGGGCTGGTAGCATTTTTCCTGGGCATCCCCTCGTTTATGATGTGCAAGAGCATGCTCAAAACCATCAAAGATTGTGCAGAAGGCAGAAAATAAGAGGCAAAGCATGGATCACACTACAGCCGGTAATCATAAAAAACAGATCTATACGCCAAAGAAAAGCTGGTTGGGGATCTCGGATTGGATCGTCGATAAAATTGGTGTCCGCCCGGCTACCTGGAAACCGGTGTTGAAAGTCTTCAAGCTGATCGTGGCGGGAAGTAAGTATATGAATACACCGCTCTTTGGGCCGATTTACAAGCGGCTGATGATGTTCGACCCGGAGGAGAAGCGTTATTCTCACGGCACTATCTTTAACCTGAACGTAGATCTGAGCGAGCAAGGGGAAAGTGTGGTGGTGCCAATGGACCTGGTCAAAGATATGTTGTCCAAGGCCAGTTTTATTGCCTCGAGTAACGCCTGCATCTGCCGGGATGCCAATAACTGCAGCGATTATCCGAAAGAGGTGTGCTGCTTGTTTCTCAGCAAGAGCGGTAAAACTGTCGTTGAACACCGGGTGGGGTATGAGATTTCGTTGGAAGATGCTTTAGCCCGGGTGGACAAAGCAGCAGAGCTGGGGTTGGTCGGGCAGGCGCTCTGGGTTGAGGTGGAGCAGTTTATCTGGGGGTTTTCTAACCAGACCATGGAGCATTTTGTGGAGATGTGCTTTTGCTGCCCATGCTGCTGTGTCGCTTTTAACATTTCCAAAAACGCTTCCCGGGATGTCAAGAAGCGCTTCAGGCCTTCGGGTTGGACGTCGCAGGTGGACGGTGAGCTGTGCCAGGGCTGTGAGAACTGTATCGAACCCTGTCCGCAGGTAGCGATCACCCTCAGCGCTGATTCAAAGGCGGTCATCAACCAGGACTACTGCGTGGGCTGCGGAATCTGTAAGACGCATTGTGAATACGACGCCATCCGCGTCACCCAGACGCGGCCCATGCTGGGTAGTGTGCAGGAATATTTCTTTGAGGATGGCGCTCTGGCTCTGAAGATCTAGGGCTGGTTTGAACCGGGTCAATCCGTTCTATGCATGAACTGGCTGTTACCAAGAGCATCCTGAAACTGGCGCTGGATCATACCGCCCGGAACGGCGGCACACAGATCCTCAAAATCCACCTGGTGATCGGCGAGATGCGCAACCTGGAGGAAGACTGGATCCAGCGTTACTTTGACTATATTGCTAAAGGAACCCCGGCGCAAGGAGCAGTGATTAACGTAGCGAAAACTCCCGTCGTGTTTGCCTGCAAGACCTGCGGCCGCAGTTTCAGTACCGATTTACACGTGGACCAAAAGCTGGTTTGCATTCACTGCGGCAGCTTTGAGTATGACCTGGTCACCGGGCGAGAGCTTATCGTGGAGAAAATAGAGGTGTGTTGATGGAAGAGATATGCTTGATCGATGTTCGCCAGAATATCTTCTCTGATAACGATAAGGCGGCGGGTAAGATCCGCCAGGACCTCGGGCGGAAGGGCGTGTTTATGGCCAACGTGATGGCCTCGCCCGGATCCGGCAAAACCAGCGTGATCATCCAGACCCTGCGCTGGCTGAAGGACGAACTGCGCATGGCGGTCATTGAAGGCGATGTGGCGGCGCAGGTGGATGCGGAAAGGATCGCGGCAGAAGGCTTCCCGGCGGTGCAGATCCGCACCGGGGGCGCCTGTCACCTGGATGCAGCGATGGTCAGCGCCGCGCTGGCTGGCCTGGATCTGGATAGCCTCGACCTTGTGTTCGTAGAGAATATTGGTAACCTGATCTGCCCGGCTGAATTTGATATTGGCGCTAGCCTGCAGGTCATGATTTTGAGTGTGCC
>CAIQIV010000588.1 GCA_903871905.1 uncultured Chloroflexota bacterium | reverse complement strand
CCTGGATTTGAGGGTGTCGTCATGAGTCCAGCGGCTTCCAGCCACTTTCCACGGAGGCGGAAAAGAATCTCGGGATGCCCTTTTAACCAGCGCACTTTCGCTTTAATAGTCGCTGTGGTGCCCGATGGTATTGATGCCTTTAAGTTTGTACGTATGCGGTTGATCTGATTATCAGCGCGTCGCACGGCACGCACATGGTAACACTGGCCGCCATTATAACCGCCGGCGGTTTCCAGTCCGGACTGGTCCTGGGTGCCTTCAGCTACCCAGCCGCTTGAACCTGATGAAAAATCCGAATTGGCGATTTGGTTGACACCGCTGGAGTTGAGCACTTCCACATCGTCAATCAGGCACTCGCCAGCACCCTGCAAAAGCACCTGTAGCTGGTCTGCAGACACGTCTCCATTGTCAAGGACACCTGTGTAGCTTACCATTGTCCACGGTGCTTTGGCGGTTTCATCGCTGTCCGCCCAGTTGACTCCCTGTCTTGAATCGCTGCCTGGATCGATCAATTCCAAACTGCTGCCTCCACCCTTTGCCCAGGTTCCCCAGCGCCCTCGGTCACCATAGGTAATTCTTTGGATTTCAATCCAAATACGGTTGGTTGTTATTTCCATGTTTTGGTTGGTGACGACAATGGATTCTGGTGCTGACAGCACAACTGTTTCACCAGCTTGGGCGAGGGATCCGCTGTAATTACCAACGGTGTTATCTTGTGTTAATATTGCTGGATAATGAGCCAGCAGATTCGTTGCGTTTTTAGCAATCACCAGGTAACCGTCAGCAGGAATAACGATACCCGCTGGAATTTGATAGGATACCCCGTGTGTAAACTTCCACCCTCCTACTTCCACTGCTTTGACGCTTCGATTATAGAGCTCAATATATTCATCATCGGAGTGCCCGGAAATCGGATCATACATGATTTCATTGATCACTATCTCCGGCAATAATATGTCGCTGTTGATCCTTCCAGGCGTCCGCTCTTTTAAAAGATAAAAATCAGGGGATCCATCCGGATATCTCCCGCTCGAGACTCCGCTTCGCTGTCCGGAATAGGTAATTGCGTCAATTACCCGGCTTAAATTTGAATTAACTAAAAATATCATCTCCCCTCCTGAATCCAGGGCAAAGCCCAACTGGTTCTGGTCAATGGAAACAAAACCCCTGGATGGAATCTGTGTGTTTGACGGGAACTGGAATCCGTGGGCATTGGTGCTCCCAATGAATATTCTTTTGTCATCACTTAACCAGCAGCCCGAAATATCTACGGGCTCATTGCTGTGATTATAGAGCTCGATAAAATCGGAGAGAGGTTCATCCGAATTTGCCAGGAATTCATTGATGACAACATCACGCGTCGGCTCATATTCGATGCTTTCGACGCGCCCAGGCGAGCCTCCCCTGTGATCACTGGCTGCCCACGCTCTGGGATCGTTTTCTCCGAACGAGGGCCGAGCCAGAACGAGAGAGTGGCCCAAACCATGCGCTGCGTCCGGCCATGGGGCGCGAGTTCCGTATTGGATTTCTAAAAATAATCCACCGGTTCGATGGCGCAGGCGCAGCGTTCCACCGTCGTTTGGCAGCGAGCCGCGGTAGGGGCCAAACACCTGTTTCAGTCCGTAAAAGGCCTGCATATCGGCTGGGTTGCGTGCCACGACGAGGAAGCTGCCTGCGGCCAGAACGGTTCCTGCAGGAAACATATATTCAATATCACCTGAGAGTTTGTATCCGCTGATATCGATGAAGGTACCAAAAGGATTATATAATTCAACAAACTCGAGATCCAGGTTTCCCGCCTGATGCGGGTCATACATGAT
>CAIQIV010000587.1 GCA_903871905.1 uncultured Chloroflexota bacterium | reverse complement strand
GGTGCTGGCGCAGCCCGTGGGGGACGCGCTCACCCCCGAGTCGCAGCAGCTGGTCAGCGATACACTGGCAGCCAACCTGCCTGGTTTCATCGCCCGGGGCAGCGGGACCCTGTCCTTTGTCAACGAAGTGGACCAGCCGTGCAAGGATGGCTCCATCGTCCCAACCGAGGTGACCACAACCTACATGTTTGATGAAGAAGGGAAAGTGCAGATCGTGGGCGTGTCGCGCGACATCCGCCAGCGCAGGCAGGCGGAGCGTGAGCTGCAGGAGGCGCGCGACTTTCTGTACAAGCTGTTTCACCAGGACCCGATACCCAAGACCCTGGCCCGCCTTTCGGATAGAGTCCTGGTGGATGGCAACGAGGCAGCCGGGCGGCTGACCGGGTATTCCCGGGAAGATTACCTGGGAAAAACGGCGGATGTCATGGATGTGTGGGCCGACCCGGCGGAGCGCCGGCGCTTCTTTGAGATTTACCAGCGCCAGGGCTATGTGCGGGATTTTGAGATGGCCTTCAAGTCGAAATCCGGTGAGGTGGGCTGGGCCAGCGTCAACGGAGAGATGATTGAGCAGGCTGGTGAGAAATATTTTCTGACCGAGATCATTGATATCACCGGGCGCAAACGGACTGAGCTGGCGCTGCGCCAGTCGCAGGAGAACTTTGCCCGCGCCTTTGATACCAACCCGGCGGCGCTGGCCGTCACCCGCCTGGAAGAAGGCTGCTTTCTGCGCATCAATGCCGCCCATACCCGGCTGATGGGGTATGAGCCGGGGGAGATTCTCGGCCGCACGGCTGGGGAATTGGATATCTATGCCAATCCGGGTGAGCGGCAGGAAGTCCTGCGCCTGCTGGCTGAAAATGGTTCGGTGCAAGATCACGAGCTGGCGATCCGTACCAAATCTGGCGCGCTGCGGGATGTGGCGATATTCATTGAGCAATTTCCTTTTGACGGCCAGCCCTGTCTCTTATCTGCCCTGCTGGATATCACCGAGCGCAAGCGTATGGCTGAAGACCTGCGGCGCTCCAATGCCGAGCTGGAGCAGTTTGCCTATATCGCTTCGCATGACCTGCAGGAGCCGCTGCGCACCGTGGCGGGCATGGTGCAGCTCTTGCAGAGGCGGTACCAAAACCGCCTGGATGAGCGCGCCGATGAGTATATCCACTACGCGGTCGAAGCCTCGGAGCGCATGCAGAAGCTGATCAATGACCTGCTGGATTACTCACGCGTGGACCGCCAGGGCCGGCCTTTTCAATCGATCAGCCTCGATGAAACCCTGGTGAGCGCGTTGGGTAACCTGCGAGCTGCCCTGGTGGACAGCCAGGCGCACCTCACCCATGACCCGCTGCCGATGGTGCGGGCTGATCCAGTGCAGATGGTCCAGGTGTGGCAGAACCTGGTGGGCAATGCAATCAAGTTTCGGGCCGAGCGGCCGCTGGAGATCCATATCGGCGTCGAAAGGGATGCCGGCAGCTGGCGTTTTGCGGTGCGGGATAATGGCATTGGCATCGATCCGCAGTATTTTGAGCGGGTCTTCCTGGTCTTCCAGCGCCTGCACACCCGCAGCAAATATGC
>CAIQIV010000586.1 GCA_903871905.1 uncultured Chloroflexota bacterium | reverse complement strand
ATAGATGGGGATAAGAAGCACCTGCTGCACGCCCAGAGGCTGGATCAGCTGGGCCAGGCCCAGCAGCACCAGGCCGGCGCCAGCTGACACCCGTCCCAGCGCACCCGCGGCGATCATGCCAGTGACTGCCGCCTGCAGCCCTATCCACAACCACACGGCCCATTCTGACCAGGGCGCACCCGTCGCATCCAACTGCTGCGCCAGGGAGGAAAACTGCTGTACTGATAGAACCAGCTGGCCTACACCCAGCAGGACCGCCGCAAAGCGCAGCGCCAGGGTCAGCCAGGGGATGCGCTGCGCTGCCGCCCCCGGCTGGCCGCGCAGCATCCCGCTGGCGGTCAGCCAATCCCGGGTAAAGCCGGCCAGGAACGGCAGGGCAAAACAGGCGGCCGCCAGGCGGATCCCGGGCGGGGAGAAAAGCGGCCACAGCATCACTGCCATAAAGCCCATCTGCAGCCCGGCCATGGTGCGCCGGCTGACCGACGGAGACAGGTCATACACCGGTTTCCCCAGGCGCTGGCGCAGCCACAGGCCCAGGAGAAAGAGATAGCGCGCCAGGCCTACCAGAATAAACCAGGCAGGAGCCTGTCCATAGCCAACCGCCAGCCCGGCAGCCACCAGCACCCCCAGCCCGTCCAGCCCCATATCCAGCCTCTCCCCCAGGCAGGTGACATGCCGGGTGAGGCGCGCCAGGTACCCATCCAGAAAATCGGCGGCGACGGCCAGGAAATAGATCGATCCGGGCAGCCAGGCAGCCGCACCCGGCGGGCGTGGAGAAAACAGAAAACCGGCCAGAGCGGCGATCAATACGCCGCGCGCCAGCGTCATCCAGTTCCCTGCTCCCAGGGCAGGCAGCAGCTGCTCCTCGCCGGGCCGCACATTGGCCTCCAGGTTTGCCCAAAGCACCCACAGCAAATAAGCCAGGACCAGCAGCGCCTGGATGGCCCAGCGCACGGCTTTATCCCCGCCTCCCCAGATGCGGTCCAGGAACATATATCCACCCACCAGCGTCGATCCACACAGGATGAGTAACACCAGCCACTGCACTTTGAGCAGCAGGCGAGCCTGGCTTTTTCCATAGGTACCGGCTAACATAATGCGCCGATTGTACCACAATCTTGGATTATTATGATAAATATTAGCAAAATTACCGGGAGTTCGTTCGTGATATAATGGCCCCCATGCGCTCTCGAATCTGGATAGCAGCCGGGCTGCTGGCGCTGTGTTTGATCGCCATCCTGGTATATCACCTGCCCCCGGTACATGATCGACTTGCCTGGCGGTTGGAAAGCTGGCGTACCCAGGTCTATTATGCTTTGAACCCGCCGCAGCAGGCGGTCTTCATCCCTCAGCAGCAGAACCCGCTCCCCACTCTCCCGGCCGCTTCGCCCACCACACCGCCTGTGGCCGAACCTGCTTCAGCCACACCTACCCTGCTCCCATCTCCCGCAACGGCCACACTGCCTGCTCCCAGCGAAACCCCTACCGCCTCACCGACGCCTGGCCCCACGCCCACCGCCATCCCCACTGCCGTGGTGCTCAAGGGAATCACCCACGAGTATCAAAAATTCAACAACTGCGGGCCGGCGACCCTCTCCATGGCCCTGTCATACTGGGGCTGGAAGGGCAACCAGATCAAGACCCGCTCCTACCTGCGCCCCCTTGCGGATGATGTTGATGACAAGAACGTCTCGCCATCTGAGATGGTCACCTTTGTCGAAACCCAGGCCGGGCTCAAAGCCATGCGGCGCTACGGCGGCAGCATCGAGCTGCTCAAAAGGCTGACCGCGGCCGGGTTCCCGGTGATCGTAGAAAAGGGTTTCGAGCTGCCCAAGGAAGATTGGATGGGGCATTACGAGCTGGTCAGCGGCTATGATGACCGCCGCGGCAAATTCATCACCCAGGATGCTTACATCATGCCCGATTTTCCCCTGCCCTATGACCAGATGCAGGAGCGTTGGCGGGATTTCAACTACGTGTATGTGGTCGTTTATGAACCCGCCCGCGAGGCCGCGCTGCTGATGGTGCTGGGACCGGACGCCGACGCGGAATACAACCTGCGCGCGGCTGCAGACCGGGCGATCCAGGAAAGCAAGCAGTTCTTTGGCCGCGACCTGTTTTTCGCCTACTTCAACCTGGGAACCAGTCTGGCGGAGCTGCAAGAGTATGCCGGGGCTGCCCAGGCTTACGACCTGGCCTTTGCCCTGTATCCGCGCGTTGAGGAAGCAGACCGTCCCTGGCGCATGCTGTGGTACCAGCAGGGGCCATATGCCGCCTACTACGGCGCCGGGCGCTACCAGGATGTGATCAACCTGGCCAATACCACCCTGGCGTACCTGGCTACCCCCACCCTGGAAGAATCCCTCTACTGGCGCGGCATGGCGCGCCTGGCGATTGGCGAGCAAGAAAGCGGGATCGCCGACCTGCAGCGCGCCGCCAGCCTCAACCCGAATTATTCCCTGCCGCGCCAGCAGCTGAGCAGCCTGGGGATCGCCCTTCCATGAAGCGGCGCACAGCCCTGCTCCTCATGAGCCTGCCGCTGCTGTGCGCCGGGATATATTTCCTGCCGCCGGTGCATGAACGACTGGCCTGGCGGGTGGACGAGCAGGTGCTGCGCGTCAAATATATGCTCAACCCCCCGGAGCAGGCGGTCTTCGTGCCGCAAAAAGCCAGCGCATTGCCTCCGCCAGCAGTGCATGTCACCCCGGGAGCCACCCTGCCCCCAGCAGCAGTCACACCCACCGCCGTCCCGGATGCTCCGGATCTCCAGGCTGTCCCGGCTCCACTGCAGCCTGCCGCCCAGCCCGAACAAACCCTGCCTGGCCCCACGCTGGCCCCGCTGCCCACTCGCGCCGCCCTAAAGGGCGTGAAATACGAAGACCAACATGGTCGCTGGAATTACTGCGCCCCGGCAAACCTGGCAATGGCGCTGTCCTTCTGGGGCTGGAATGGCGATCGCGACGTGGTTGGCCCTGCCATCAAACCGGACCCCAAAGATAAAAATGTCATGCTCTACGAGATGGTGGATTATGTCACCCAGAAGACGGATCTTCGCGCCCAGGCCCGCCTGGCCGGCGACCTCGATCTGTTGAAGCGTTTCATCAGTTCGGGGTTCCCGGTGCTGGTCGAGAAGGGGACTTATCTCACCGATCTCAGCGGGGTAAAGAGCTGGATGGGACATTACCAGGTGGTGACCGGCTACGATGATGCCCGGCTGCAGTTCATTGCCCAGGACTCGTTCACCGGGGCAGACTTTAAGGTCCCTTATGAAGCGATGATCAAAGGCTGGCGCTCTTTTAACTACGCTTACCTGGTGATTTACCCGGCGGAAAAAGAGGCCGAGGTGCAGCAAATCCTGGGGACGGATGCCTCTGAATCCAGCAACTACGAGCACGCCGCCCGGCTTGCCTCGGAAGAAATCTACACGCAGGAAGACAGCCTGCAGAAGTTCTTTGCCTGGTTCAACCGCGGCTCAAGCCTGGTGGCGCTGCAGGATTACGCCGGCGCAGCCGAAGCCTATGACCAGGCTTATACGGTATACCCATCCATCCCGCAAAACGAACGGCCCTGGCGCATGGTGTGGTATCAAACCGGTCCCTATTTCGCTTATTTCTACGCCGGACGTTATTATGACGTGATCAACCTGGCCGATACGACCCTCAACGCCATGCAGAGCGAAAAGAACCTGGAAGAGACTTATTACTGGCGGGGAATGGCGCGCGCCAGCCTGGGTGACACCAGCGGCGGCGTTGCCGACCTGCGAACCGCCCTGCAGTTCCATCCCGGCTTCGCTCCAGCATTGGACCAGCTCAATCGACTGGGTGCAAACCCATAACAGGGGAAAGACTGGTGGCAATATGAATCGAAGGCTCATTGGGTTTCTCATGATCGGTATTGTGCTCTCCTGCCTGTGCCTGCTGTTGGTCTACCAGGTGCCAGCCGTAAAAGATCGGGCCGATGTGCGCCTGCGCGAGCTGCAGGCACGGATCAAGTATGCGCTCAACCCGCCCGAGAAGGTGGTCTTTGTCCCCTCCAGCCAGCATACTGGCGAGGCTGCGCTGGCCTCTCCCCAGCCAACCGGCACGCCTTTTCCCAGTCCTACCCCTGAGCCGACCCAGACCGGCACTCCAGCCCCCACCGAGCCACCGACCCTCACTCCCACCATTACCCCCACCCCTTCCCCCGTGCCGCCGGCAGTCACCTTGAGCGGCGTGGTGCATGAGTACCAGCAGTGGAACAACTGTGGTCCCGCCAACCTGGCCATGGCGCTTTCTTTCTGGGGCTGGAAGGGCGACCAGCGGGATACCGCCGCCTACATGAAACCGAACCCGCGCGATAAGAACGTCATGCCCTGGGAAATGGTCGACTTTGTGGAGCAGAAGACCACCTTCAAAGCTGTCCAACGCGTGGCTGGAGACCTGGAGACGCTCAAGCGCTTCATCGCTGCCGGTTTCCCAGTGATCGTTGAAAAAGGTTTCGAAGGGCCAAAGTTTGATGGCTGGATGGGACATTACGAGGTGGTCACCGCTTATGACGACGCGAAATCAGAATTCCGGGTGCAGGACTCCTATCTGGGGCCAAATCAACCGTATCCCTATGAGGACCTGCTCCATAACTGGCGCGCCTTCAATTACCAGTACATCGTGATCTATCCACCCGAGCGCCAGGCAGAGGTGGTCTCCATCCTGGGAGCGCAGGCAGATCCCAACGTGAACTACCAGCTTGCGCTGCAAAAAGCCCAGGACGAAACTCAGATCCTGAGCGGTCGCGACCTGTATTTTGCCTGGTACAATGTTGGCAGCAGTCTGATGAACATGAAGGATTATGCCGCCGCCGCAACAGCGTACGATGCGGCTTTTGCTAATTATCCCAACATTCCTGAGAAGGAGCGCCCCTGGCGTATGTTGTGGTACCAGACCGGTCCATACTTCGCTTATTATTACAGCCAGCGCTACCAGGACGTGATTGACCTGGCGACCAGCACCCTGGATGCCAGCAACGAGCCGATCCTTGAGGAAAGCTACTACTGGCGCGGGCGCGCCCGGCTGGCCCTGGGCGATACCCAGGGCGCCATCGACGACTTCAAGGCCAGCATCAAATACCACCCGCGCTTCCAACCCAGCCTGGAGCAGCTCCAGCTCCTGGGCGTGACACCTTAGAAAGTTATGCCAAAGATCCTGCACTTTGCCGACGCCCATATCGATATGATCAACTACGGCCGCCATGACCCCGGCAGCGGTCTGCCGGCGCGGGTGATGGACTTTCTCAAGTCCCTGGACACGATCATCCAATCCGCCATCGATGAACATGTGGATCTGGTGATCTTTGCCGGGGACGCCTACCGGGATCGCAATCCATCTCCCACCTTCCAACGTGAATGGGGGAAGCGCATCATGCGCCTGGCGCAGGCGCGCATCCCCACCGTGCTGCTGGTCGGAAATCACGACCTGGCGCCCGCCCTGGGCCGCGCCCACGCCATGGAAGCTTTCGACACGCTGCAGGTGCCCTTTGTCCACGTGATTGAAAAGCCGGCCTTCCTGGGCCCGCAGGACCTGGACGGCGTCCCGCTGCAGCTGATGGCTCTGCCCTGGGCGCCGCGCTCCTCCTTCCTGGCCAGGCAGGGAAACCTGCCAGGCGACATGGAGCAGGTCTATGAGGACCTTTCAGAATTAATCCACCTGCTTATCGGAAAATGGTTTGAGAGCCGGGTGGATCCGTCTCTGCCCCTGTTGATGGCGGCGCACTGTTCCATCCAGGGTGCGGTGTATGGCGGCGAACGCAGTGTGATGCTGGGCCGTGACCTGGTCCTGCCGCGTTCACTGGTTTGTGACCCGCGCCTGGATTACGTCGCCCTGGGGCACATTCACAAAGCCCAGGACCTGAACGAGGGCTCCCACCCGCCGGTGATCTACCCCGGCTCCATCGAACGGGTAGACTGGGGCGAGGCTGGCGACGATAAATACTTCATCATCGCCCAGGTGGAACGCGGCCGCTCCCAGGTGGAGTGGCGTATCCTGCAGGGCATCCGCCGCTTTGTGGACCGGGCGGTGAATCTGGAAAGCAACGGGGCGCCGCCAGCAGACATCACCAGCCGGCTGCTGTCCGCCCTTCCTGAGCCTGCCAAACTCCAGGATGCCATTGTCCGCCTGACCATTGACTACCCTAAGGAGTGGGAAGCCCTGATTGATGAGGCCTCGCTGCGTGAGTATGCCGAGGCGTCCTTTGACTTCCAGGTGGTGCGGCGGCCGCGCATGGAGAGCCGCATCCGCCTGCCCGGCGACCAAGCTATCGGCAGCCTCGCCCCTCTGGAGCTGCTGGACCTGTACTGGCAGGCCAACCACACCGCTCCCGAAGATGCACAACGCCTGAACCAGCTTGCCGATGCCCTGATCCGCCAGCAGCCAGAATAATCTTCAACTGTAATTGAGCCCAAACTCACTAAAGTTTCTGTCCACCCGGTCGATAACAGAACATAGCAGGATGCGTATTTGTCCGCATGGAGGTGGACGATGGCTCTCGGAGTTGATGACTCTCTGGCAAATTGGATGGTCGTAAGGCGGATGTTGCTATTGAATGAACAGGCCGCCGCCCGGCGCGCGGGGAAAAAAGTAAAAACAAAATCAGCCAAAGAATTGATGGATGAAGAAAGGGCGCTGCTCGATCCCGGCGCCAGGCGCGTGGAGAATGGTAGCCAGCGGGCAGCCGCGCGGGATGACAACCGCATCCGGCTGGCAGACCTGATCCGCCGCCTGGATGATCTGCGCAAGGAGCCCCCTTCCCAGGTTGTGCGCCAGGAACAGATGGTGGCCGCTACCCGGACGACCACCGAAATCTCGATTGAGTTCAAATCCTGGGCCCCGGTGCAGGGTCTGGTGGTGCGCAACCGCAACCTGGCGGAAAGTGACCGCTATGCTTTCGAATTCAAAGATGGATCAACCTTCAGCATCATCGACAAATGGTCCAACAAAAGCACCACCATCTGGGGCGACCCACATGTCGATACCTCGGACCAGGAAGGCAACCGCAACGGTGAGTTTTCTGACCTGAAATCCAGCGACTCGCACACCACGCTGATGCTGGAAGACGGCACCCGGGTGACCTTCACCGCCAAGGATAATGGCATCATCGAGCAAGTGGACATCTTTAAAGGCTCACAGCACATCAAGGCCCTTGGCGCGGGATCCAAAGAATGGAGTGAAGAGGGCGGGCTGTTTGCCTCCAGCGTACGGGATGACGCCAGCAGCGCGCTCAGCCTGACCCCCATGGGGGATGCCGTGTATGCCGGCGGCGATGGCAACGATTGGTTCGATGTCTCCGGCCGCCTGGTCTGGGGCCAGACCACCGGACTCAAGCCCAGCTACAGCCCATCCGGCATCTTCTCGATGCAGATCAAGCAGACCACGGAGCAGATGCTGTTTTACAGCCGCATCGACCGCCAGGCATGAGCTGACGTACAGCTGTTCTCTGGCCAGGTATTACCAGAACTATCCCAGCGCGGGTGAAAAATTCCCCGCGCTGCTTGTTTTCTACACCCAGGTGACCCTTCCGGGGGATTCCTAAACGGGCCGCCAGGATCATGGCTTGTTGGCTCACCTCTTGACAAAAAAAACGATATGAGTATAATTAATTTGATGAATATCAAATTAATTTCACGGAGATTTAATAATGGACGATCCAAACACCTCCACTGAGCTGCTGGCTTTCTTTAAAGCCCTGGCCGACGCTAACCGATTAAAGATCGTCGGCTTGCTGGCACGCGAGCCGCTGAGCGTGGAACAAATCGCAGAAATTCTGCAAATCCACCCTTCCACCGTCTCGCATCACCTGGCCCGCTTGAGCCGGGTGGGCCTGGTCAGTGCCCGCGCCGAAGGCTATTACAGCATCTACCAGTTGGAAACCAAGGCCCTGGAAACCATGGCGCAGCGCCTGCTGACCCGCGAGGAGCTCCCTGCACCAGCGGCTGCCGATGTCGACACCGACGCCTATGATCGCAAGGTGCTGCACAATTACCTGACGCAAGAGGGGCGCATCAAAAGCTTCCCTGTGCAGCAGAAGAAGTATGAAGCCATCCTGCGCTACGTGGTGCGCTCCTTCGATCCGGGTGTGCGCTACAGCGAAAAACAGGTGAACGAGATCCTGTCAAAATTCCACGAGGACACCGCCGGGCTGCGGCGCAACCTGGTGGAATTTGGCCTGATGAGCCGGCAGGGCGGGGGCGGTGAATACTGGCGCAACGACCCGCCCCAGGTGACCTGGCAGCCCTGGCAGCGTAACAGCAGTTGATACCCAGCCTGGACAGAAATGGGACGCGGCAGCAGGTTTCTGCGCCGCGTCCCAACACTTTTTCATATTCTTTGCTGCAGGCTGTTCAGCCGGCTGGTTCAGCAGGCAGAGCCGGCTGCGCCCCCTCTTCACGGCCGGTCTGAATGCCCCGCAGGGCGACAAAAAACAGCAGCGCAAGCATTACCCCTCCCAACATAAACGGGGCCCGCGGGCCGAATGCCTGGAAGATCGCCCCAGCCAGCAGCGGCGCCAGGGCGTTGGCCAGGCTCAAGAACCCAGCAGATACCCCCAGGATGCCGCCAATCTCATCCCGCGTCACCCGCCTGGTGATCAGGCTGTTGATACTGGGGTGCAGCAGCGCGCTGCCCACCGAAGCCGGGATCATGGCCGCCAGGATCCAGGCAATCCCCATCCAACCGTTATGCTGGTCATCCGGCAGGTCAACCGCCAGGCCATGGCTGACAGTATCTCCCGGCGCGCCGCCTTCTCCACTTGCCTGCATCTCCTGCGCCAATGCCGGTCGCGAATAGCCCGGCATTGGCTGTGCAGGGGTCAGCCCAGTCAGCACCAACCCGGCCGCCAGCAGCACCAGCCCGATCAAAATCAACCGCCTGTCCCCCAGCCTGCGGCTCCAGGGGCCAATAAAACCTCCCTGGACCAGGACCACCAGGATTCCCACAAAGACAAAAATCACCGCATTTGCCGAGGCATTCATCCCCAGGTTGCTCAGCGTGAACAGCGCCAGCATCTGCTCAAACCCTCCGAAGGCAATCTGCTGGGCAAAAATCAGCACCAACAGCAGGCCAACCTGCGGATGGCTGACCGCCTGCAGCATAGCCTGCATGGAGAACGGCGACTTTACCGGGGCCGAGCCTGTAACACCCGCCTGCCGCGTTTCCGGCAGCCAGAACCAGGTCAGCAAAATCGAGAGCAGTGAAAAACCCGCGGCCACAAATGCCGGGACCCGGTAGTCATTCCCACTGAAATGCAGGGCGGCAAAGGTAATGATTGGACCGGCAACAAATCCCAGGCCAAAAGCCGCTCCAATCAGGCCTAGCCCCTGGGTGCGCGTCTTATCCGTGGTAATGTCACTGATCGCTGCCTGGGCGGTGGAGATATTTGCCCCGGACAGGCCGTCAATGATGCGCGACAGGAACAGCCCCAGCAGGCTGTGGGCTGCTCCCAATACCAGAAACCCAATGAAGGTTCCTAATTGGGAGACCAGTAAAATGGGACGGCGGCCGTAGCGGTCAGACAGCCGGCCAAGAACAGGGGCGCCGATGAACTGCATAACCGGGTACGTAGCACCCAGTACGCCGATCAACCACGGGGCCGCGCCATACGAAGCGGCGTACAGCGGCAGCAGGGGAATAATCACCGTCAGCCCCAACAGGTCGATCAGCACAATCACAAAAATCGGCAGGGCTTTTTTAAAATCCAGGCGCTCCTTCTGTCCCTCCGCCACAGGGCTGTCATGTTCACTCATCTACAAAATCTCCTTCCTCCAATATCAATGGTGGTCCAGGATGACATGCCCCTTTCTCCCTCCGGACAGAACCGCCGGATCTTCTCCACACATTTCAGACTATTCCGCACCTGATTATATAAACCAGGCACAACCTGTCAAGGCAAAGCAGGCAAACGCCAATCTTCGCTTAAGTTATAATTCAGTTGTTATTCCAGCTTCAGGAGAATAGGTTGAAGACCAAACAAGACGTCATTCGCTGGTTGGGCGAACATGCAGATGAATTCATCCATCTTGCCAATCAAATCTGGGCCAGGCCGGAGCTTGCCTGGGAAGAGGTGTTCTCTTCGCGACTGCAGGCCGATTACCTGGAGAGCCAGGGCTTCCGAATCACCTGGAACGTGGCAGGGATGCCAACCGCCTTTTGCGCCGGGTGGGGCAGCGGCAGGCCGGTGCTTGGCTTTGCGGGGGAGTATGATGCCCTGCCTGGCTTATCCCAGAAAGTCCAGACATCTCCAGAGCCGGTTGTCCCTGGCGGTCCCGGGCACGGCTGCGGGCACAACCTGCTGGGAACCGGCTGCCTGGCAGCCGCGGCGGCGGCTCGTTACTGGCTGGAGGCAAACGGGAAACCGGGTACCCTGCGCTATTACGGCTGCCCGGCGGAAGAGGGAGGCGGCGCCAAGACATTCATGGCGCGCGCCGGGACATTCGATGACCTGGATGCCGCCCTGAACTTCCACCCGGACCAGGCAAATTACGCCATGAAAGGCAGCAACCTGGGTATCTACCATCTGCGTTTCCGCTTCCATGGCATCGCTGCCCATGCCGGGAGCGCGCCGCACCTGGGACGCTCCGCCCTGGACGCAGTTGAGCTGATGAACGTAGGGGTCAATTATCTGCGTGAACACGTCACCTCAGACGTCCGCATACACTATGCTATCACGCATGGCGGGGATGCTCCCAATATCGTTCCGGCTGAGGCTGAGGTTTCTTACCTGATCAGGGCGCACCAACCGGACACGCTGGAACAGGTCACCGAGCGCGTGCGCAAAGTCGCGGCGGGGGCTGCGATGATGACCGAGACACAAATGGAAATCATCTTCGATTCTGCCTTTTCCAGCCTGCTCAATAACCATTACCTGGCAGATTTGCAGTACGAAGCGATGAAATGGATAGGCCCGATCGAGTATACCCCAGAAGAGCTGGCTTTTGCCCAGGGGATCAATGATCGCTACCCAGCCGGGAACGTGGAAGCCCTGTTCAAAACGCTGCGCCCACCGGCGGGCTACGGCGAGCTGCTGGCCAGGTTTCGCGGCCGCGCCCTGATCTCCGAGAACTTCCCCAGCCTGGACGAAGGCGCCATTCGCACCAGCTCGACGGATGTAGGCGACTTGAGCCGGGTTGCCCCGCTCAGCCTGCTGCGCACCACCTGTGCTCCTACCGGGGCGCCGGCTCATGGGTGGGGCTTTGCCGCCGCGGCCGGCATGTCTATCGGGCACAAAGGCATGCTGCATGCTGCCAGGATCATGGCTCTCACCGCGGTGGACCTGCTCGATAACCCGCTTCATATTCAAAAAGCGCGTGAGGAGTTTGAGCTTGCCATGCAAGAAACGCCCTATCACTGCCCAATGCCGGCGGAAGTGCAGCCGCCTTCTTGAACAGCGACCTGGTCTTTCTACCCGCCAGCCAGCTTGCCCAGGCAATTCGCGAGCGCCAGGTGTCGGCAGAGGAGTCCGTCCAGGCCTACCTGGCGCAGATCACCCGCCATAACCCGGCGATCAATGCCATTGCCACGCTGGATGAGATGGGCGCCCTGCAGCGCGCCCGCGAAGCAGATCGGACGCTGGCAGCCGGGGAAACCTGGGGACCGCTGCACGGGGTTCCCATCACCCTGAAAGATAACTTCGAAACCCAGGGCCTGCGCTCGACCGCGGGCGACCCATCTTTTTCCAAGAACATACCCGGTCAGGACGCAGTGGTCGCCTCCCGGCTGCGCCAGGCAGGGGCGATCATCCTTGGCAAGACCAATGTTTCCCCCCAGGACCGCAGCCAGCAAACCAGCAATTACCTGTTTGGGAGAACAGCTAATCCCTGGAAATCCGACCTGACTGCTGGAGGCAGCGGCGGCGCGGCTGCAGTGGCCGCCGGCTTCACTGCGCTGGACATCGGTTCAGACCTGGCGGGCTCTCTGCGCATTCCTGCCCATTTCTGCGGAGTTTTCGCACTAAAAACAACTGCCGGACGGGTACCCAGCCAGGGTTACCTCACCCGCAGGGATCCAGCGCACTGGCTTGCCGGCTGGCAGGCTTTAGGTGAGCTGCGCTCAATAGGCCCCACGGCTCGCTCCATAGCCGGGCTGCGACTGGCACTGATGGCAATTGCCGACCGAGACAAGCCCGGGCTGCAGACCTCCCCTCAACGCATGCTGCACCAGCGGCGTATTGCCTGGAGCGACACCTGGGGTGACTTCCCGATCAACGCTGAGGTCAGCCAGGCTGTGCGAAGTTTTGCCGCCCAATTGGCAGATCAGGGCGCCCAGGTACAATATCAAGCCGCGCCCGGGATCAACCTGGAGCAGGCCTGGGAATTGAGCGCCCAGTTAATGAGCAGCCTGGACTTTGTCGAGGCAAACTTCTTCACCAGGACCTCTCAACTGGCGTTCTCCTGGGCGCCTGCGCCGCGCCGCCCGGTGAGGCCGATCCTGAGCGGATGGATCGGGGGCGCGGCTGCGGCCTGCCTGCGCCCCGGAATAGCCCGGCTGATGGAACTGCGGACCGAAATGACCAACCAGATTGAACAATTCCTACAGGAATGGGATGCCTGGCTGGCGCCGGTTTTTCCACGTCCAGCCTTTCCCCAGGATCTTAAGGCTTCGCCGCACCAGTTGAGCGACCCCCTGCGACTGCAAACAGACATCGACGGTACCCAGGTGGGGCAGGTTGCCGCCGGGATTGCCTGTGCTGGCATCTTTAACCTGACCGGTCACCCGGTCGTAACCATCCCTATCCAGATCACCCGTGCCGGCCTGCCCATCGGGGTGCAAGTATTGGGAAGACGCTGGGATGAAATGAACCTGCTGGCAGTTGCCGGGCAGATCGCCGAGGTCGCCGGAGGTTTTCATCCCCCACCCAGACTCATTTCAGAAAATGCCGTCTAGTCCTCCATAACCGGAAAATAACACAGGCCTGCCGTCCCAGGGCCGGTATGCACGGCTAAGGCCGGGGAAAGCTCAGCGAAAAAGGATTCAATTACGGTCAGGCGTTCCTCCACCAGGTCTCTTAATCGCTCTACCTCCTGGCGCGCCCCGGCGTGTACATAGGCAATCTTGATTTTGCCCTTGGGGCCTACCGCTGCCTCAACCATTTCTACCATCATCTGGTATGCCCGCTGGCGGCTGCGGGCCTGGCCCAGAGGGATTATCACCCCATCCACCATGCCAATCAATGGCTTAATATTCAACAGCGTCCCCATCAGTTGCTGGGCTTTACCGATACGTCCCCCCATATACAGGTATTTCAAAGTGTCCGCGGTCTGGATCATGCGGGTAATCGGGATCATTTTCCGGATCAAGGCTGCAATCTCGTCCAGGCTCTTCCCGGCCAGGGCAGCGCGCGCCGCTTCAATCACCATCCACCCCTGGCATAAAGAGACGTTCAGCGTATCGATCACCTCAATCCGTACACCAGGCAGGGTTTCCTGCGCCATCGACTGCGCCACAGTCGCCGCCTGGTAAGCGCTGCTGCCTTTTGAGGTAATATGAATGCTCACAATCTCCTGAAAACCCTGCTCTTTGGCCAGCGATTCGTACAGGCGCAGATAATCGCCCGGACCCGGGCTGGCGGTAGTGGGCAGGATTTTTGCAGTTTCCAGCCATTTTAAAAACTCATCTCGCTGCACGGTGGCCAGGTCACGCAGGACTTCCTGGCCGACGTGAATATAATATGCAACCCATTGAATATTCAGCGAATCACGCAGCTTTTCAGGGATACTGGCACAGCTATCCGTTACGACCGCCACTCTGCTCATAAAAATTCCTGCTTCGTATGATTGATCAATACCCAATCACTATTTTACTACGATCATATACGATGATCACCTCACAATCGCCTGATTCGCTCCTGGGTAACACGCGCCAGCCGCTTCCACCAGGGCTCTGGATACTCTATTTGCCAGTGTTGCACCTGGCGGCAGGCAATCTCATACCCCTGTTCGATCAGGTCCAGGGAGAAACGGAACTCTTGCAGCGGTACAGGCTGCACTGCACGCAGCAGGACATGCCGGACTTCCACCTCCTGGGATTGGACCAGGGCCAGTTCCAGCTCAGTATGCCGCATTTCCACAGTAGTCATCAGCTTGCCCAGAAAAGGGCCAAATCCCTGCGTCTCCAGAGGAATATCCCGCCAATCGGACAGATCCAGGGCAATGATCTGCTGTGCCCCGCGCTCCATGGCCGCTTCAAGAGGCAGGTTACTCACCGCCCCGCCATCCATCAGCCAGCGGCCTTCGCGTTCCAGCGGCGCCACCCATGGAGGAAGTGCCGTTGAAGCCAGCACCCCCTCAAGAACCGAATATCCGGGATCATCACCGAAAACCACGCGCTGGCCCGAGTTCAGGTCTGCAGCCACCACATACAATGGACAGGTCAGGTCCTCAAAGCGCAAATCCGGCCGGAGCCCATTGGTGACCAAAAAATCGCGCAGGTGTGAGGTGGTATCCGTGGCCGGCCAACGAAATAACGCCCTCAAAGTCAGCCAAAAGTAGTTAGCCGGCAGCAGGTCGCTCTGCGCTGCCGAGTGCCAAACTTCAACCAGCCGGTCTACACTGCCCAGGCTCATGCCGTGCAGCGCGATAAATGCTGCATTGGCTGCTCCAATCGAGGTCCCCACTAACATTTCCGGGAAAATACCGGCTTCAAACAAGGCACGCAGCGCACCAACCTGCAGTGCACCACGCCCGCCGCCGCCGCTCAATACGAATGCCAACCGCGGCTTCATCTGCTCCCTCTCCTCTCATACTGGTGCTATAATTGACACCCGCAATCAGAATTATACAACCCATTTTACTGCTACAGGAAGGTAGATGTGAAAACGCTGTGCGTTTATTGTGGATCGTCAGAAAAGATCCATGCGGATTACCTGGAAGCTGCACACCAGATGGGTGCTGAAGCAGCACAACGGGGGTTAGAAATTGTCTACGGCGCAGGCAGCACCGGGTTAATGGGCGCTGTCGCCAACGGAGCCTTACAGGCCGGTGGTACCGTGATCGGTGTGATCCCCGAGATATTTAACACGCCGCGCTTAGCGCACCCGAAGCTAACCAGGCTGGAGATCGTTGACACCATGCACCAGCGCAAAGCGCGCCTTGAAGAACTGGCGGATGCCTTTATTGCTCTTCCCGGAGGTTACGGTACCCTGGAAGAATTCTTTGAAATCCTGACCTGGGCTCAAATCGGGCTGCACCAAAAACCAGTTGGCCTGCTGAACACCCGCGGCTATTACGACCTCATCCTGGAGGCGGTTGAACGAGCCCGAGCGGAAGGCTTTATCTATGACGAGCATCGCTCGCTGTTCCACCATGCGGGGACACCGGGAGGGCTGTTAGACCTGCTCGAAAACCACCGCCATCCCCAGGGGCTCCAGCGCTGGCTGACCCGGGATGATCTTCCTGCTATATAGCCTTACACTTTTGTTTGCTTTTCTTCTCAAAAAGCAAAAAACGACTATACTTAGGCAGGTTCAACTGTACTAAAGTACCTTAGAAAAAGCGTAACGAGAATGGCAAACCCAGCGAAAGCTGGGGACGCAAAGCCATGGGTCTAAGTTCGTGAGTTTATACACGAAGATGACCGCCAGGCCGCCGAAAACGTCACTACACCATCCATTCAGAAAAGCTTAAGCGGCCTGGGATAACCAGGCCGCTTTTTGGGGTCGCAGAGTACAGGTTGAGGAGTATTTCATGAGATCCGTTCACCTGCGCATTCTCTCAGTAGCCATGGCGACCTTCCTGCTGCTCCTGGCAGCCACTCCAGACGTTCAGGCAAAAGTGCTGGCATCTCCCCATGCACCTGTTGTCCCGGTTGTCTTCTTGCCCATCATTGGGGACACAGTCAGCCTGGTAAGCGTCCCGTCTACCCAGCCATCCTCCCCTGACATAGCAAATCGGGTTCCAACCCTGGAAGAATTTCTCCACAGCGTAGCAAATGGACAAAGCAATCTTGTACGCGGCGTGTATGTCCAGGATCTGTTTGCTCTCGCCGTGATCCAGCAGCCGCAGAATCAATCCAATTATGTCTCCTCAGAAGCCAATCCTACGACCCAGTTTTATGTTGCCGCTGTGTTTGGAGTGACCGGCTTGCTGGCGCACAATGACAAAGCCGGGTCGGAATTCTTCGACCTGGCGCCCAAGCAGGAAATCGACATCGTTTATGGAGATGGAACCATCCGCCGCTACCAGATAAAAAGCATCGACCGGTTCCAGGCGTTGGAACCGGTCAATCCACAATCTGATTTAATTGATCTTTCAACCGGAAACAAACTCACATCCAGTGAAGTGTTTTCACAGTTTTACATGGGAGAACACCACCTCACCTTACAAACATGCATCGCCAGCATAGGGATCTCTTCCTGGGGACGCCTGTTTGTAAGAGCGGAGCTGCTCCCATAGGCAGCGAGTGATCTATGGTTTCGTGCGCAGCATATATCCCAACCCATCACGGGTCAGGATGATGTGCGGGTTCCGGTAATCCTTCTCCAGCTTGCGGCGCAGTAAATAGATCAGGTAGCGGATTCGATTGTGTACATCGCTATTGTACTCGCCCCAGATCTCTGCCCCGATCGTTTCGTGAGTCACGGTTTCGTTAGCATGTCGCGCCAGGAGAGCACAAATCTCAAATTCGCGCTGTGTCAGCCGGGCATCACTGCCATTAATGGTCACCGTTTTCGTATCGTGATCGATGGTCAGGCCCACATCAGAAAATATCATCCGGTGCATTACCGCGGTCTGGACATTGCGGCGCAATACATTCTGCACCCGAGCAAGCAGCTCACCGTCATGGAATGGCTTGGTGATGTAGTCGTCAGCTCCTGACTGCAGCCCCTGGATGACATCATCTTTAGTGCCTTTTGCAGACACAATGATCACCGGCGCATTGCTGAACTGCCTCATGTCCCGCATGGTCTCCCAACCATCCATGCCGGGCATCATCAAATCCAGCAACACCAGATCCGGCGCCAGGCTGGCACATTTTTTTACTGCCTCCATGCCCCCCAGGGCGCCCAGGACATCGTACCCCTGGCGGCGCAGTAAAAGTTTAACCAAAAACACAGTGTCAGGGTCATCATCAACAACCATTACCCTTTTCCGAGAAGGCGCCCCGACAAGCGAATCCAGGTCCATTCCCATTTCCGCTGGACCATGAGCGGTTGCCGAACTTTGATCGAGCATTGGATTTGCCATAAGAAGTACCCCAGATTAGATTCCATCAAGTAACGTTATTATCATATTACAGTAATAATTTTGTTTTGTCAAGACCCTGTTTCGCATTTACTATTGCATAACAACTAACATAAACATTCATTATCGAATCGATTTTCAATTAAATTGACGAGAGCCAGGTTCGCCGTACCTGACTCTCGTTAAGGAGGAGAAGAAGAGAAACCGCCCTTCGATATTGATTTTATCAGAGACTGGAAAAGCTGCTTGACGCCTGGCCTACAATTTCCCAACGATTACTCAACATTCACCCAACGAAGATAGCCCCAGCACCTGTACCAGGTACGTCAGAGCCTGGACTGTGTTGATGATCCTGGCTGGATCACCCCGGAATGTCTCAGGATTGGACGCATCCCCGCGCCGTTGAACCGTGCGCAAACAGCCATTGATCTCAAACTGCGCCGCCGGGCATCCCAGCTCATACCAGGCAAAATGCGTGATGGTTCCCTTCTTTTTTGCCGGGAAAATATTATCCAGGTCTAATTTTTCAAACCTCGGCTGGTCTGGCCCCAGGCCAAATTTTTGCAAAGCCTGGATAATCATGGGCCGCTCGCGAGGGCAGCTGGTACCACCCGCAGTCCCAATAGCGATCCCAAACGCATGGTCAGACGCTGCACCATGGATATCCATCACAAACCGGATTTCCGATTCCAGGATGATTCTCTTCAACAATTCTTTGTATGGCGCATCCGGATACCAGTTGGGGTCAGTCATTGATTTGCGCCGGGCATAGATGGCATGACCTCCACTCAACCTGGCCACTAAACGCACCAGGCCACCAGTATATTCATCCTCCTCTTTCAACACACCCTGGCGAGTGTGACTGGCGGCATGGGGGGCTGAAAGCAGAACAGGCACGGTCCCAGGCTCATAAGAAAATTCCGGCTCGCCATCAACCGCCGGCGTAATATACAGAATATCCTCCTCAAGCATAACCAGTTCTGAAAGCAGCTCATCCATAACCGTGTTATATCAGATACCTGGTCGATCGCGCAATGGAAAACGCGTAAAGCATATCTCAAAATGTAAAAATTATCGGCTCAAAATGGAAAATCAGTTTGACAGTCAAACTAAATGTGAGTACACTTAGCTTACCATCCATGTAAGGAGGACACCTTGACTGCGCAGATTTACCGCATCCGAGTATTGCAAGGACCCAGGCCGGGAAAAGTGTACGACCTGACCTTACCTGTAATCACCATCGGGCGAGATGTTTCCAATGCTATCATTATTGGCGACGCAGAAGTCTCGCGCAAACACGCCCGCTTGACCTCCCAATCCGGCAGCTACCTGATTGAAGATCTGGGTTCTACCAACGGAACCATGGTCAATGCGCAGCGCCTGTTGGGCCCTCACCTGCTGCGCCCAGGTGAGATCATCATTCTTGGCGAAAACATCAGCCTCGAATTTTACGCAGACAGTTTTGATCCCGACGCTACCCTGCCCCTTCACCCTGCCGAAACCCCGACCTACCCAGAGCCAGCCCCCGTCCCGGTGCCAGTTCAACCAGCTCCCGTCCCACCCACGCGACCCGTTGAATATCCCATGCCTCCAGCCCCGGTGCAGCCGCAGCCTGTTTACCCGGAACCAGCTCCGGTGTATGCGGGCCAGGTGCCACCGGGACCGGTTGAACCCGCCCAGGTCGATGAAGAAAAACCCAGAAGTCGCACCTGGATATTCATCGGCTGCGGCTGCCTGGTGATTATGCTCTGCTGTCTCATGAGTGCAGCCTTTGTCTTTGATTATCTAAACCTGTACTGTTCTACCCCATTCCAACAATTTTTCCCGGGCTGTCCGTAGCCTCTACCAACAAACTGGTGAAAGAAAAGTGGGCTCAACGCCCACTTTTCTTTTGGACAAATCATCCCTTTATGGTATAATTTCAAACCAATTCCTTAACCAGTTATTCAGGAGAACGACATGGCAAAAGCAGAGATCCACCCTGGCGCATGTGGTTTAAAGTCCACTGTCATCGCCACCATGGAAGATCGGAAAGTAAATCTTCACATTGAGAGCGAGTGCGCCAGCATCCGCCGCCTGGCAGAGCAGCTGCCTCAGGTGGATCCCTACCAGGAAGCTACCTTCCGTAGAGCAGGTCCGCAGACACTTGAGCTGGCGCCGAAATACTGCGCACACACTGCCTGCCCTGTACCGGTTGGCATTATCAAGGCTGTGGAGATTGCCGCCAAGTTGAACCTGCCATCGGATGTAAGCATCAAACTTTCAGACGACAACAGTTGAAAGCTGCCAGCCAGCGTAGTAGGACCATCGCTGTGGGGAGCATACATCTTCAGCGTGGCATTGACCGCATCTAACAGAGAACTGGTCCTGGCATAATCGCCCTGGACCAACGCCGAGTTTGCCGCAACCAACAGGGTCTCAATTGCAGAATTTTCTGCTCCTGAGGGGGCCCGGCTCAGGTCTGCCACAATCCCTTTCTCTCGCATCTTTTGGCCATCCGGCAGCCAGGCGGTCAGGAAATATGCCGAAGGATCCAGGTACTGCTGGTACCGCCGTACTGTATCATAATAATCAATGGTCAGCCGCACATCTTCCGCCATTGTCGGGGTCAGGTTTTCCTGTCGCAGCGCTTCCTGAAAGCGGCTGTCCAGTTCATCCAGGGACAGATGGAAATGATTCTGCAGTGCCTTATCCAGCGCCTGGGACTGCTCATATCCCTCCCGAGGCTGGCCAACCGGTGCAGGTACTTTGTGAATATCCCGATAGAAGGCATTATACGCATCCCAACCCCAGGTCTTTATCATGAACTCTACCAGCGCGCCGGCCTCCAGATAACCAATCTCGTGCTGCGAGGGATAAAAATTATCTGCCAGTTGGGTCAGTGGATAATATACATCCAGCCCACAGCCCGGCCTGCTCCCTGGTCCTGGGGTTGGATCAGATCCTTTCACCGCCGGGGTTTCCACGCATCCAGGTGCCGGTGCCAGAAGCGCGGCCGCACGCGACATCAGCGGCTCAAGTTTGAAATGACCGCCGCTTAAATAGACCGCCAGGCCCTCTACCAGCATGGTTGGACGGAAATCCCCCCCGGCTTGCGCATCCAGCCTGTGGACCAATTCATGGTGAATGATTATTGAAGGGTCCGTCGCTGTGTAATGCCGGTCCAGGTATGAGATAAAGATCTCATGGTTGGTAAAGCCACCATGACCCAACAGCCGGGGAAAGAAAGTGATATTCACCCGCTCCTTCAGCGTCACCCCAAGCCGCTGGCCGGCTTTTCGAGCTTGTTCGTCCACCATGACTACCAGACGGGCCAGGTCACGTTCGGCTAAAGTGCCCGTGATATAATGAATTACGCAGCACTCACTTTCGGCGCTTGACCAGTGCGCGCCAGGCATGGGCATCTGGTCCGCAGGCAAAAGTTCGACAGCTTCGGTCCAGTCCTCCCCATCTGGAAGAACCTTGAAATAAATCTGGTGCTTACCAGCTGGCAGGGACATTGTATCCCAGACCCACCACAGGGTTGATTGGATGCGCTGCGAAAGGCCAAAAGGTTGAAATATGGCTTCACCCAGCAGCCTGCCCTCTTCATCACCGTATCTCACCTCAAGCTTTTTCTCCTTGTAATCCCCATCCGGTGGGGCAACCACTTCCAGGCTGACCTGGTCACCGACATAAAGCGGTCCATCTGGGTGAAAACGGACCTGGAAGGAGGACCCGGCTGGTGTAGGGGTGACCGCCGGGGTGGGGATAGTATAAGTAGGTTCAGGGGTGACGGTGACGGTAGCGGTCTGAGCGGATGGGAGAAAAGGTGTCAGTGTGGGTTGCTGAAATAATTCAACCCCTCCGGGTGCCACCGTTGGCATAGGAGTGGGCCGATCTGGGATTACTGCACGGCATGCCAGGGTCAATAACACAAGTGGTATCCATAAACGACGCATGAAGCGGATTATATCTTTTTATGAGAGACAATGACCAGCAAATACACCGATTTTGAGACAACATTAATCACCCACGCGTACGGCGGCGAAGCTCTAGGCCGCATGGATGACGGCCGGGCAGTCTTTATCCCATTTGCCCTGCCAGGGGAGCGGGTTCGTGCTCGTGTAATAGAGCAAAAACGCAGCCATGCCCGGGCTCAGCTGTTAGAGGTGCTGGAACCGGCACCCGAACGCATCCAGC
The DNA here is from genome assembly GCA_903871905.1 of uncultured Chloroflexota bacterium. GTDB lineage: Bacteria > Chloroflexota > Anaerolineae > Anaerolineales > UBA4823 > CAIQIV01. The sequence continues at coordinate 28,579 of CAIQIV010000586.1, read as the reverse complement.
CTCGCTGTCCCCACTTCGGTGAATGCGGCGGCTGCCATTACCAGCATCTTTCCTACCCCTTTCAGCTGCAGGTGAAAACCCAGGTCCTGGCTGACCAGCTCAAGCGCATTGCTCACCTAGAGAATCCTCCCCTGCGTACCATCCTGGCCGCCTCTGAACCTTTTAAATATCGCAATCACATCCAATTTGGGCAGGCGCCTGATGGGAAGTTGGGATTTCACCACAGCCGTTCAGATCAGATATTTCCTGTCCAGAATTGCTATCTTCCGGAAGAGCCGATCACTTTCATCTGGCAACAGCTGGATCTGGAAGTAATCCCTGGATTGGAAAGGTTAGGAATTCGCCTGGGAAGGGATGAGGATATCCAGTTGATCCTGGAAAGCAGTCTGCCTGAGGCTCCAGAACTGTTAGTGGAAGAGTTGCCGATCTCAGCGGTTCACCTCTTTCAAGAGCAGATGGTCGTCCTGGCAGGCAGTGACCATGTCGTTATTGAGGTATTGGGGCGGCCATTTTATGTTTCTGCTGGTTCCTTTTTCCAGGTGAATACGCAAATGGCAGAAAAGATGGTCAACCTGCTGCTGAATGAGCTGCCATTGAATCCTAAATCGATTATCCTGGACGTATACTGCGGGGTCGGCCTGTTCTCCGCATTTCTGGCGCCTCTGGTAAGCCAGGTCGTTGGTGTAGAGATATCACCCCTGGCCTGCGATGATTTTTCTACTAACCTGGACGAATTTGACCACGTCGAGCTGTACCAGGCAAGCGCAGAGGAAGCGCTTCCACATCTTGCAGTCCATCCGGATGTGGTAATTGTCGATCCGCCGCGGGCAGGTTTAGGACGACCGGCATTGGATTCTATCCTCGGCATGCATGCACCTCATCTGGTATATATTTCGTGTGATCCTGCCACTCTGGCGCGTGACGCAGCAAGATTAATCGCCGGAGGTTATCAGATAGAGCACATCACACCGGTGGACATGTTCCCTCAAACATACCATATTGAAAGCATCAGCTTCTGGAGGAGCCTGGCATAGAGATCATGCCGAGGCTAATCATTGCCAGATTCAATTAAAAAACATATTGACATCTCAGCGCTTGAATTGTATAATAAGAACGAATGTTCTATTATCGAGAAAGAGGTGCTGAGATGTATGTTACCGGCGAAAATGTACTGCGCAGTCTTAAGTCTTTAAGCCATTTCAGGCAGTCACAGGATAGGCGCATGACAACTGCACCATCCTCCCCTGAAGGGCAGGACTTCCAGAATGCCGAATATCCCGAATTTGAGCCAGATACGTTGGTTGATCCTCTCCTGCTTGCTCTCCCCAAAAACCTGGCTGAACTTGCTGAACAAACCGGCCCACTCCCTTCCCATTCAGTCGTTGTCGGTTTATGTGAAGATGGCATGCCGCTGACCATCGACCTGACCAACCCCTCCCCTGGTTCCATCCTGATCCTGGGAGATCGGCAGTCGGGGAAGACACGCCTGCTGCGCACCATGCTAAAATCCGTGGAGATGACCTTTCCAGAGGATGCTATCGGTTTTTCTCTAATCACCCGCGAACCAGGCGATTACCTGGCATTGACCGGTAATAAAAACTGCCTGGAGTACCTGACCCCCAACCACAGTACGATGCTCGATCTCATTATGAATCTGAACCGACAGGTTGAAGAGCGCCGCCGCAACCAGCCAGGAAATACCAGGGTGATCCTGGCCATCGATGACCTGGCCTCCTGCCTGCAATGGTTGGACGAAGAAAATTACCTGCGCCTGGCATCCATCGCCCGCCATGGGCCTCGGTACGGTATCTGGACTTTCGCCGTCTTGGATGCAGAGAGCATTGGCACAATTGATCGTCCCTTGCTCTCGTCATTTCGCTCACATTTTTTTACCCATCTACGTAAGGACAGGATTATCCGCTCTTATTTCGGTCTGAATCAGATCCCACCCTGCACAGCTGGCGATCAGGCCTGTACTCCGTTCGGAATAGACTGGCTGCGGTTCTGGATCCTTGACAATAATTAACAGAAAAGGAAGTGAGAGATGAACATCGGAATGTTATGGTTCGATAATGACCCCAAAGCCGAGTTGAGCAGCAAAATCGAGCGGGCTGCATCCTACTATCGCAACAAATATGGCGCAACCCCGACGGTATGCTTCGTGCACCCCAGCATGCTCACTGCCCATGGCAGCCCAGACACGAACCATGGACTCAGTAACCTACCTGTATACCGCTCCGCCGGTGTGGAGGTACATCCCACCCGTTCCGTCCTGCCCAATCACCTGTGGATCGGTGTAGGCAGCAAGGAATAGGTTTTTCCAATTTTAACCTGGCAGCCCTGACTGCCAGAGCGGTTCAAAGACGGGAGAAGCCGGCGCCGGGTTCCATGCTTCTCCCGTCAGCTGGTGAACCCCACCACAAAGGTTTCCAGTGCCAGAGGCAGCTCCATTTTCCCTGTTTTTACCATTTCATCGATCTCTAACAAACGGCGGTAAACGGTCTCAAGCAGCGGCAGCGCGAACCGGCGGGCGCTGGACGAGAATCTTTGCAATTGCCAATCACTTAGAGCAAACGCTTTCCCTACATCAAATAGCTGCGCAGAGTGGTCCAAACAATCCCTTACCAAGAGAAGAAAGCGAAATTGGCGAATGATCATCGCAAACAACATAAAAGGATCTTCGTCATCAAGCATACGATGTAACAATCGGACTGCTTTATGTTTATTCTGGTCGCTGATTGCATCAACCAATTCAAAGATATTTACCTGCGCAGAATTGACAATCAACTTCTCCACATCATCTGGCTCAACTTTGCGCTTGAAGTTCACATATGTCAGCAGTTTCAACACCTCCTGATCGAGCTGGCGCGGCTCTTCCCCAACCATACTGACCATCAAAGCTGCCGCATCTGGAGATATTTTTCCACCCAAATCCACCGCCCGCTTCTCAATCCATTTTTCTAGTTCCCTGCCCGCTGGTGTAGTAAAAGTGCCATCCAGTTTTACTTTACCAGGATGCTTACTGGCCCAATCAGTAAACCATTTTGGAAGAAATTTCTTCACATCCCGCTTTTCTTCAAGCACACCAGTCAGTAACAACAGTGTGGTAGCAGGTATTTTTTCAAGGTTTGCCAGAAAACTCCGCTGAGCATCTTCTAATTGCTTAAATCTCCCCCAGCAATTTGAAATCACAACAATCCTGCGGCTGGCAAGAAACGGCATGGCAGCCGCCACGCGCAGCAGCTCATCCGGATTGAACGTCCTGCCGTCCAGCCGGGTAATGTTCATCTCAGCCGTTACCGGGTCGCCGAGCTCTTTTTCCCGGCTTTTCACATATTCCGTAATCGCCAGTTCATCATCGCCAAACAAAACCTGGATGTGTGGCTCCATGCCCTTACCCCTCGGTGACCACGCGGTGAGCCTTCACCTTTCCTGAATAAGAGGTCGAGATCTGGATCACCCGCATCTTTCCAGGCTGCCCTGAGGTGGTGACATGGCTCTGCAGAAGCTGGCCGGCTGGTTGTGAAACCATCAATGCCAGGGTCGCAACCACCAGAGCCAGCGGCAGCCGTTCGAGCTTTTCCTTCAAGGGACGCCCGGTCCCCAACATAGAAACCCAGACCGCAAAACCAGATAGCAAGCCCGCAGCCACATAATTTGTCCCGCAATTTGGGTGAACCGCCAGGCCTTCTTCCCCATTTCGCAGCCGGTTCAGGGCCTCGAGCACCGCGGCGTACAAATCCTCCGAGCTGACATCTCCAACTATCCAAAAGCCAAAGAGGTCCGAATGACCGGCAAACGGAACTTTCGGAAAGCGGTCTGCCAGCACATGCAGCGTGGCATGTTCCAGCCCATGGTTGCGGCGCACGCGCAGCAGTGGGGAAAAATTTAAGACAGATTGAGAAACATGTACCAACTGGTCAGTCATAACTTTAGCGTGTCACTTTCTGATAAGCTTCATAAGTTTCCAACAGGGTAATCAGGATGCGATCGGTAAAATCGTTCACCTTGCGAAAGAGGTCTCCCCAGGCATGCGGGGAGCGCACCGCAGCCGCCTCGTACACGGTCAGCATGGATTCAAGCAGCACACCCCGGAAGAACAGGAAAGCGTGCGTGGCTTGCACCGTGTTCAGCCCATACCGCCTGCCGCGCGAGGCATATTCATAGCCCAGGGCATCCGCCTCGGCGTCTGCCGTAGCCCCATCCGAGGCCAGGTAGCTGAGCAGTCCTTCCAGCATGGACCGCCCACTCATGCGGTACTGCTGGCGCGCCTCCTCATCCAGCAGGTTGTACCAGGCTTCCTCCGCCAGCCGGCCTTCGCTGATGTGGTAGCGTGTATTGCGCAGCGCCATTTGCAACGCCAGGTGCAGTTCAGAAAAACCTTCCATGCGCTGCGACGCCATCCATAACTCCACTTCGCTGCGCAGGTAGCGGCGGTGTCCCCCCCGGGTGCGGTGCACCGGCAACTTGCCCTGGTCCGACCAGCTGCGTACCGTGCTGGGATGCACTCCCAACAATTCCGCCGCAGCACCCAGGCTCAACCACTCAACTGGCAATACTTTTTTGGCCATTTGCTCGTCTCTAAACACCAAGAATTACCTGAAGTTTACCCGATAATCCATGAGAATAACATGGGGATTGCATGGAACATCCAGCCAATCAGCAGCAGTTCCATTCCCCTGGTGAGATGCTGAACCTGGTTATAAATAATTACCCACTAAATGCAGGCTCTCCAGAAACTCCGGTACCGAATCAGTAGTCATCAGGCAGCGCATCAAATCTGGCGGCAGTGAATACAGTGAAAGATAGCGCCGGGCGTGTTTGCGAAACAAGACCAGACCATACTCACCGTGATAAAAATCCAACATCCGCTGCAGGTGGTCCCGCATGACGAAATAGACCCGATCAAAAGGGACTGCCTCTCGGTTCAAACCCGAGAAGATCCACGGGTTGCCGATCGCCGCCCGTCCAATCATCACCCCATCACAGGCAGTATGGTTGAGCATCGCCTCGACATCTCCCAAGCTGCACACATCCCCATTCCCCACCACCGGGATCGAAACCGACTGCTTGACCTCGGCAATAGCATCCCAGTCTGCCCTTCCAGCATATTTCTGCGAGCGGGTACGTGCATGGACCGCCAGCAGGGCTCCCCCGTTGTCCTCAACAATCCGGGCGATCTGGAGGTAATTGCGGGTTTGCTCATCCCAGCCCAGGCGTATCTTTCCACTCACTGGAACATTCAAGGCGCGGGTAAGAGTGCGAAAGATGGTCGCCACGGTTTCCGGTGAGCGCAGCAGCCCTGCGCCTGCCCCGCGAAAAGCCACGTTGTTATCCGAACAGCCCATGTTGATATCGATCACATCTGGCTCATATTCCTGCAGGCGCAGCGCCACCTCCAACAGCCGCTGCGGATCGCTGTCAAAAATCTGGAAGACCACCGGCCTCTCCTGAGGCAGGAAAGCAAACTTCCGAAAGATGCGGGGGTGCGATTGTAATATATCCAGGGCATTGATGAATTCGGTGTAGCTCAGCGCCGACCCCAATTCACGGCAAATAGAACGAAACGGCAGATTGGAATACCCATCCATCGGGGCCAGGATCAGCCGGCCTCGGACCGGCACATATCCAATATGAAACACAGACACTGCCTCCATCATTCCAGGGATCAGGTATCCAACACCTGGGATGGGACCAGGTTATTGGTCCCGGGGTGAGGCAGCATCTTTCCCCTTACCATCATCCACAAACGCCTGCTCCAGGGCCTGGCGCAAAGAGCGCACTTCCACCACCTGAATGCCCTGCGGCCACGGTTCAATCGCCCTCAGGCGGCGGGGCACGATGGCGGTGCGAAAGCCAAGCTTGGCGGCTTCCCGCAGGCGGGCAGGCATCTGCCCTACCATGCGCAGTTCGCCAGACAGGCCTACTTCACCAATCAACACCGTATCTGCTCGCACTGAAATATTCCGCATGGAAGAAGCCACCGCGGCGGCAACTGCCAGGTCCGCTGCCGGCTCGCTGACTGCCATGCCTCCCACTACGTTGACAAAGATATCCTGTTCCCCCAGATGAAGCCCCACCCGCCGGGTGAGCACGGCAACCGTCAACAGCAGGCGATTAAAGTCGATCCCATTTGGCGTACGCCGCGGGTTGCCAAAGGAGGTCGGGCTGGTCAAGCCCTGGATCTCCACCAGGAGTGGGCGAGTGCCCTCCATGGTCACCGCGATGGCAGAGCCAGGAGCATTGATCATGCGCTCTGCCAGGAAAGCTTCCGATGGATTGGTGATCTCCACCATCCCCCGTTCGCGCATCTCAAAGACCCCCACCTCAGACGTGGCGCCAAAGCGGTTCTTGACCGAGCGCAGCAGACGGTAAGACTGGAAACGGTCTCCTTCCAGGTACAGAACCGTATCGACAATGTGCTCCAGGATGCGCGGGCCAGCAATCGCTCCTTCCTTGGTGACATGCCCGATAAGGAATACGGCAACCCCACTGGTTTTTGCCAGCTCCCGCAAGCGTGAGGCAGTCTCCCTCACCTGGGTCACTGAACCCGCGGACGAGTCTAGCTCTGGCAGGTAGGTGGTCTGGACCGAATCCAGGATCAACAATAATGGCTTGACCTCTGTGACATGCTCCAGGATCACATTCAAGTTGGTTTCGGTTACCAGGAGCAGTTCTTCCGGCATCGAGGCAATCCCTCCGCTATCATCTTTCTCATCCTCACCGTTCCCATTGCGCAGCAGACGCACAGCGCGCATCTTGATCTGGCGCTCTGACTCTTCTCCTGACACATACAGGACACGCACCTGCTGCGCCATCTCCAGCGCCAGCTGCAGCAGCAGGGTTGACTTCCCAATCCCTGGATCGCCTCCTAACAACACCACCGAGCCTGGCACAATCCCCCCACCCAGGACGCGGGCAAACTCGCCGATCGAGAGCGGCAGACGCGCTTCAAAATCACCGCTGATCTCCGACAGGCGGCGAGGAGAAGAACGCCCTCCCAGGCCGCGCCCCGCATGCGCGGCTGCCGGGACCGGGGTGATCTCAACCACCTCCTCCACCATCGAGTTCCAGGTACCGCACTGTGGGCAGCGCCCCATCGCTCGTGGGGCAGACCGACCGCACTGCTGGCAGACATATTGGGTACGGGTTTTTGCCATACTCTTATTATACCCTCCGAAACCGTCAGAGCACTTCCACCACCAGCAGTGTCATGTCATCATACTGCTCAGCGCCCTCCTGGAACTCCATCAACGAGGCAAAGATCACCTCGCACAGCAGTTCAGCCGGGAGATGACCTGCTGACTGCACCAGCGCCGCCAACCTTTCCCGCTGATATAGCTCGCCTGCAACATTCAAGGCATCGGTCAATCCATCGGTGTAAAGCACCAGGCGATCCCCTGCAGCCAGATCGACCCATTCTTCTGTCATTTCCAATTCAGCAGAATCCAGGATCCCAAGCGCTGCGCCCCTCCCCCCCAGGAAGTGAACCTGGGCATCATGCACCCAGAAGGGGTGATCATGACCGGCACGGGTGTAAATCAGCCGCCGGCTGATACAGTCCACCACGCCATAGAACAGGGTGACAAACATGTCCGGTTGGCCCAGCTCAAGCAGCAGCTGGTTCACATCCCGTACAACCTTTTGCGGCGAACGTTCTCGCCGGGCTTCAGCCAGCAGCAGACTGCGTGTCAGGGCCATATACAAAGCGGCCGGCATCCCTTTATCTGAAACATCTGCAACCACGATGCCAAAATGCTGCTCATCCAGGGCAAAAACATCATAAAAATCCCCCCCAACCTGGCGGGCGGGCTCGTTGCGTGCGGCGAAACGGAAACCGCGCATCTCCGGGAAGGTGGTTGGCAGCAGGCTCTGCTGAACCTGGCGCGCTAATTCCAGCTCGCGCTCCAATCTCTCCTTCTTGGCCAGCTCGGATTGGGCGGTCTCCAGGAGGGCTATCTTGGCCTGCAGATCCTGCACCATCCTGGCGCGCTGGAAAGCCAACGCCGCCTGATTGGCAAGCGCTTTAAGTAAGGCAATCTCACCCGGCGAGAAAAAACTCTTCAGGGTGGAATGAACCAGCAACCCCCCTGAACTGGTGTTCTGTGTCACCAAAGGCACGTAAAGCCCCGCCCTCAAGTACAAGTTGCGGGGCAGTTCTGGCTGCGGGATGCTGGGCGGCCAGCGCTGGAGGACCACCGGATCATTGCCCTTCGTGATCTCTGCCAGCGCCTCCGGCTGCAGCCTCTGGTGCAGCAGCACTGCAGGCCATCCCCCAACTGCCAGGACTTCCACCTGCCGCTGTGAGTTGTGAAAGAAGAGGATGGCTCGATCGGCGCCGCACACATCCCGGGCGCGGCGGCAGACACGGTCTGCCAAATCTGGCAGGTCAACCGAGGCGATCAGCGCCTGGCTAATCTCCTCCAAGGAAAACAAGGAAGTTGTTCGCTGCTGCAGTACCCTGTTTGCAGCCTCCAGCTCTGCCATCTTACGCTCGTATGCAGAAGATTTCTCAGCCAGGACCTGCTCGCGCCAGGTCAGAAGTTGAAATGCCCGGCGCAGCTGATCGGTGCAGTAATACCGGCTGCTCTCCTGGTCAATATGCCCCAGGACAGCCAGGCGCTCCAGGTAATCCTGCATGGCCACCTGGCTGACCAGCTCGCCCTGACCGTGAGCCCCGCGAGGAAGATGCAAGATGTCAAAGGCAGCCACATCTCCCTGGCGCCCGCTCCCTCGGCAGGCCTGGCAGCCCGGGCTGATAAACATGGTTCCAGGCTGCTCACCTGTTGAATCCAGTTCAAGCACCTCCCGCCTGCAGTGCGGGCACAACCCTGGCAGCCGGTGGACTGCCACCACCCAGGCCAGGCTGGCAAGCTGGACAGAGGTCAAACCCATCTCAACCAACTGGCTGCACACTCCACTGCCCCACAAGACCGTATCCATCTGCGAAAGGACTACCAACCCCAGGTTAGCCGCCTGGAGGATAATTGGAGCCGTATCTGGTTCAAACCGGTCTACCACCAACAGTTGAGGGCGACGAGCCATAGCCAGGGCAATTTGATTCACATAGGAGTTCGATGGGGTGGTGGCAAACACCTGGACACGTCGGCGGAACTCGCGCTGAATGCGGACATTCTGCCTGTCCTGTGTCACAACGATGCAGGTTTTTGAAGGTGATTCTGCCAGGAACATATCCATCAACAACCAGAACAGGGCAGATCTGCCGCTGGGACGAAAACCATCGCGATAGTCGGCATGCTGACCCAGCCTGGCATCAGGCCCTGCAATCAGCCGCAGCCCCGGTCCGGCTGCCAGCATGGTCCGGATCCACTCATCAATCTGCGGAAGATGAAAAAAATCCCTCAATTCCAGCATAACATCTATCTTCAACAACCCTTGAACAAGCTTGCACCTCGCTGCAAATTATAGCACGCATGTTCATATTTAATGAAGAGAGATGGATTATAAATCTCACCCTTCCTGGATATTGAAGGGGCTGTCCATTACTTTTCGGACAGCCCCAAGCCTGTTGAGCCTGTATAAAGTACCGGGAAAAATCCCAGTTATACCTGGGTCAGATGCTTCTCCGGGTCAATGATCCTTTCTGGATCCAGCAGGATGACCAAACGCTCATCCACCTTGGCGATCCCAGTGATATAAACAGAATCAACGTCCGTCACCATTGGAGGTGTCGTTTCAATGGATTCATCCGGAATGCGCAGCACCTCGGAAACGCCATCGACGATCATGCCTGCCTTGGCGCCCGGCAGAGCGATCACCACGATCCGGCTGTTTTGATCCAAACTCCGCCCACCCATGCCAAATCTTTTACCCAAATCCATCACAGGAAGAATGGAGCCGCGCAGGTTAATAACACCCTCAATATAGTAAGGTGCATGGGGGATGATGGTGATGGGCTGCATCTTGATAATCCCTTCAACTACCGCAATATCCACCCCAAAATATTCTTTTTCCAGTTCAAAAACAACCACCTGGTATTCCATAGCTATTTATCTCCTTAAGAATTTGTGCACCATTCATCCATTCGAGAGGGAAGTAAGCAGCCAGCAGGCGCACCTACCGCCCGCTCCTTACAGCACCGGAGGCCTTTCTCCCCCCCTGAACCGGTAAAGCAGTTTCGCTGCTGTCCAGCTTGAAAGCTGAAACCAGGTCTTGCAGCACAGCCGACATTTCAGCCAATGCCTGAGCAGATGCAGTGACCTCTTCAACCTGGGCGCTCATCTCTTCAGCGCTGGCGCTGACCTGCTCCACCGCGGCACTGTTTTCCTCGCTGACGCTGGCAATATTTTCGATTGCCTGCGTCACCTCGTTAGAGCCGGCAGCCATCTCCTCCGTGGCTGCAGTGTTTTCTTCCACCACCGCCGAGACCGAATCCACCGCCTCAACCAGCTCATTCGAGGCAGCAGCCATACGTTGAGAAGCCTGGGATGCCTGGTTGGCCTGTTGGAAGACCGCCTCTGCCGCCTGCAAAATATCCTCCAATGCCTGGCCGGCCTGGTTGGCGCTGGCAACACCCACTTCCACCTCGCGCGCCCCTTCGTTCATTGCAGTAACTGCTTCCTCTACGGTTTTCTGGATGCTCTTGATCAGGGCGCCAATCTCTTTGGTTGCCCCGCCAGCCCTCTCAGCCAGTTTGCGGACTTCGTCTGCCACCACCGCGAAGCCCTTGCCATGCTCTCCAGCGCGCGCCGCCTCAATAGCTGCATTCAGCGCCAACAGGTTGGTCTGCGAGGCAATATCTTCGATGGTTTCGACAATTGCTCCAATCTGGTCCGATCGCTGCCCCATCTCCTGGACTTTCTGGGCCGAGATGCCAACCTTGTCCTTGATGGAGTGCATTCCCTGGATAGTATCTTCGACTGTTCTCACCCCTGAGCGTGCAGCCTGGGCTGCGCTCCCTGAATCACGGGTGACCGCATCGGCATTGCCTGAAACCTGCTCAATGGCAGCCGTGATTTGGGAGGTAATTGCCGATGCCTTGCTGACCGACTCAGCCTGCTCTTGTGCCCCTCTGGCCACACCAGTAATTGCCCGCCCCATCTGCTCCACCGAAGCCGCTGTCCGAGTGACCGCCTCAGACTGCTGGGCGGTGCCGCGCGCCACCTGCTGGACCGTGGTGGCAATCTGGCTGGTGGCCTGCCCTGCCTGACTGGCTGCAGTAGCCAGTTGATCCGAGGCTGCGTTCAGGTTCCGGGCATTGGCGGCAACCTGGGCAACCGTGTCCCGCAGACCATTGATCATTTTCAGGAAGGCATTGCCCAGCTCGTCCTTTGCAGATTTCGGTTTGACCGTCACCGTTAAGTCGTTCTGAGCTACCTGAAAAGCCACTTCACCCATACCCTGCATATAATTAATCAGACCATCAAAAGCTTTACCCAGGTCCCCAATCTCATCCTTGCGCAGCCTCACCCGGTCTTTTTCCCCATCGGTCATATCCCTGGCCAGGTCGCCTTCCTTCAACAACTGGGCAGTTGATACCGCGATCCCTAGCGGGGTGGTGATGGTACGCGAGATCCAGAATCCCAAGCCAACGGAAGCCAGGATGGCCAGCACAACTGCAACAATGGTGACCGTCACCGCCCGCTTCGAAGCCGCATCAGCCGCATCGCGGCTTAGATCCGCAGCTTGCCAGCCGGCATCCTCGGCAGCCATGGCGTTTTCCTGAACCTGGGTCCCTATTGTCGCCATCTGTTCCAGGATCTGATTCAGCTCGTTATCTGCCTTGACCCACTCCTGTGCAGCTGAATAGTAATCATCTGTTGCCTGTTGGGCATCCTTTATACGCTGCAAACCTGTGGCATCCGTGGTAACCTTTTCCAGGTCCTGGTAAAAAGTGCCCAGCTTCTTGATCCCATCCTCTAGAGCAGTATAGTATTTCTGATCCTTATACAGCATGTACTTGTTTTGATTCAGACGGGTCTCAAGAGCGGTATCCCAGATGCTGACCAGGATGGGCAATGCCTGTAAAGACTGCTCATCGGTCTTCCCGACCACATCGTTGAAATACGCCTTTGCCAGGTCGGTAACTTGGACGCCATTCTCCACCATGACCGTAGCCATCTTCTGCTGCTCGTTCAGCTTGCTAACGCCCTGGTTGTACAACCCACGGTACTGCTCGGTGACTTTGCGCACTTCCTGGGATTTTCCCAGCAGGTCCTGGTCGTTATATTCCCTGGCCACCTTGTCGACCTCATCCAGGTATTTGACAATCTCCTCAATGTTCTTCATTGCTGACTGCTGGTAAGTATCTTTATTCATGCGCGAATCGTTGGCAGCCAGCAGATACATCTTTTCGTCCATAATCGTGCGCAAAGCATAACGCTCCACCCCGGTCGCATTCTTCACCGAAGGAACACGCTGCAGGGTGATCTCGTGCAGAATGTTTTGCATCTGCATCAGATTATAGTAAGCCAAACCCCCAACCACCCCACCGGCCAGAAGCGCCACAATCAAGAATGATAATATCAGCTTCCGGCCCATACGCAAATTATCAAACCATCGTAACATCTTTTACTCTCCTTTCTTATTCTCAACATGGGTAACAACTTCAGGGTTGAGGGACCGGTCTGCCCTGGGAATTGAAAAACCAATTGTGACTCCATCCACATTCCGTGAGGCTGCCCAGATTTTTCCATCATGGTTTTGGATAACCCTTTTACAAATCGCCAGGTCTACTCCCGGGTCTTTTACCACCGGCGACACAGGCGTGAACAGCGAGAACAACTTATCCACTGCCCCGGGCTCAATTTCTGGCCCATTCATATGGATGGTAAAATCCCAGCCCTCGCCAGTCGGATCGCCGCTGATTTGCACATGGGGCGGACAATCCCGGCAGTGATGCACGGCTGTTTCAATAATTCCGTGGAAAACCAGCTCCATCTGCTCTGGATCGGCTTCAATCACTGGCAAATCCCGGTATTGGATTACCGCCTGCGTGTCCTCAATCACCAGTTGCATATCTTCCACAACCTGTTCTATCATCTCCTGGCAGTCAACCATAGTCCGGGAAACAGGCGCGCCAGCCACCCTGGCATAAGCCAGCAGTCCACTCACCAGGTGCTGGCAACGATCTGCACTGTCCAGGGCATAGGAAAGAAATTCTCGATCATTTGGGCTCAACTGCATACGATGATTTTCCAGTAAGCGCAAATAACTGATCACCAGGCGCAGTGTGTCCTGTAAATCATGCCGCAGTATGTTCACCATCTGCTCAAAATCCGTTTGCACCATCAGACAGAGATGAGGATCATTAACTGATTTTTCTTCCATATTGCACACGACTATAAATCTTCCTCCTCACCCTGTGAAATGCTTCAGACTGTTCGGACAGGCAAAATCCACCGGATTTCATTACAACCCTATCTTAACTTCATTGCTGATGCTGATCCACCGTAAGAATACGGATAACTGACCGCAAAAAACCCGTGATTTCTCACAGGGGCCAAGAAATAACCATCGATTTATAGGGATGCTGATTTACTCGATGATCCCCCGGCGCAAAGCGAAACGGATCAGGTCTGTCTGGTTGTGCAAGTTTAGCTTGCGCATCAAATGATTGCGGTGATCTTCCACGGTACGCGAACTGAGAGACAGGCGGGTGGCTATTTCAGTACTGCTCAGCCCTTCTGCAACCAGGTGCAGAACTTCCCGCTCCCGTTCAGTCAATGTTTCATAATGATCGGCTCCCTGCTCGCTGGCCTTCTGGATATACACCTGGATGGCGCGCTCTGAGATTGGGGCGCTCAAAAAGCGCTGCCCGCTGGCAACCTGGATCACGGCACTCACCAGATCATCCGTACTGGCGTCTTTAAGCACATAACCTGATACCCCATTGCGCAACGCATCCAATACGTACGCTTCATTAGCATGCATGGAGAGCACAATTATCCTGGTTTTGAGTTTCCTGTGATGCACTTGCCGGGCAACTTCCAGCCCCCCCAGTCCCGGCATCATCAAGTCCAGGATCAGGATATCCGGTTCCAATTTGTCCACCATCTGTACTGCAGACAGGCCATCGCTGGCTTCACCCACCACGCAAAAACCCTGTTCCATCTCTAGAAGAGCGCGGATTCCCTTGCGCACGATCTGGTGATCATCGGCAATAACAATGGAAATACTCATCGGTAATCCTTTTCATCGTTAATAGGAAGTGTAGCCACCAATCGGGTTCCCTTGCCTAGCGCCGAATAGATCGAGCAGCTGCCTCCCAGGGATATCGCTCGTTCCTGCATCCCTGTCAGGCCGGAACTGGTACCTGTCAGCCGAACAATTTCCGGATCAAAGCCTTTTCCATTATCTTCGACGAAGATTCTCAATAAAGAATCTTCCGCCCTTACCGCCACCTTGGCCCTGTTCACAGCGGCGTGACGGGCAATATTGGTCATGGCTTCCTGGATAATCCTGAAAGCACCCGTCTCAACACCAGGGGAAAAGCGCATGTGCTCGATCCCCAAATGACGAAAGAGAATCTCGATACTGGTCTGGGCAGAATACCGATCGACCAACCAGAGCAGGGCCGGCAGTAGCCCCAGGTCATCAAGCATAGCCGGTCTCAGATTTAAAGACAACTCACGGACCTTTCCCAGCAGGCTGTTGACCAGCTGTTCTGCCTCCATAAAATCTGCCCGCTGCCGCTGAATATTGGAACTCGAGAATCTTTTAAGCATCAACTTCAGGCCCGTCAACTCCTGACCAATCTCATCATGCAGCTCGCGGGCGATATCGCGCCGCTCCTTTTCCTGCACTTCTACCAGGCGGCTGGATAAAATACTCAAGCTCTTCCTGCTGTTGGTGATCTGGGCAAAAAGCCTGGCATTTTGCAACGATTGGGCGATCCGGTCAGCAATGCCTACCAGGAATTGGATATCATCCTCGGAAAAAGGACCTGAAAGCGCAGATCGGGTAACCATGATTTCTCCCAGAATCTCTCCATGAGCTTGCAAAGGCAAAGCAGTCGAATAATGCTGCTCAAATCGAAGAACTGGATCCGCAGTGAGCTCACTGCTGGTGCGTGCAGAGGGCCGCACAGCCCGGCTCACCCACTCCACATCCTCTGTGATCAGGCTCACTGCACACACGCCATCCATCTGCTCCGCAGTCCACCGCGTCACCAGATCGAGAATCCCGGGATACTCAGGAGTAATTTCGGCTAACTTCTGAGACAGGTCAGCCAGAGATTTGATCCGCTGGTGATGAAAACGAAGCATTATCTTTTCATCCTGCAGCGCCTGGTTTGCATCCGCCAGTTCCTGAGTACGTTCCAGGACCCGGAACTCCAACTCGTTATTGAGCCGCTGCAACATTTCCGTCATCCGTTTGCGCTCAATCCCATAGTGGATAGCCTGTCGTAATACATCCTGGTTAAAACGGCCTTTGACCAGGCAGTCCTGCGCACCTGAACGGATCATTTCGACCCCAAGATCTTCGCTTCCCGCTGCAACCAATGATAGGATCGGCAGGTGGGGATATTTCTTTGCCAGGAACCGGACCGTCTCCGCCCCGCTCCCATCAGGCAGTGCATGGTCCAACAATAAAACATTCACCTGTTGTGTATCCAAAATCATCTCGGCCTGCACCAGGCGACTTGCCCGCAGCAGATGAAAACGAACGGCATTCTGGATTCCAGATGGCACATAGACTAACATCTCGCGGATCAGGCGCATATCACCCGGGTGGTGCTCTGCCAGGAGAACATAAATATGATTCAGGGAATTAGCCGCTATCATCACAAAATTTTAGAAATCACCCTTGACAAATAGAACATACGGTCTATAATAACACTCAACATAGAACACAAGTTCTCAAACAGATCAGAGCCTTTCCAAAAAAGGAGATACACCATGGGCAGTGTCAGCCAATCCTTCACATCCAATAACCATATCCGCATCCAAAGAGGGCTCGCTTTTGGATTAATCATTGTAGCCGCATTATTTGCCTTCGAGATTTTTAATTATAGCACTACCGTGTTTGCCCTTTCGGACCTTTTGGGTGATCTTAAATTCGCCGGGATCAAATGGGCCACTATCCTGGCTATTGCCTTCTGCTGTATTGATTTTGCTGGGATCGCCCGCCTGTTTACACCTACGGAATCCAATGGAGAGGTCAACGAGGTCTGGTACCTGTTTGGCGCCTGGCTGCTGGCAGCGACAATGAACGCCATGCTCACCTGGTGGGGAATTTCCATCGCAATTTTGAATCACGAGACACTGGGGAATGCAGTGATTGACCGCCCCACCCTGCTGCGGGTGGTACCCATTTTCGTGGCGGTGCTGGTCTGGTTGATCCGGGTTTTGATTATTGGCACATTCTCTGTTGCTGGCGACCGCCTGTTTACCATCGGTGAAAAGCCAAATGGATACAGCCAACCGCGAGCGGGTGGCCTGTCTGCCCCAGGCCGCATGCTGGGAGCGTCTTCTGCAAGCGCAGCTCCGCCTGCTGCCGGGATGCGCAGCTACAGCCCGGCGCCAAAAGTTGGGGCACAATCGGAATCAGCTTCAACCCGGCCCGAACCGACATATCATTCCCTCTCCATGAGCGGATCAAACCAGCCAGCCCAGGGTGTACGAACCCTAAATGCTTCCGGGCAGCGCACCTCTACAAGCTACCACAGCTAATCGGAAAAATCCTGGCCCTTGCAGCCAGGAACAACCTGCCTGGCTGCAGGTTACCCAGTGAAAAAGGGCCTCCACATTCTAACTAAAGTGTGAGGTCCTTCAATTTTACCGATGCCAATTCGGGGTGAATGCGCCTTCACCCGGCGCCTCAACACAGGCCAGGCCAAAAACATTACCAAAAGCTGTAACCACGGCGTCCATCACTTCTTCTAACTCTGGAGTGGAAGGACACTGTTCTGCCAGGCTGGTCACTGTATAGCCAGCTAATCCACAGGCAACAATTCCCTGCCAATACTCCATCACCGGGTTAACATTCAATGCAAATCCATGGCGCGTCACCCCCCTGGCATCAACCTTTACCCCAATGGCGGCCAGTTTGGAATAACGCATTTGTACCGGCTGTTCAACGGTGCTTTTTTTATTCTCAACCCATATCCCCGTCATACCATCCAGCCGCTGCCCCTGGACTCCAAATCGCTCACAGACCTGGATCAGAACCTGTTCCAGGCGCCTCAGGTAGCCAATGTAATCCACCTGCGGTTGTTTCTTCTCATTTCCAACCGGCAGTATAATACCCTCACGGACCAGGGATATGATGGGATACCCGACGAGCTGGCCAGGGCCGTGGTAGGTGACGTCGCCGCCTCGATCCACCCAATACAGGCTGACCCCACGCTTCTCCAACTCTGCCTGGTTCCAAAGCAGGTTTTTCACACTGCCTCGCCTGCCGAAAGTAAATGTATGCGGGTGTTCCAATAACAGCAGCGCCGCAGGTCGTTCCCCCTGGCCAAGCTCTGCTGCAAGGCGATCCTGAAGCTGCCAGCTGTCCAGGTAAGGGACCAATCCAAACCTGTACACCTGGAATTTGCCCGTATTCAAATCCATGGATTCCCTTTGAACTCGCGCCATCTTTCTCTCAATAGGACCGTTTCCATCCAAGTATATCCTGAATCAAGCAGACCCAGATACATCTATCGCCCTGTTAACCGTTTGTTGATATGATTCCAACAATTCACGGATACACTCGGATTGACTATTATATTTTTCACAGGAGATCTGTCATGATGGCCAATGCTTCTGAATCATCCCCCCTGGGACCTTTCTCTGGCCAGGATTACCTGAACCTTGAGACCTTGCGGAAGAGCGGGGTAGCGGTGCTCACACCGGTGTGGTTTGTCGAAGAGATTGGCATTATCTATGTGCGCACGGAAGCACATTCCGGAAAGGTCAAGCGAATCCGCAATAACCCCCAGGTGCGCATTGCCCCTTGCGACAGCCGGGGAGGCTTGAAAGGGAATTGGGTAGCAGCCGAAGCGCGACTGGTGAGCGAAGCCCAGGCAGCCAGGATCAACACCCTGCTGGTTCAGAAATACGGCTGGCTGAAGCGTGCCTTTGATATCATCAGCAGGTTCAGAAAAGCAGAGCCAGCCACCCTCGCCATCCTGGTTAAGCCGGCGGGTCAGGGATAACAATTGAATAGTAAAAATTTATTGGTAGAAGGAAACTGGAATCATGAATCTTGATAAATACACACAAAAATCTCAAGAAGCCATCTTTGCAGCCCAGCGTCTGGCGCGGGAGTACAGCCACCAGGCAATCGAGCCGGCTCACCTGCTCCTGGCGCTGCTGATGCAGGAGGATGGCGTTGTTCCGGCCCTGGTCACCAGGATTTCCGGGAGCGCCACTGGTTTGCGTGAAGAGATCACCCAGGACCTTGGCAACCGGTCGCGGGTATATGGCGCCAGCACCGAGGTTGGGATCTCTCGTCCAGCCATGGAAGTACTGGAAGCGGCCGAACGCTATGCAAAGGGAATGCAGGACGAATATATCTCGACTGAGCATCTGCTTCTGGGCCTTTCCGAAAGCAGTGAGAGCAAACGCCTGGGCCAGTTCGGGCTGACCAAAGATGCGATTCTCAAAGCGTTGGTCAGTGTGCGCGGCGCGCAGCGGGTGTCCACTCAGAATCCTGAGGGAACATACCAGGCACTCGAGAAATACGGTCGCGACCTGACCGCCCAGGCCCGCCAGGGGAAGGTAGACCCGGTGATCGGGCGGGACGAAGAAATCCGCCGGGTGGTGCAGATCCTCTCCCGGCGAACAAAAAACAACCCGGCGCTAATCGGGGATCCGGGGGTCGGGAAAACCGCTATTGTAGAAGGCCTGGCACAGCGCATGGTCAACGGGGATGTCCCGGAAGGCCTCAAGAACAAGCGCCTGATCCAGCTGGACATGGGCGCCCTGGTTGCCGGGGCCAAGTATCGCGGCGAGTTTGAGGAGCGGTTAAAAGCTGTCCTAAAAGAGATCACCGAAGCCTCAGGCCAGGTCATCTTATTCGTCGACGAAATGCATACCGTGGTCGGCGCGGGAGCTGCCGAAGGCGCTATGGATGCTGGCAATATGCTAAAACCTCTTCTGGCACGCGGCGAACTGCACATGATCGGCGCCACCACCACCAACGAGTACCGAAAACACGTGGAAAAGGATCCTGCTCTGGAGAGACGCTTCCAGCCTGTCATGGTGGATGAGCCCAGCCCAGAGGAGACGATCAGCATCCTGCGAGGTTTGAAAGAGCGGTATGAAGTACATCATGGCGTCCGCATCACTGACGGAGCGGTGATCGCTGCAGCAGTGCTGTCCAACCGCTATATCTCCGACCGCCACCTGCCCGACAAGGCCATTGATCTGATCGACGAGGCAGCCGCCCGCCTGCGAACCGAGATTGACTCGAAACCACAGGCCCTGGATGAGATCGACCGGCAAATCCTGCAACTGGAGATTGAACGCCAGGCTCTGGGCAAGGAAAAGGACGCTGCATCGCGCGAACGGATGGAAAAACTGGAACGCGAACTGGCTGACCTCAAGGAAAAGCAAAGCCAGGTTAATGCGCGCTGGCAGTCCGAGAAGGATGCCATCACTAAACTGCAAGGCTTGAAGGAACAAATTGAGCAGACCCGCCTGGAAATGGAGCGCGCCGAACGCCAGAACCAGCTGGAAACCGTCGCTCGCCTGCGTTATGGGGTGCTAAGGGACCTGGAAAATAAGCTGCTAGAAGGTGAAAAACACCTGAAACTGATCCAACAGCAGGGAGCGCTGTTGAAGGAAGAGGTCGACGCAGAGGAGATCGCCCATATCGTAGGCCGTTGGACTGGCATCCCGGTCAGCCGCCTGATGGAAGGCGAGACGGAAAAGCTGATTCACATGGAAGAGCGGCTACATGAGCGGGTTGTAGGCCAGGAAGAGGCGCTTCGGGTGGTATCAAACGCGGTACGCCGCGCCAGGTCTGGGCTGCAAGACCCCAATCGCCCGATCGGCTCGTTCATTTTCCTGGGGCCAACCGGTGTAGGGAAAACAGAGCTTGCCCGCGCCCTGGCTGAATTTCTCTTTGACGATGAGCACGCTATGGTACGCATCGACATGAGCGAGTACCAGGAGAAGCACACCGTATCCCGCCTGGTCGGCGCCCCTCCTGGCTACGTCGGCTATGAGGAAGGCGGGCAGCTCACCGAAGCGGTGCGCCGCAAACCCTACAGCGTGGTGCTGTTCGACGAAATTGAGAAAGCCCATGCCGAAGTATTCAATGTGCTGCTGCAACTTCTGGATGATGGGCGCCTGACAGATGGGCAGGGGCGCACCGTCGATTTCCGCAACACCCTGGTGATCATGACCAGCAACCTGGGCAATGAGTTGTGGATGGGTTCCCATACTGACAACGCCCCGGGCCGCGACCAGGTCACCCGCATCCTGCAGGCACACTTCCGGCCAGAGTTTCTCAACCGCATCGACGAGGTCGTGATCTTCCACAGCCTGACCCGCATCCACCTGGCGCAGATCGTGGACATCCAGCTAAAACACCTGAGTGCCCTGGTTTCTGGTCGCGGTTTCAAGCTGGAAGTCAGTGAAGCAGCCCGTGAGTACCTGGCAGACGAGGGGTTTGACCCCGATTTTGGTGCACGGCCGCTGAAACGAACCATCCAACGCGAACTGCAGGATCCACTGGCCATGCGTATCCTATCCAGCGAGTTCAGGCAGGGCGACACCATCCGTGTCGATCGCAGCCCGCAAGGGCTGGAGTTCACCACAGTCCTCCAGGCTGAGATCCTGGAAGAATAGCGGCACAACCCAGCTGCGGGCGACTCATAACGCCCGCAGCTATTTCTACCTGGCCAAAAGTCCAGGTCCATCCCTGCCTGTTCTTCCGGTACCTGCCACTCATCAGACAGGTATGATTGGGTCATCAAACCGAGTTTTTTCAGGAGTACATGACCATGTCACAAGAACCAAATCCATTTGCTGCCCTGTCTGCGGCTATGGCTGATGCAGTGGAAAAAGCTGCTGCTTCAACCGTGTTGGTGGATGCCCGCCGTCGTTATCCGGCGAGCGGCATCGTCTTCAGTACCGACCTGGTGCTGACGGCTGATCATATTGTTGAACGAGAGGAGGATGTAAAGGTAGGCCTCCCGGATGGCAGCCAGGTGCGGGCCATCGTCGCCGGGCGCGATGCAAGCAACGATCTGGCCCTACTGCGCCTGGCTCAAGGCGGGCTAATGCCCGCCAAACCGCTGCTCAGTGCCGCCCGCGTCGGTCAGATGGTGATGGCAGTCGGGCGGCCTACACCAGAAGGTGTTCAGGCAAGCCTGGGCGTGGTGAGCGCCATCGGCGGCCCAGTGCGCACCGGCCGCGGCGGGCTGCTGGAGCAGTACCTGCGCACGGACACCATTTTTTATCCCGGGTTTTCCGGCGGCCCGCTGATCGATGCAGCCGGGTCCGTGCTGGGGCTAAACACCTCCGGCCTGGCGCATGACGTCTCCCTGACCATCCCGGCCTCGCTGGCCTGGAAAATTGCCGAGACTCTGGCGCTCCACGGACATATTCGCCGCGGCTACCTGGGTGTGCGCAGCCAACCGGTTGAGCTCCCCACCTCCCAACAGGAGGCCCTGGGCAACCAGCAAGCCAGCGGCCTGCTGCTGGTACATATCGAGGCTGGCAGCCCGGCAAGCAGCGGAGGGCTGTTGGTAGGGGATATCCTGGTTGGTATTGGTGGAGAGCCGGTATCTGATCCCGATGACCTGTTTTACCGCCTCAATGGGCAGGTCGTGGGGCAGCCCGCACTCATCCAGGTATTACGCGGCGGGCAGCCCACCACCCTGACCGTGGTGATCGGTGAGCGAAAATGACCACTGCACCGGCCTTGCTCAATGATCGGATGGCGGAGATGCTGGGAGAAACCGTGCGCCGCGTTCAGCGCAGCGTGGTCACCATCCAGATCAACGGAAACGGCCAATCTACGCCGCCGGATGGTTTCGGTGCAGGCATCATCTGGCACCCAGAAGGAGTGATCCTGACCAACCGACACGTAGCGGCCCACGGGAAACTGAGCGTGCGCCTTTCCAATGGTACTCAGCTGGCGGCGCGGCTGATAGACCAGGATCCCGAGATCGACCTGGCGGTCCTCCTGGTTGAGCACCTGCCGCTGCCGCCGGCGCAGATTGCTGATTCGCATCTCCTGCGCGTGGGCGAGCTGGTGCTAGCCCTGGGGCACCCATGGGGAGTCACCGGAGCAGTGACCAGTGGGGTGATCAGCGCCCTGACCACCGCCTCCACGCACGGGAAACGGGGTAGAATTGATATCATCCGCACGGATGCTTCCCTGGCGCCAGGCAGCTCCGGCGGCCCATTAATCAACGCTGCCGGGGCGGTGGTGGGGATCAATACGCTTATTATCGGCGGAGATCAAAGCCTCGCCATCCCCAGCCATATCGCAGTTGAATATCTCCGCCAGGTCCTGGGGAGCAAGATTTGACCAGGGTTGCAATCATCGCCCCCACCCAGGCCCTACGAGCTGGTTTGCGCGCCATGTTGGTGGGGAACTTCGGGATCGGAGAAACAGTACCAGACGGGTTCTCCATTATCCTGGAAGCTGCCACGCTCCACAACCTGGATTTTGCCTCCCGGGAACCGGAGGTGTTGTTGATCGGCGGCGGTTTTTCTCCCCCCGACCTGGAGCAGGTCGTGCGGCGCCGGGCAGGCAGCCTGGCGGTCCTGGTGCTGACCGACGATCCCATGCTATCGCGCCGGCTTTCCAATCTCCCACTGACCGGCTGGGGGGTTCTGCTGGCAGACGTTTCACCCGAGGAGCTGCAATCCGCGCTCCAGGCAGTTTCCCAGGGATTATGGGTAGGAGCGCCTGAGCTGCTGCGAGCAAGCCTGCCGCGGCTGGCAACCGGCGGGCTTGCTGAGCCTTCTCTCCCAGTAGAAGCGCTGACCGAGCGCGAGGGTCAGGTGCTGCAGTGCATAGCGCGCGGGCTGGCGAATAAGCAAATCGCCGCCGAGTTAGGGATCAGCGACCATACGGTAAAATTTCACCTGACGTCTATCTATTCCAAATTAGGCGCCACCAACCGCGCTCAGGCAGTGCGCATCGGCGCGCAGCAAGGGTTGATCGCCATATAAAGAAGCAGGCCAGGATTCATTCTCCAGGCCTGCCCATTTTTGGCTAAAAGACACCCGGCGGACTGCCTCAGGGCTTCAATGGTGTCGGCGACATGGCTGGCGTGCTGGGCGGACGCTCACCAGGTGGCACGGGGGTGATTTCTGCGCCACCCGGGGGGAAGCCCTGGATCACATCCGGCTTACGCGTCGGTTCCACGGTCGGAGGCGTGGGTGATGCCCAACCAGGTGTCGCCTTGAAGTGGAACATCGTCATCGGCGCGAACGACCATCTGCCCTTGTAATTCCACGGCAGCGGATATGAGGCAGCTATCTTGAGATCGCCACCCAACAGGTCATAATACGACATAACTGGCTCACCCAGGTTGGTGACCTTCAGCGAGCACCACAACCCGGTATCGCCAACTGTATCAACGAACTCGATGGTCCAGTTCCCGGCCGGGCCCTTGGCATACTTCAGGTCGCCGTTGGTGCCATCATAATAGCAGAGCTGTTCCATGTTCTGTTGGTCGATGACCAGCGAGCTGTAGCGTCCGACATCTCCAACACTGTCGATGATCGAGATATTCCAACCGCTGGCGGTCATATAAGCATATTTCAGATCGCCGTTGATCGGATCATAATAGGTGATATGGGGAACGCCGTTGACGTCCAGTGCGATGGAGTTGTAAACTTCAACATCCATATCTACCGGCGGTTCGGGCAAAACATCCACCACTTCTGTCGTCCAGGCTCCGATCTGGGTAATGTACGCCAGCTTGAGTTGGTGATTATCCACATCGTAGTATGAGATGTAAGGGTTATTATTGATATCCAGGACCATTGAGGTAAACTTGCCCACGTCGCCCGTCTCGTCCAGGCGGGTAACCTGGATGCTGCCGTACCAGTTGTAGACAGCGTACTTCAGGTCACCCCAGGTGGCGTCGTAATAAGCAAAGTGCATCCAATCATTGTTATCGATGGCGAGCGAGGGATAGTAACCCACATCATAATCGTAATCAATATCCAGCAGCTTCCAGGTATTCCACCAGAAGGGGACATTGTAGTCGCGATAAGCCATGCGCAGTCCCCCCAGCTTGCTGTCATAATATGCCACCCGCTCACGCCCGTATTTATCCAGGCGCAGGGATGGCCAGAAGCCGCCAGCAAAGGGATCAGTGATCTTGTTGTAGTACCAGGAGTACACCGGATAAGCCAGGTATGGCTTAAAGAAACCGGCATATTTCAAGTTGTCCAGCGTATCGCTGAAGTAGGCGATGTGCGGCCAGGAATTCTTGTCCAAATCCAGTGAGGACGCCACGCCAACTTTCCCGGTGCGGTTGATAAAGCTGTCATACCAGGTGCCGCCATCCAGAGTTGCCATGCGCAGTTCCAGGTCAAGCGACGTGTAAGAGTCGGTCGCCCAATACAGATAGGCAATGCTGGGCCGTGAGAAAGAGGCAATAGCGTCATTACGGTAGTGAATGGAAGCAGAGGTAAAGCGGTCTACATGGCCAGTAAACAGGTTTCCCGAGGAAGTCCACCCCGGGCCTTCCAGCAGACGCAGGCTGTCGTTGGTTTTGTCCACATAGCTGATGACGATCCGATCATCCGGATCGATGGCAATGGAAGAGCCAAGGCCTACATCGCCATCGCTGTCCAGGGTGGTGAGCTTCCAGTTGCCATCACCCTTGCGCGTGGCATATTTCAGGTCGCCGTTGCCAAAGTCGTAATAACTGATATGCGGCAGGCCTGTGCTGTCAAAAACCAGGGAACTGAAGGGTCCCACGTAGCTGTCACCATCATCGACTGCGGTGATCGTCCATTCTCCATTGGCAGCGCGCTCTGCAAATCTCAGGTCGTCATATTTTTCAATCATGTAGCTGATCGCCGGTTGGCCATCGCTTTTGATCGCTATCGAAGTATACGAGCCCACATCGTTGCGGTGGTCGACGGTGACGATCTTCCAACCAGAGATCCCGCCATCCCAGTATGCATACTTCAGCTTACCAATCTCCTCTGTATCCAGCTCCGGCTGATTATCATAATAACTGAGGTGGATACGGTTCATGTTGTCAATGGCGATGGAGACATACAGGCCCACCCCAGGCGGATCAGCCGGGGTGCCCGAAGGAGCCAGGTCACGCAGCGTTTCATCCGTGCGCAGCCGCTCACGCCAGGCGTTGGTCTTCTGGATCGACTGGGCCTGCTGCGGCGCCATGGAGCGATCTACCGTCTGGATGACCCAGGCAGAGCCGTTCCAATAGGCAAACTTGAGCGCCAGGTTGATCGAGTCGTAATAAGCAATACGCGGGCGGCTGCTTTTGTCAAACGCCAGGGCAGCATAGGCGCCCACACCCGGGCTGCTGTCCACCACGCTGGTAAGCCACTGGGTGCCGCTCCAATAGGAATAGTAAAGGTGATCACCGCCGTAGGCCACAGCCGGGAAGCCCGATGGGCTGTAGCGCAGGCTCCGGCCAGAAAAGTTGGAGATCATCGGCGGGGCGTCGACATCGTATTTATACCAGGTTGTATTTCCCGCGCCAGGTGTTTCCGGATCGGCAACGACCGGGCCGATCACCGAGCTTGCCAGCAGCCCTGCCAGGACCAGGATGGTGAGCAAACTCAGTACCAAACCTCGCATGCGCCCGGTTTTCCCCTTTGAGGAGCGCGGGGTATTTGATGCTTCCAAATTCATACCATTCTCCTGTTTGGTTTCTTGTCTCTGTATATTATCATCATGTTCTGAGAGGTCTGCTTACGATGGCAGGCAGCTTCGACCTCCAGGTATAGACTTTAAGTATAGCACGATTCTATCTTCCAGATTAGCGGTTCTGCTGGACAAAATTCAGGGCATACTGCGCATCCAGGTAATTCGGGTTTTCTGCCAGGGCGCGCTCAAAATCAGCCACAGCCTGGTTCGTCTTTCCCTGCCGGTAGAGCGCCCATCCATGCCACAGCCAGGCCTCTTCAGATTTCGGTGTCAGCTCCAGCGCATAACTGGTCAGCTTCAGCAGCGTATCGATCTGCCCGGTATGGAAATAGGCAATGAACGGACCAAACTGGTAGCGCAGCATGCGCTGGGGTAGCCCCAGGTTGCGCGCAGTATCATAAGCCTGGCTGGCCTCCAGGTACCGTTCAAAATAGACCAGGTTAGAACCAAGGTTAAACCAGGCAAAGGCGTTCTGGGGATCCTGCTCGGTCTCCTGCTGGGAATGCTCCAGGGTTCGCTGCCGGTTTGCATCCGCATCCCAATCCTCTCCCAGCAGGGACTGGACCACCTGCTCCTGCGCCGGCGGGAAGACCAGCAGATACACCCGATTGAACGCCTGCCAGTAGCTGTCCAGCTTCTGGTAGGCCACTTTACGGTCTGCGCCATAAAAGCTGTCCTGGCCAGTGAACTCCTGAGCAGCATCGTCATACCCGGTGACCAGGAAATAGTGCGCCGCCCACAGGTCATCGTCCGGCCAGTATGGCTCCTCAAAATAAAAACTTTCTTCAATCATCACCGGGATCCCTACAGCCAGCAGAGACTTGAGCAGTGCGAGATTGCCTCCTACGCGATATTCAACATGCAGCCAGCCGGCATGGTTGCGCACATAGTAAGCCAGCTCATCCACATTGACGTTGCGGTCCTCACGCTGCGGCTTCAACACCGTAGCCACATCAAACTGGTCCCCCTCCCATTGATAATAGCGCAGGTACATGGCCAGGCTGGCAGGTCCACAGTTGTTAATGTCCTGCTTCTCCCAGAGCGGGGCAGGCAGGACAATTGAGTTCGGCAGCGGGGTTGGGGAGGGCTGGGGGATAGAGGTAACCGCTGCCGTTGGCTGCGGGGTGGCTGGTTGTTCAGGGGTCTGGGTCGGGTGGTGCGTGACCGAGAGGCGCGGCTGGGGTAAAGCGGTTGGCATCGGGCCAACCGGGTTGATCACACCCCTCAAATAAGCCAGGCCAAAATCCAGGCGCCAGGCAAGCCGGCGGTTGACCTGGGGGAACCAATAAAACAGGGCCAACCCCAGGCAGGCAATGGCAACAACACCAAGGATCCACCTGGGCCTGAGCCCGCTTCTGTTTAGCATTGGCGTATTGTACTCTCTGATTCACTCCATTCGTGATACACGGCGCCGCTGCTCGGTTAGACTTTCTTAATCAACTACCCTACCCCACCAACCCGGATCTGCTTTGACAGGGGATCATCTTGCTGGACGCGTCAATTTCAACCTGTATTCCATCGGCATGCTGGAATAATTAGCTGAACTTAATCAATTTATCATGAATCTTGTATATAATTAACCTTTACCAGGGCATTTCTATTCGCTCCTGGCAATTCAATTGTTGTGGAGAACGGATCATGCAAATTGTTACGGATAGTGCTGCCGATTTAACCCCTGCAATGCTTCAGGAACTGCAAGTGCACGCAGTCCCGCTGTCCATTCACCTGGATGGCAAGAATTACCAGAGTGGGATCGATTTACAGCCAGCAGAATTTTATCACTTACTCGAAAACACCGAGAGCTTCCCGACCACCTCTCAACCTGCCGCAGGAGACTTTGCAGCGCTCTACCGCCAGCTTGCCCAAACCGATCCGGATATCCTGTCCATTCACATCTCCTCAGGTTTGAGCGGCACATTGAATACAGCGCGCGCCGGGGCAGAAATGGTCCCTGAGGCTCATGTCACTTTCTTCGACTCAATGACCCTCTCCAGCCCGCTGGGCTGGATGGTTCAGGCCGCGGCGCATGCTGTTCAGCTCAACTGGAGTAAAGAGCGGATTATTGCCCAGCTCGAGCAGATGCAGCCGCGCACCCAGGGCCTGTTTACCCTGAAAACATTGAAGTACCTGATCCACGGCGGGAGGATCAGTCACATGAAAGGCCTGGTTGCCTCGATGCTGAATATCAAGCCTATCATCGGTCCAGAGAAAATCAAAGGAATGTACGAATCCTTCGCCCAGGAAATCACCTGGAAGCGTGCCCTTAACCGAATCCCCGAAATTGTGGCCCAAATGTTCCCTGAGGGGCAAGCGCTGCGCGTCCAACTGCTGCACGGAGATGACATGGAGGGGGTGGAATTCCTGCGCGAGGCGATCAACAAAAAATTCAAGTGTCAATTTGACCCGGTTAATGTTGTTGCCCCGGTCCTGGGAGCGCACACAGGCCCCACTGTTGTAGGGATGGGAGTAGGCGACCCGGCGGTCTTCAGCGGTCTTTTTTAACCGTACAGATCCTCGAATTTGAAATAAAATCACCCCGGAGAGCGCTCTCCGGGGTGATTATTTCACCGAATCCCGTTCTTACAAAGAAACGACGTTGGCTGCCTGCAAACCCTTGGGGCCTTTTTCGACGGAGAACTCCACCTTCTGGCCTTCGGTCAGGGAGCGATAGCCATCGCCCCGGATTGCAGAGAAGTGAACAAAAACATCCGGTCCATCTTCGCGGGAAATGAAACCATAACCCTTGCTGCCGTTGAACCATTTAACTGTACCGACGATCCGGTCTGACATAACTTAAAATCTCCTT
>CAIQIV010000585.1 GCA_903871905.1 uncultured Chloroflexota bacterium | reverse complement strand
GCTGCAGCTTGCCAGCTTCAGCGCCCGGGTCAGCAGCGACGCGCAGTACCGCGGGACGGTCATCCACAGCACGGCGGGCCTGGTAGCGCACGGCGCCAGCACCGGCGCTGAGACGGCGGTCAGCGTCAACGCCCCGGCGGTCCCGGTGGATGACAGCCTGACCACCGCGCCGGACACCGCAGCCAGCCTGCGGCCGGTGGCCAACGACGAGAACCCCGACCTGAGCCCGCTCACCCTGGCTGCCGTCGGCATCCCGGGCCACGGCAAGGCAGTCATCCTGGACGACGGCGTGGTCTACACGCCGGCACTGGGATACCAGGGGAACGACAGCTTCAGCTACACCGTGCAGGACGGGGAGTTCACCGTCACCGGGACGGTGAACGTGCGCGTGGCCAGCCTGGCTTTCTTGAAAGTGGGGATGAAGTTGAAAGCCGGCGGTGTGAGCGGGCTGCCGCTGGTGGAGGCCAACCAGACCAGCGAGGTGACCTACACCCTCCGGCTGGGCAGCGATGTGAGCGGGGAGATCGCCCAGGGGGTGACGCTGAGCGACACGCTGCCGGCGGGGATCAAGTTCCTGGGCTGGGTGGAGCAGTCGGGGGCGCAGATCAACGGCAGCCTGCTCACCTGGAGCGCAGCCAGCCTGCCGGCGGGCGGGCAGGTGACGATCAGCTTCCGGGCGCAGGTGGTGGGCGAGGTGGGATCGGTGGTGCAGAACGCGGTCCTAGCCGAGGCGAGCAACGCCGACCCGGCAGGCGCAATCACCCAATTGATGGTCCTCCCGCCCAGGGCCACCTACCTGCCCTATGTCATCATGCATTGAGGCGGGTAGATTATAGAACACAGTCCGGGCTGCTGCGGGAGTTCCTTCCGGGTAGCCCGGACTTTTTAATGGGGAGAAACCGGGCTTACTACTGGTTCAGCACGGAGTAGCAGTTCTGGGCGTTGGTCTCCGTGTTCCTCAGGCAGACCTCCAGCGGGGATTGGCTGCGGAGCTGGGAGGGGATCTCCAGGCTGATGTTGAAGGGGGTCTGCACGGGGATGGTGATGCGCCCGGCGCCGGACCAGTTCCCGCCGGAGGCGCGCATGCGCACCAGCAGGGTGGCTTCCTTAGCAAACCGGTCGGCTTCGACGCGCAGGCGGCCGCTGCGGATATAGATCACCACCTGGCTGTCCGGGCTGCCGCTGCCCAGGTCGGTCAGCTCGCCGATGGGTCTGGTGGATGCGGCGGGGCCGCGCCCGGCGGTGGGCTGTGCGGTGGTTTGAACCGTCCTCGAGATGGGCTGGGTGGCGGTGGGGGTGTGATACGCAATCTTGGGGCGTGACCAGGTGGGGGGGATCTCCACGGTGGGGGATTGGGTGGGGGCCGAGGTGGCGGTGGGGGCGGCGGTCGCCGTGGCGCTGGGGGGGAGCAGGGTGGCGCTGGGCAGGCTGGTGGTGGGAACCAGCGGGGTGGCCTGCTGGCTGCCGCAGGCAGTGAGCGCCAGAGCCGCCAGCCCGATGAACAACACGAGGGGAAGTGGTTTTAGCGGATTGATCATGGGTTATTGGATGTTGGAAACCGAATAGCAGTTTTGGTCGCTGGTGCGCGTGTTGCGCAGGCAGACCTCCAGGGGGGATTGGCCAGCCACCTCGGCCGGCAGGTCCATGCCGTAGGTCAAGGAGGTGTTTTGCTGGATGGTGAACTTGTCCAGGTTGGTCCAGCCGCTGCCAGGGGCGCGCACGCGGGGCAGGATCACCGCGTCCCGGGCGAAGCCGGTGGCATACACCATCAGCCGCCCGCCGTTGATAAAGACCGAAACGGTGCTGGCGTCGGAGCCGCTGCCCAGGTTGGTGACCTCGCCGAGAGCGATGGTGGCAGCTTTCACCGGTTTGGTCGGGGTGGGCAGGGGGGTGCTGGTGAACAGCGGGGGGGAGGTGGGGGTGTTGAAGGTGAACTTTGGCGGGGACCAGGTGGGGGACCTATTTAGAATCAAAGGAACAATGAGGAAGGAGCACTATCACTCCATTCTCATTCGCCATTGCAATACCATATGGGAGGAAAATTTCGGGTAGAT
>CAIQIV010000584.1 GCA_903871905.1 uncultured Chloroflexota bacterium | reverse complement strand
TTGAACAGGCGAAGGCCAACACGGGGTGGGAGCTGAAGGTAGTGGAAAATCCCGGGCTGACCCAGCCGCCCAGCGCCGGGGAGCTGCGCATCCTGCGCGAGGACCTTGACCCGGATGGGATCTATCTGAAGGGCGGGGCCTAGCCGCTGGAATGAAAGCACACCGCCCCTGGAAGCATGTCCAGGGGCGGTTTCTTTTTCAGGACTGCAGAGCCAGGTTCGCTGCCCGGGATGAAACGACACAAGCCACAATCTGGGGTCCAGATTGCCCACAAATGTGGGTTTTGGGGGCAGAGGATTTGAGATAGAATCCGGTCATGTTAGAAGGAGTTGTCACCTGGGCTGAGATTGACCTGGACGCCATTGAATACAACGTCCAATCCATGAAACGTTTTGTTGGGGAATCCGTGGAAGTCTTTGCCGTGGTTAAGGCCAATGCTTACGGGCATGGGGCTGTCCCGGTTGCCCAGGCTGCGGTGCAAGCCGGCGCAGAGCGCCTGGCAGTGCACCGCACCATTGAGGGGCTGGAGCTGCGCAAAGCCGGCCTGCAGGCCCCGATCCTGGTGATGGGGTACACTCCCGTGGACGGGGCGCGCCTGGCGGTCGAGGCACGGCTGACG
The DNA here is from genome assembly GCA_903871905.1 of uncultured Chloroflexota bacterium. GTDB lineage: Bacteria > Chloroflexota > Anaerolineae > Anaerolineales > UBA4823 > CAIQIV01. The sequence goes on along the minus strand of CAIQIV010000584.1, from coordinate 4,629 downwards.
CCCAGCGTGATCAGCCTGGAGTTTGCCAGAGAGCTGGCGGAGCAAGCAAGGCTGGCCGGCATCCGGGCGCCTTACCATGTGAAGGTAGACACCGGAATGAGCCGCAATGGGCTGCTGCCGGAAGAAGTGCTGCCCTTTGTGCAAGCTGCCAATGCCCTGCCCGGGCTGCTGCTGGAGGGCCTGTTTACCCAGTTTGCCACGGCGGATGAGACCGATCGCTCCTTCGTTTACCAGCAGCTTTCCGTTTTTAACCAGGTGCTGGCTGACCTGCGCCAGGCTGGATTTGAGATTCCCCTGGTGCACACGGCAAACAGCGCAGCCATCGCCCTGCCGGAGACACACTTTGGTGCCGTGCGACCGGGCCTGGCATTGTACGGCCTGCCGCCGTCCACAGAATGGCCGGCCCCCTTCGACCTGCGCCCAGCGCTCAGTCTCAAGAGCCGCGTGGTGCGGGTACGCGACCTGAAGCCGGGCAGTTCGATCAGCTACGGGCGCACATCCATCACCGATCGCAGCCTGCGGGCGGCCCTGGCGCCCATTGGCTATGGGGACGGCTACCCGCGCGTTTTTTCCAACTGCGGCAGTGTGCTGATCCGCGGCCAGAGGGCGCCCGTGTTGGGCCGGGTATGCATGGACCAGGTGATCGTTGATGTCAGCCACATCCCAGGGGTGAGCATGGAAGACGAAGTGGTGATCATTGGGAAACAGGGAAATGAAACGACCTCGGTACTGGACCTGGCAGAACAGGCAGGTACCATCCAAAACGAGATTCTCACCGGGCTGTCGCAGCGCGTTGCCCGTCTTTACCTGCGCCAGGGAAAGCCGATCATGCTGACCGCCCTGGGAAAAGGCGCAGAAACGGCTCCTCGGACCGAGTTTTAATTCTTTTGGCGTTCCGCCTGGAGGTTCCACCATGAGCAACACACCCCCAAAACAAGGGCCATACCGGCCGCCGAACTCCCCCACCACCCCGCGCTACTCCGGGATCCGCACTTTTATGCGCCTGCCCTATGTCACCGACCTGGAAGGGATCGACCTGGCCATCGTGGGTGTGCCCTTTGACACCGGAGCCACCTACCGCGTCGGGGCGCGTTTTGGCCCATCTGCCATCCGGGACGAATCCTTCCTGCTCAAGCCTTACAACCCTGCACTGAAAGTCAACATCTTCGATGCCTGCTCCAGTGTAGACTATGGCGATCTGCCCTGTATGCCTGGCTACCTGCCCGAAGCACACAAACTGATCCAGGACAGTGCGGCGCATGTTTTTGCCAGCGGCGCCACGCCCATTTTTCTGGGCGGCGACCACTCGGTGAGCCTGCCGCTGCTGCGCGCTGCGGCGGCCAAATTTGGCCCGCTGGCGCTGGTGCATTTTGATTCACACAACGACCTGCACCAGGGCTATTTCGGTGGCAAGGACACCCACGGCACGCCTTTCCGCCGCGCCCTGGAAGAGGGGCTGATCGATGCCACGCGCTCCAGCCAGATTGGGATCCGCGGCTCGCTGTATGACGCAAACGTTGAGAGGGAAGCCGCCGAGGCAGGGTTCAGGGTGTTCACCGCTCCTGAGATGCACCAGCATGGACTGGCCTGGGTTTTGGAGGAGGTGCGGGCTCGTACAGGAAACAGCCTGGCTTACCTGACCTTTGATATTGACTTCGCTGACCCGGCTTTCGCTCCCGGCACCGGTACCCCGGTGATCGGCGGGTTCTCCGGGGCACAGTGCCTGGAACTGGTGCGCGGATTAGCAGGACTGAACTTCGTGGGTTACGACCTGGTAGAGGTGCTGCCCGCCCACGACCCAGCCGGGACCACCTCCCTGCTGGCAGCCGGGATTGTCTACGAGTTCATGTCCCTGGCTGCCCTGCAGCGCTCAGCTTCTAAAGGCTAAGATTCCACCAGCGGGGCGCCGCGCATCGTTCCCGGGATCGGCAGCCCCAGCAGCCTGCAGAGGGTGGGGGCGATGCGCAGTTGGGAGATCTGCTCACCGGTATCCCCTTTTCCGGCCTTTCCGGGGATCAGCAGATACAGGGGCACCTCGCGCATGGCAGGGGTGGTGCCCCCGTGCATTTTATCCGCATTGATGCCGTGATCTCCGGTGACCAGCAGGGTGTACCCCCGCTCCATCCACTCTACGATCAGCGGCGCCAGCCAGGCATCCTGTCGGATTGCCCGGTTTCGGTATTCGCTCGAGTCGGCGCCAAAAGTCTCGCCGATCACGTCCATCCCCAGGGGATGGATCAACAGGTAATCGGGGGAAAACTTGCGCACCAGCGTGGCGGCTGAATAAAAAACCTCCAGGTCAGCATATTCATCCTGGGTATAGAAACGCCCATGCTGGATGGGCAGCGCAGGGTCGTCAACTTCGCGATCGTCGATAAAGTTATACGGCACACGGTTGTATAACTCAGAGAACCAGTAATACGCAGCGGCAGCAGTGACTTTCCCAGCGGCGCAGGCCAGGTTGAAAATATTGGGCTGGTTGGAGCAGCGCACCACGCTGTTGGCAACGATCCCGTGCACGCTGGAGGGCAGCCCGGTGTGGATGGTCTCGTACATCGGGCGGGACATGCTGGGCAGCTCCCCAACGACCTTGTACAGGCTGGCTGCTTTGATCTCCACCAGGTGGCCCAGGTAGCCCATGCCCTCAACCGCGGCGTCATAGCGCAGCGCATCCGACAGCACCAGGATGACCCTGCTCATGCAGCCGCTTCCTGCTTCTCAGACTCGGAGGCCTTCAAGATCAGCACAGACTCGGGGGAACAGGTGATGCGCACCTGGTCGCCGATCTCAGGGATGCGCAGGTGGGGATTGTTAAAGCTGTCCATGAAGATTGCCCGTTTTCCCAGGTTGAGGGTGAAACGCACAATAGAACCCAGGAAGGTGATATTTTCGATCGTACAGTCCAGGATATTCAGGTCCTGCTGGCCGTTGGTAAAAGCCAGGAGTTCAGGTCTTAATGCAATGGTCAGGTTATCCCCACGGCTCATCCCCTCCAGCTTCTTTCCGGTGCGCAGGATATGCCCTTCAACCGCCAGGTCTCCCGTGGCAGGATCTTCAATCTGCACGCGCAGGGTATTGAGGGTACCCACAAACTGGGCGACAAATTCCGTAGCCGGGGCGTTATAGATCTCGAGCGGCCGACCAACCTGTTCCATTTTGCCGTTATTCATCACTACCACCCGATCTGAGATAGAGAGCGCCTCTTCCTGGTCATGGGTCACATAGATGGCGGTGATCCCCAGCTTTTTCTGGATGGCGCGGATTTCGGAGCGCAAGGAGACGCGGATCTTGGCATCCAGGGCAGACAGTGGCTCGTCCAGCAGCAGCACCTGCGGGCTGACAGCCAGGGCGCGCGCCAGGGCCACCCGCTGCTGTTGACCCCCAGAGAGCTGGTACGGATAGCGGGCTCCCATGCTCGACATGTGGATGATGTCCAGCATCTCAGCCACGCGCTCCTTGATCTCAGCCTGAGGCCGGTGACTGATTTCCAGGCCAAAAGCAATGTTCTTGGCAATGGTCATATTCGGGAAAAGAGCATAAGCCTGGAAGACCATGCCTACATTACGCTGGGCAGGGGGTTTGTAGGTAATATCCTCTCCACCCATACGGATGACGCCGGAAGTGGGCAGTTCAAAACCAGCCACCATGCGCAGGGTAGTTGTCTTTCCACAACCAGATGGACCCAGAAAAGAGACCAGTTCACCCTGACCAATTTCCAGGTTGAAGTCATCCACCGCAGCGGAGTTTCCAAACACCTTGGTGACGTGGGTTAAAGTTAAAAATGTCATCGGTTTTTGCCTCCCAGACTACTTAACAGCAGGCAGGTTTTGCGGCCCGCCGCGGCTGGCCAGCTGGATCATGCCAGTGAGCGCCCAGGCCAGGAAGAAAGATATGATCGCCAGGGCGGTGGACTCATAGGTGCGGTTTCCACCCAAGAGGTTCATGTAAGGGCCAAAAGCATCGATCCCGACCAGGAAGGCCGCAATCGCATATTCACCGATCACCGCCGTCAGGGTCAGCAGTGCGCCAGACAGCAGGCCCGAGCGAATGTTGGGGAAGATGATGCGCCACAAAATGGTACCCCAGCCCGCCCCCAGCGACTGGGCTGCCTCGGTCAGCACGCGCACGTTGATCGCATCCAGCCCATTATCCGCTGAGCGATACATATAGGGTAAGGTGATAATGAAGTAGGCGCCAATGAGCAGGATGTCGGTGCCTACCTGGGTGTTGGTCAGATGAAAAGGCGCCCCACTGTAAACCCGGATCAGGCCAAAGACCAGCACAATGGCAGGAATAACAAAAGGCATCATGGTGATAAACTCAACGATGATGCGCAGCCTGGGAAGCTTGATGCGCACCCAGTAGGCAAAAGGCACCACCAATACAAGGCTTACCAGGATGGTGAGGATGGCCATTTCTAGAGAAAACATGAAGGTCGACCAGAACTTGGGATCTGAGAACACCTTCTGGTAAGCCAGCAGGCTGAGTTCACCTTTTTTCATCTGCAAGGAAAAGCGAAAGGTAGCGAAGAGTGGTACCAGGAAGTACAAACCGCCAATGAATATCCAAATCCAGGACCAGAAGTGTTTTGGCTTCATCTCCGCAGCCACCTTTCACTGCGCCGCCGCA
>CAIQIV010000583.1 GCA_903871905.1 uncultured Chloroflexota bacterium | reverse complement strand
CCTGGTAGGCGCCCGGGCTGCCGGGTGAGGAACCCATGACAAATTTCCCCGCCGGGATACGCACCAGGAGCATGCCGTCGGCTTCGGAAACCGCGGTGGCGGGCGGCCCTTCCTGCGAAGGCTCAGAGGCTGCCGCGCCTGGAGTCTTCTCAGGCAGGGGTGTGGGTGTGCGCCCCGCCGCGCCTGGGGTTTTTTCTAATGAGGGGGTAGGTGTGTGCTTCGACAGGGTGGGCGAGGGCTGGGCGGTGGGGACAGCCGGGAGCGGTCCCTGCGCCGGGGTGGCACGCAGGGGCGGGCCGGCATCACGGGCGCAGCGGAAACCCCAGGCCGGGTTGGCATCCGGGGGATACCCCCAGGATACGGCCGCAGCGTGAATATCCTGCCCGGCATCCGCCCAACTTCCCCCTCGCAGCACCCGCAGCCCGCCTGCGCGTGTGCCAGTGGGATCAGATTTCGAATACCAATCCTGCACCCATTCGGAGACATTGCCGGCCATATCCAGGACGCCGTATGGGCTGGCGCCGGCGGGATAGCTGCCGGCCGGCGCGGCCCCACCCGGGCAGCCGGCTGCATTCCCGGAGAAATTTGCCAGGTCACAGGTGGGCGGCTGGCTGCCCCAGGGGAACACTCGCCCGTCCCGCCCGCGGGCAGCCTTCTCCCATTCAGCTCCGCCGGGCAGCCGCCTTCCCGCCCAGGCGCAGTATTTACTGGCCTGGTCAAAGTCGACGTTGGTGACCGGGTAAGCTCCGCCGGCCAGGGGGAGAGAACCCCTGGCATTTTCCGGTGTGCTGGAATTTGCCGGAGGGCTGCACACCCCAGCCTCCACACAGCGGGCGTACATGGCATTGGTGACCTCCGTCTGGTCGATCCAGAAGGCCTCCAGGTGGACGATATGCTGGAACAGCTCGTTTAAATACCATTGGTAGCCACAGCCCGGGCACAAGGCAACCAGCGAATGCAGGTCATCCCAGGTGGAGCCCATCCTGAAATCGCCTGCCGGGATGTAGACCTGCGTCATCCCATCGGCGGGGGAGGTTCCTGGCGGGCGCGGCGCGTCGGTCTGCGCCTGCAGGGTTGGCAGTGGGGTGGGAGTCTGGATGAAGGTGGGCGTAACGATAATCATGCGGTAGCTTCTGGTCGGGGTCGCCGCGCCGCTGCCTGTGATCTCAGGGGAGAGGGCCTCGCTGAGCGGAGTGTCTGACCTGGCGCAGCGAAATCCCAGGGTTTCCTGCCTGCTTTCCGGCCGGGCGTACCGCCGCCGCTCGGTACGGATGGGGTCCCACCAGGGGCTCCATCCAAAGGACCAGGCGCTGCCGCGCACGACGCGTTCGTGCCCACCCTGGGGTCCGGGTGGATTCCGGGCTGGCTGCCACGAATAATAATACGCCTGAAACCAATCGCTGACCCATTCCGATACATTGCCGGCCATATCCAGCGCGCCGTAAGGGCTGGCGCCGGCGGGATAGCTGCCCACGGGAGCGGTGTCACCCTGGTAGCCCTTGAATGCCGGGCTGAGCCCACCATAGTTGAGCAGCTTGCAGCCGGGGGGCTGGTTTCCCCAGGGGTACGAGCGCCCATCACCGCCGCGCGCCGCTTTTTCCCATTCCGCCTCGGACGGCAGGCGGCGGCCGGCCCACTCGCAGTAGGTTTTTGCCTGCATCCAGTCCACGTAGATCACCGGGTAATCCTGGTAAGCCGGGTTATCGATGTAACTGTCACGGGTGTGGGATTTCTTGATGAACGGCGAACTGCAAACCCCATCCTCGACGCAGCGGGTATACATCTTGTTGGTAACCTCGGTCCGGTCGATCCAGAAGGCATCCAGGTAGATCCGCTTCTGGGGCGTTTCGAAGGTGTAGGATGTGATGACGTCCATCGGCGCGCCCATGGTGAACTCCCCAGCCGGCACGTGGACCAGGGTCATGCCATCTACCCCGGCGATCGTGGTGACCGGAGGGGGGAGGGGCGCTGGCATCGTCTGCGGTGGAAGCGGGGCGGTGGTCTCCACCTTGCGCGGCGCCTGGGGTGTTGCCGATCGAGCTGCTGAGGCGGTGTTCTGCGGCTGGGGAGGCTGCTCCGCCTGAGGCGCGCTTTGAGCGCAGCGGAATCCAACGGTCGAACCAATGGGGATCGGGGACCAGAAATTCCGCCGGGCAGAGCGGATCTCATAGGGATTGTGCATATAGGAGCCGCCGCGAAGCACGACGTGAATTCCCTGAGAGAGGTTGGCCGGGTTGGCTTCCGGGGAATGCTGGTAGTACGCGGGGTCGTAGCGATCGATCACCCATTCCGAAACGTTGCCGGCCATATCCAGCACGCCATAGGGGCTGGCGAAGGTCGGATTCATCCCTCCCGGGACAGTTGCTCCGGCGCAAAAATCCATAATTACCGGGTTCTCCTCCCTACGAAAGTTGGCCTTGCTGCAGTCCGGCAGTTGATTTCCCCAGGGGTAGATGCGCCCGTCTGTGCCGCGCGCCGCCTTCTCCCATTCCGCCTCGGTCGGCAGTCGCCTGCCGGCCCAGGCGCAGTATTCCCTGGCCTGGACCCAGGACACTCCGGTCACCGGATGTTTTTCGTTACCTGGCGTGGGGAAATCTTTTTCCTGGCCCGCTGGGCGGCTGCAGCTTCCCGCCTGGACGCAAAGGGCGTACATGGCGTTGGTGACTTCCGTCTGGTCGATGCGGTAAGCATCCAGGTGGACGGTGTGCTGCGGCTGCTCATCGGCGAAGTTCCCATGTCTCTCGCAGTTGGGGCACTGCTGGTTGAATTGATCGATCTCCGCTTGAGAAGTGCCCATGCGGAATTTGCCGGCGGGGATCCAGATCTGCAGCATGCCGTCCCTGGGGGAGACGATGGCGCCGGAGGGTGAAGGTGGAAGGATGAGAGAAGGGGTGGGGGGCGTGGCGGAGGCGAAATTCCAGGCTGGGAGCCAGGAGGCGACAGCCAGCCACACCAGGCAGGCGGACAATCCCAGAAATGCTTTGTGAAAATGAAGTCGAAGCCAGGTTTTTTCCATTGGAGGTGAAGCTCACTCTAGCATTTTATTCACCTTGTTCCCAATTTAGCTGCGATTGTGACACAGCAAGGGTCACATTGTTCTTTCCCAAAAGTCCTTCAGCTATTCTAACACTTATTGCAAAAAAACGCCCGCATGGACGCGGTTTCAAGGATTGGATCTTGGGTTGGAAAATGCAGGTTCGCTATGATCTTGAGGTGGCAGAGCGGCAGTCGGGTTAACGCATCCGGCGCGAGGTCAAGGTGCTGCAGCAGCCCCATCCATAAATTAGAAGACCAAGGTTAAGAGACAGGAAAAGAAAAAGCCGCTCCCAAAAGGGGGCGGCTTTTTGACGGCGGTAACTATTCGAAGATATGGACAGCTTCGTTACGATGACTGTCGAACAGGAACTGAAGGTGGAATATTTTCTGTGGTTTCCTGAAGATGCGCCTGGAGTGACTCTTCCACCTCCTGCTGCACCTTTTCTTCCCATTCCATCTCCTCTTTCAACTTCTCATCGTACCATTTTTCATGATGCGCGCGTGCGTACCAGGCGCTGACCTTGCCGCTGAACATGGAGAAGAAGGCTTCCTTCTCCTCTGGGAAGACGGCGCCCATGTAGACATGGATCAGCAGCCCGGCGACCACGCCAAACACACTCACCCAATGCAGCGGCTGGGCATACTGCTTCAGGATGGGCGGGAAGTATTGGTGGAAGGTCATTACGATCCCGGAAGCCATGATTCCCAGAGAGGCCAGGATCACCAGGTATGAGTAGAGCTTTTGCCCGGCGTTGTAAGCGTCCTGGGGCGGCAGGCTCTTGTCTTTGAAGAAGCCCAGCATCTGCAGCGGTTTGATCTTCAGCCATTCGATGTCATCGGCATCCAACAGCATACGCGAGATGGCAAAAGGCACAAAGTACTTGCGAAAGCCCACCAGGATGTTGAAGCTCAAGATGAAGATCCAGATCAAGCCTACCGTGTAGTGGAAGGCGATCAGGTTGGCAGCGCTGCCAAAAAGGTTGTGGAAAGCGTCCTGCCACACCTGCGGCGCAAGGCCCAGGCGCGGCGAGGTGATGATAGCCACCCCGGTGGGCAGCAGCATCAGCCAGCAGGCCACGTTGAACCAGTGGGTGAGGATATTGGCCAGGTTGTGCTTCTTGTACATCTTGGCGCGCAGCCTGCGCCGTTCTGGCAGGGGGATGGTATGATAACCGCTCATTCGTCAAACTCCTTTTCACCTTCGATCAGCTGCTTGGTGAAGTACACTGCCTGCACCAGGAAGGACCCTGCAATCCCCAATCCGACCAGCGGGACAGCCACGTTCTTCCACAGCGTCTCAGCCGGGCTGTAGGATGGGTCGCGCGGCAGCTCACCGGCTTGTGAGACCAGGGGCTGGCGGCCTTCGCCAGGCATGCGGATCATATCTTCCATCCCCTCAGGGACATTGATGTAATAGTTGTTGGGATCAGGATCAATCTCCGTCCCCCCTTCAGCAGTCTCCTTTTCCAGGTCCAGGCGTACAACCTTCCTGGCGGATTTGAGAGCCAGGGAGACTTCCGATTCGGGGTCATTGAGATCCCCAAACATGCGGGATTTGCCTACGCAGGTAGCGACACAAGCAGGCTTCAAGCCTACCGCCAGGCGCTGGGCGCAGGCATTGCACTTGTCGACTACACCTTTTTTCTCATCCAGGTAGCGCACATTGTAAGGGCAGGCGTCCACGCAAAAGCCGCAGCCGATGCAGGCCTCCTGGTCAACCAGGACCAGGCCGCTGGTGGGGTCTTTATAGGTTGCTCCACTGACGCAGACCTCAGTGCAGGGAGGATTGTCACAATGCATGCAGTTGTAGGGCACAAAGCTGCGGGCCAGGTTGGGGTAAGTCCCGGTAATGCCCAGGTCCTGCACCCAGATGCGGGTGTGGTTGTACGGCACCTGGTTTTCCACGCTGCACGCAACCAGGCAGGCCCGGCAGTCGATGCAGCGGCCGACATCAATCACGAAAGCGTAATGGTTCTTGGCTGCCATGCTACACCTTCTTCACAGTTACAAGGGTCTGGGTCAGGGCCTGGCTGCCGCTGATCGGGTCCACGTAGGTGACGTGCAGCACCGCGTCGGAGGCGCCGACCCCATAGGCGGTGGTCAGCCCTTTGGATACGTGGCCAAATCCTGGGGTCAGGTAAACACAGTCGTCGCGGATTGCCGGGGTGACGTTCAATAACACCTTCTGACTGCCCACTTCGCTGGTGATCTCTACCTGGTCCCAATCCTTGAGCCCTAACCCCTCAGCAGACCCGGGACTGATCCATAAGCGCGGCACATCCTGGTACTTGTGCAGCAGCATATTGTTCTGGGTGCCCATCTGGGTATGCTGGCCCACCTTGCCAGAGATCAGGTAGAACGAGCCAGGCTTGGGCAAAGGCGGTTCCTCCCAGACCGGAAGTGGGTCAAACTTGCCCTTTTCCAGGGTGGTGGAATAAATCTCAATTTTCCCGGAGGGGGTGTCGAATTTATAAATATCCTTTGCCTCACCCTCAGGAAGCTCAACATAGCCGTGCAGGCGGGCTTCCTCCAGGGAGACGCCCATGGGCGCCAACTGCTGGCGGAGATAATCCTCTTCATCTCTGTATTGGAAGAAATCTCCCAGTCCCAGCCGCTCTCCAAGCTGCTTATAGATCCATAGGGCAGATTTTGCCTCGCCCTGCGGCTCAACCACTGGCTGGCGCAGGAAGGCCTTGTTGCCCATCGCCAGGAAGGGGTCATAGCGTTCCAGGTAGGAGGCCTCAGGAAGGATGACATCCGAAAACCAATCGGTATCGTTGAGGATGATGTCAACGGTTACGATGAGGTCCATCTTGGAGAAAGCCTGCAGGGTTTTCTGCCGGTCGGGAAGGGAGAGCACCGGGTTCTGGCGGGCAATGAACCAACCGTGAGCCTCGTAGGGTTTACCGTCGACGATGGCATCCCGCAGCTGTTGGAAGATGCCCAACTTGAGCGGGACAAAAGGGAATTTCCAGGGCACACCGTCCAGGCGGCGGGCGGAGACTCGCGGGTAGGGCGGCTGAGGCGGTTTGCCCAGCCCGCCGCTTTCCTCCCCGGCTGCGGGGAAGAGGGTCACCCCCCAGTTGCCCACCAGGGCATTGAGGATGGTGATGGCGCGCTGGGTGGGGAAGGAGTTGACAAAGTTGGAAGTGCGCCAGCCGTTGTGCGCCAGTGCATTGGGACCAGCGGCGCTGAACTCGCGGGCGATGCGGCGGATGACCTCCGCATCGATCCCGGTAATTGGCGCTGCCCATTCAGGCGTATAGTCCTTGTTTGCTGCAATGAGCTGTTCCAGTCCGCTGGTGTACTGCGCCACGAATTCCTTGTTGAACAGGTCTTCGCTGAGGATGACCTGAATCAATGCCAGGTGGAAAGCCAGGTCAGTTCCAGGGTGGATGGGGAGCCATTCGTTTGCCTTGGAGGCGGTGCGGGTGAAACGCGGGTCCAGGTAGACGACTTTCACCCCTCTCGCGATCGAGTCAACCAGGTCAGTGGTTTCAGATGTGGAAATGGCCTCGGTCAGGTTACGCCCGGTGAGCAGCAGGTATTTAAGCTGGCTGTAATCACGGGTGGGTTCTTCCATGCCGTAGGTCATCAGGTTGGCGACGATCATGGCGTTGAAGCACAGGCTGCGCTGGGTGCCGTAGTTGGGTGAGCCAAAGCCGTTGAGCAGGTTCTCAAACTGCACCTGGGAAAGGTTGTGGGTGGAGGAGAAGACCATGGCTTCTGGACCATACTTATCTTTGATCGCCAGCATGCCTTTCGCGACCAGGTCCAGCGCCTCATCCCAGGAGGCGGTGCGGAACTTGCCTTCACCGCGCTTGCCAGCGCGGATCAAAGGGGTCAGAACCCGGTTCGGATCATAGGTGTTCATCAGGCCGGATTGGCCCCGGGCGCACAGCCTGCCGCGCGAGTGGGGGTTATCTGGATTCCCTTCCAGCTTGACCACCCGGCCATCTTGAACTTTAGCCAGAACACCGCAGCGCCAGACGCACATCTCGCACATGGTGGGGATGTAACCGTCGCCGTTGGGGTCCAGGCTGCCGACGGCGCGGGCAGCCCGGGCAACCGGTGGCGGGACGAAATGTCCCACCGCCAGCGCCCCGGCGGCGGCGCCGCCCATTTTTAGAAAGTCACGACGCTTGATATCAATCATAAAAATTCCTTGTAGAGCGCCTTCTATCGACCCTGGATTACTTCTTATCATCAGCCATCTTGTCCTTGCGCTGCAGACCGGCGCGGTCAATGGCGTAGAACAAGAGCACGGTGATCAGGGCAAACAGGATAATAAACAAGTAGGGGCTAAGGCTCCACAGGTCGGGCATAACCACGGCGCCAACCTGGGCAATCTTCTGGATCTGTGGGAAAACCTGCTGGTAGGTCAGGCCGTAGAGCACGGCGCCGACGATGAAACCCAGGATGCCAGGGATCAAATAATCTAATTTTCCTTCGCCGCTCCCGGCGGCGCAGGTGCCCGGTCAGTAACCGGTGAGGGCCATGCCAATGCCGAAAATCAGCCCTCCGATCAGGTTCCCGGCGATGTAGGTTTCTGGCACGCGAGGGAAGGTGATCAAGCCCAGGCCGCGCAGGATGAACAGGCCGAACATGGAGATTACCAGGGCGGTCATCATGAACTTGAGCACCGCCATATCGGTGAAGCGAAAGACATTGACGATTTTGTTATAGCGGGTGAGGCCGGCTTTGTTTAATGAGAAGCCGAACATCACACCCAGGACAAGAGCGATCACATAATTAAGCATTTTTAGTACCTCTTGCGATAGATGATCCAGGCAGTGAGGATACCGGTTGCGAACATACCGGCCATAAAGAGATAGGCAGCCGGGGCGAGCAGCATGCCGCCCGAGATGGCAAGGCCGCTGGTGCACCCGCCGGCGATGCCCGCGCCGTATTCCAAAATGATGGCGCCAAAAAAGGCGATCACCCAGCGTTTCCAGACCTGGGGACCGAATACCCGCTTCCACTGATCGTCTGGGTTGGCGCGGAATTTGAAGGTGCCGCTGGAGAAAGCGCCGAGCATACCGCCAAAGAAAATGCCCACCAGCAGGATCAAAGACCAGTTGAGACCAGGAGGCATGATGAAGTTGAAATACAGGTTGTTAAACAGGGCAGGCGCAAAGGCTTTCCCTAACATGCCCGCTATGTTCTCAAAGGCGCCAGAAGCTCCGAGCAGGCTGTCGCTGATCCATACCGCCAGCACGCCCACCACACCCAGCAGGGCGCCTGCAACGTAGGGGGACCATAATTCCTGCCTGAAATATTGGACTACTTTGTTCATGATACCGTCCTTTCTTTTTTCGTTCAATCGCCAGCCAGGGCCATGAGAAGCGAGCGGGACTCGCGATCCAGGGAGCGCAGGCGGCGTACCAGCTCGGGATCCAGGTTGGACAGGCTGTGGAGCATCTCCGAGGCCACGTCCGGGTTCTGGGTTTTCAGCAGGCGTTTGAGCGCCAGCTGTCCGGTGGGGTTCAGTTTTGCGATCAGCGGGAGCAGCCCGGTGACGTCGGTTGAATACCCCTCCACCACCAATTCTTCCACGGACACCGGGGCGGGTTTTTCCGCTGGCTTGCGGCCGATTGTGCCCAGGCGTTTTTCGTTCCAGTAGATGAAGATCCCGCCGCCCACCGCGGTGAAGAAGATCAAGGCCAACAAAAGGGCGTTGCCCCAATTGATGGCGGGCATGCCGCTTGCCTGCTGGTCATACAACTGGGAATAGTCCACCACTTCGCTGCCAGACGGGGCGACGATCTCCCCCCCGGTTGGGGCTGCTCCACTGCCTGAGCTGGGCGGCGCTTCGCTGCCGCTGGAAGATGCGGGCGCCTGTGGGGCAGTCGGTCCAGCACCGGTGCCAGGAGTCACCCCCAATTTATCAGCGTAAACTTTTACCCGGGCATCCAGGTCATCAGCATGGCAGGATTCACAGGCGGCCTTGGGGTCTGACAGAGGCGGGACCATTCCCGTATGCGCCTGGTCCTGCTCCATGCTCTGGTTGTTTCCAGCGTGGCAGATATAACAAAAATCTCCAAAGGCGTGGTTTTGATGCCAGCCGGTCCCATCAGCATTCACCGGATCTTTGCCCTGGGTTTCGTGACAGGTCTTGCAGGAAGATGCCTGCGATCCGCATTGGGCGCTGGCTTGTTGTGGCGCCGGGCTGAAGAGCAGCAGCGCAGCAGCCAGCAGCAGCGCTCCCAGCAGTATCATGGTGATTGGTATGGTCGTTCTTTTGTACATGAATGGCACTTCTCCTCGATGATAAAATTTGGCAGTTTGCTGCACCCAGAAGTTTGTATTGGGTTACGTACCTGTTTCGGCAGGTGATATACCTAATTCCATCAAGCTGGCGCGATATACGACTGAATCGCGCAATACTAAACGCAGGATATCCAGCGCCTCAACCAGCCGGCGGTCATTCAGTGAGTATTCGACATTGGCACCCTGACGCGTGGCGGTCAGCAGTCCCCGCTCTCGCAGCACTTTAAGATGACGGGAGGTGGCAGGCTGGCTGGCACCTATCGCAGCCGCCAGCTCATTGACCATGCTTGGTTTTTCGGCAAGAGCATAGATGAGCAAAATGCGACTGGGATCGGCTAAAGCCGAGCAGATATCGGCATGTAACTGGTTGACTTCCTGGGAAAGAGGGGGAATATCGGTCATCGTGAATATAAATATATTCATATAAGCGCATATGTAGATTGGCGATAATCATACCCTCATGTTTAATAGATGATTAGTGATGAATGTCACAGTGAATTCTGTGACATTCATCACGATGGTTGTATGAAGTTAATGACGGTCGAAGACGTGCAGGTAGCGGACTGCCAGGGTAAAGCCTAAAAGTGCGTAAGCCAGGATTCCCAGCGCAACCATGACCTCAATCCCGCTGGGCAGGTAGGTGCTCACCACAATATCCCCCAGGACACCAGGGGACCAATCCGGAGGTGCCACAAGGCCAGAAAGGGTCACATTCCAGCGATTGATGACCACGCCAAAAACGATCAGAGCACAGGCAAGCATCACGGCGCGAGTGTTCCGGCGCAAAGCGGGGTAGAGCAGGATTACAGCCGGGAGGAACCCACATAAAAGGACCTCTAAACCCCAGAATGTGGTGGTGTAGGGGGTGGTGGCGCCGAGACGTTCCAGGGCACTGGCGGTGCCCGGCGCCTGGCTGTAATAGGAGGTTGCGGCCCAATCCCACAGCTTAATATAAAGATAGCCGAGGGTCGTATAGCCAATGAGGCTGGCTACCTGGTTGCGTGTGCGCCCCGAAATGACTGTTTTTCCCTTCAACTGCTGAACAATCAAAGCTGCAAACAGGGTCAGCGAAAGACCACCGGCAACGGCGGATAAAATGAACATCACTGGCAAGGAGGGCTTGAACCAGATTGCCCGTCCGCTCAAAACACCGTAGGTGGCGCCCAGAGATGACTGGTGCAGCAGGGAAAGCGCCATGCCGATGACAGCAAGAATAGGTGTCAAACGATGCAGCTGATGCGCCAGGACGCGCATCCAGGGCCAGCGGTCAAAGCGCGGGTTTTCCAGCAGCAGGGGTAAGAACTCAAGGAAGAGCACGGTGGAGTAAAGAATCACGCACCAGGTGATCTCCCACAAAACAGAGTGGACATTCCAGTAAACCAATGGGTGCCAGAAGCGGTCAGGCCGACCGATATCCATCGCTAACGCCAGCATGGCTGATGTATATCCCAGGAATCCGATCAGGACAGCCGGGCGAGCCAGGGGCTCCAGGCTTCGGATGCGGAAAAGGTAGACCGCCGCAGAAAAAGTGAAGGCGCCAGCGCCCAGGGCAATAGCGCTCAGATCCACGGTGATCCACAAACCCCAGGGTACCCGGTCGGTCAGGTTGGTGACCCACAGGCCGTTTACGAGGACGATCACCATGCCAACCAGCCCGGCGCAGAACATGGCGAGCAAACCTGCCAACCAGATATAGAAAGATGGGTTGGCTGTGCGGACAACGGGTTTTGTGACAGCTGTCATTTCAAGCTTCCTCCTTTTGGGGCTGTACATAGTGAACCTTAGGCTCAGTGCCCCAATCTTCTCTCAGGCGGAAGGTGGCATGGTCTGCCAGGAAGCGGGAGACCGGGCTTTCGGGATCGAGAATATTGCCGAACACCCGTGCACTTACCGGGCAAGCATCCACACATGCAGGTGTGGCAGCCGGGTCAATGCCAGGGGTGAGTCCCTGGGCCAGGCCTCGATCGATGCGCTGCACACAGAAGGTGCACTTTTCCACCACCCCACGCGGCCGCCGCTCCACTTCTGCTTCACCCCATTGAGTTTGGTATGGGTTAGGCTCGGTAGATACCCTCCAGTTAAAACGCCGAACATCATAGGGGCAGGCCACCTCGCAATAACGGCAGCCGATACAGCGCTGGTAATCCATGACTACCACACCATCTGCGCGCACCCATGTGGCGCCGACCGGGCAAACCTTCACACATGGTGCGTGCTGGCAATGCTGGCAGGGGCGGTTCATATAGAAATTGGTGCCATCCGGCAGTCGATCGGGGAACACGACATTCCAGCGCATTGACTCTTCGACCACATCATTGGATGCCTGGCAGGAGTAGACGCAGTAGCGGCAGCCGATACAGCGGTCCAGGTCGATAGCCATGTGCCACTGGTAAGCAGTTGTTCCTTGTTCCTCGTGTGTTTCGGCGCCGATGCCCTGGATAGCCTGCGCCGATAAAGGGCCGGTAATGATCATTTCGGATACCAGGGCTGCACTGGCGGTTGCTCCAACGATCTTTAAAACATCGGACCGCGATAGGATGGATTTCTTTTTCGGTGAGGCTTTTTTACCTGAAGAAGGCTCGGATTGTTCCATCTCAGGCATCCTTGTTGGTGTTTTCATCAATCTCGTCTTCGCTGTCTTCATCTTCACTGCGCCGGGTATTACGCGCTACCAACCAGGCAGTGGTGCCACCCAGGACCAGGCCGATCAAACCTCCTTGAAGGAGAATGGCCAGCGAGCGGTTTGCCAGGCTGGTTTCAAGTGCCTGGATGCGCTGGTCAGCGCTCAAACCCAACTCCGAACTGGGGGCTTGTTCAAGCAGGATGGAACTGCTGATGGATTGTGTGGCGGTGACGGATAGGGTTCCACTGATGGTTTCGCTGATCCAATGAGAGTATCCAGGCAGTTTGAAACCAGCATGCAAACTATCCGTATGGCAGGCAACACAAGTTGCCGGGGAGATGGTGAAGGCGTGTCCAGTCGGGACAATGCCGTCCTGAGGCAGGGGATCGGGGGGAATGACCAGGGCATGGCAGTCCACGCAGCCAATGTTTTTCTTAATATGGGTATCTTCAAGATAATTTCCCATATCTTCCTTATGGCAGTTGATGCACATATCATCGGCGACCTTAAACAATCCACCCTGACTGTGGGGATCATGGCAATCCATGCACCCCACCCCTGCCTGTGCATGGCCGGTCAGGCGCCATTCGTGTAAGGTGGTTGTGTGGCAAGCGCCGCAGTAATCAGCGTCCGCCCGGATCGGCGCGACAGCCGGCGGGTGGTCTTTGGTGAGTTTCCCGTGGCAGGCCTCGCAGGATACACCTTCCGCGCTGTAGCTGCCGCTATTGGCATTGAAGGAAGTGGTGTGGCATTCCAGGCACTCCTTTTGTTTTCCCAGGCCGTTCCAACGCTCCTGGAAAACCGGGTCGATGAAGGCATTCGCATGCGGGCTCTTTCCCCAGGTTTCAGCAATATCCAGGTGACATTCCTTACAGTTCTGGTCGCTTAATGCTGGGACCTGGGGAGTGGGTTGGGGTGTCTGGTCCTGTGGCGCTGCAAGAGCCAGACCAGTAAAGAATATCATCCCGATTAATCCTACCAGGCATCCGAATAACAGGGGGGTGAATCGATAAGGCTTGGCTATTTTCATGTGTTTCCTCAAACGGCAGAATATTCTTTGCAATATACTTGTTGTTCAGTCTGGAGAAAATTCCAGAAGGCATTCTGGGCAACTGTTGCGGGGTGACGGAGATTTCGAGTAAAGAAAATTTCCCGTTGGATGGCTACATCGCGAATATTGACCCTGGCTACCTGCACACTATTCAGACGGTCCAGGATTATTTCCGAAACAAATCCAACTCCCAGGCCCTCTTGGACTGCCAGGGCAATGGCTTCAGAATTACCCAGGGTAAGCAGATTATCCAGGTCAGCCATTGAAACCCCACCCCTGCCCAGGCTTTCACTCACTGCAATATAAGTCCCTGAGGTGTCCTCACGCAGGATATACCGACCTGATGTCAGGTCATCCAGGGTGATTTCACCTTTCTGAGCCCAGGGATGATCCAGTGGTGTAATCATCTGAATGCGGTCACACAGGTAGCGGTAATATTCGAAATCCGGTTGATGCTCGCGTTCCAGGCTAACCAGGGCAAAGTGAACCTCGCCGTTCCACAACATTTTTAGCGCAGAATTCTGCGAACACACGTTGCAGGTGACACGAACCTTGGGATATCGCTCATGAAAGTGGGCCAACAGTTGAGGTAAAACGTACTTACCGGGGGTAGTACTGCAGCCAACCATCAAATGACCGATCACGTCCCCTTTTAAAGATGCCATGGTTTCATCGATGCGCACGGACAACGCTACTGCTTCGCGCGCCATCGGCACCAGTGTCATTCCTGCATCGGTTAGCTCTAACACCCGGCCATTTCTCAGGAATAGATCGCAGTTAAAATGGCGCTCTAAAAGCTGGATGTGTTGGCTGACCGAAGGTTGGCTCATGTGTAACCGATGCGCTGCCTGGGTGAAACTGAGGGTCTCAGCAGATACCAAGAAAATATGAAGCTGGTGAATATCTAGCATACCTGGATTCCTATTTGTAAATCATATCACTAACTCTATAAGTGATCATACAGTCAATATGCGATTTTGTATAGAATATCCTTATGAATAGGATAAGTAGAACCTATAAGTAAAAGTTATGCTAATCACTTGTTAGCATGAGATTTACTTTTATAATTCAATCATGCAAAATGGCGTCGATAAGAAGGATAATGGCATGAGAATCATCAAATGGCTGATCGTCGGCCTCCTGACGGCGCTGGCGCTTGCAGGATGCACGACCCAGGTAGCAATGCCTGGCCCTGCAGCGGCGTTAGCAGAGGCTGTTGTTCATCCCCCGGCAAATAGTCCAGGCGCCCTGGTCCAGGTGTCTCCATCTATAACGGCCACGCTTGTGGCAGAGCCAGACCAATGTGTCCTCTGCCATACTGATAAGCAGCAGTTAATTGATACAGCAAAGCCAGTAGTAGTTCAGGAGAGCGAATCTAAGGGGGTTGGCTGAGGGGGCGATGTGGCTCCGTTGGAGCCTTGGGAAAAAGTTTTGGTCAATTTTGAGAAATTCAGCCTGGATGTGCATGGGAAACAGGCGTGTACAACCTGTCACAAAGGAGTTCAGTCTGCAGATAAAGAAACGGCGCACAAGGGAATGATTGCGCGGCCAAGCCAGGATGCACAGGCTACATGTGGAAAATGCCATCCTGATATTACCCAGCATTTTGTTAACAGTTTGCATACCACTCAGGCGGGATATTTCACTAATATGTACGCCCGTAGTGAAGATAAGGCGCATGAAGACCTGAATACCATGTTTGGCAATCATTGTGCCACCTGCCACACCTCCTGCGGCGACTGTCATATCTCGCAACCAGCAGGCGTGGGCGGGGGGCTGTTTAATGGCCACCTGTTAGAGCGCAACCCGCCCATGACTCGCTCATGTACTGCCTGTCATGGCAGCCGGGTGGGCAACGAATACCTTGGGAAGAACGAAGAACTGCCGGGAGACGTCCATTTTCGCCAGGGAAGGATGAACTGCGTGGCATGCCATGATAATCACGAACTCCACGGTATGCCGGACACCTGCACCGAGTGCCATAAAGAACCAAAATCTGAGAAGGCCATGCCGCCAGATCACCGCTATGCCGGATTGCAACTCCCTTCCTGCGAGTCCTGCCATTCCTCGGTTACAACTGGAAAAGACGGCAATGCGATGCACAGTGCCCATGGCAGCGACCTATCCTGCCAGGTGTGCCACTCTATCACTTATACCTCGTGCGATAACTGCCATGTGGCAATCAGCCAGTCTTCGGGAAAGCCGTTCTTTGAAACCAAGAACACCTATTTTACCTTCCTGATAGGGCGCAATCCGAATCCGACCTATACCAGGCCGTATAAATATATTCCTGTGCGCCATATCCCGGTAGCTCCCGACAGCTTCAGTTTTTATGGGGATAACCTGCTGCCCAATTTCAACAACCTCCCAACCTGGGCTTATGCCACACCGCATAACATCCAGACCAAAACCCCGCAGGCCAAGAAATGCAACAGCTGTCACGGAAACCCGGCAGTCTTCTTGACAGCAGATAAGGTTGCCCCCGAAGAGTTGGAGGCGAACAAGAAGGTAATTGTGGAAGTTGTCCCGGCAGAGATCATTACCGGCACACAAGGGCTCACGGTTACCTTGCCCATCAGTGGTATGCAGATGATCACCGCTACACTGCCCATTAGTGGGACGCTGGTTACACCTTCTGCCCCCTGACCTGGTCTGCCAGTAAAAATATCCACTCAGTAGAATCCGACGCGGCTGAACTCGGGCCGCTGGAGAAGGTAAGAATTGGATTTGGATAGAAAAGCAGAGCAAAGAAACCAAGAAGGAGAGAAGTAGATGTCGAAGAAATTCCAAATTGTATTTGGCCTGCTCATTGTTTTGAGCATGCTGCTGGGCGCCTGTGCAGCCCCTGCCCCTGCTCCCGTGGTCACTGAAGCGCCGAAACCGGCGGCTACTGAAGCGCCTGCTCCGGTTGCCACCCAAGCACCTGTTGTTGAACCGACTGCAGAACCAACAGCAGAGCCCACGCCGACGGAAGAGCCTGCGCCTGACTTCAGTGCCTTGTTCACCGCGCTGATTGCTGGCATGCCTGCAGATAAAGGCTTCAACTCAGTTAAACCGGCAACTCTGGCCGAAGAGATGGCTTCCAAGCCGCCCTTCATACTGGATGTGCGCGAGAAGGCTGAAGTTGAGAAAGATGGTTTCATTGAAGGCGCGGTCAATATCCCGGTGCGCGAAGTGATGAAGAACCTGGATAAGCTGCCTGGTCTGGATGATCCCATTGTGGTGTACTGCGCATCGGGTCACCGCGGCGGGATGGTGATGGCGGCCTTGAATCTGATGGGCTATACCAATGTGCGCAACCTGGGCGGCGGCCTTGGGGCCTGGGTAAAAGCCAGTCTCCCGGTAGTCACCGGCTCGATGCCTGCCGAGCCTCAGGCGATCAGCAAGCCGATTGTCGAAAACGCTGTACTGTACAAGGCACTGGACGACTACTTCTCCAATCTTCCTGAAGGTTTCTATACTGTCAAGGCTGATAAGCTTGCCGAAGCCCTGGCCAGTGCAGATGCTCCGGTTGTGGTGGATGTGCGCACGGATGCAGAGGTCAAGAAAGATGGTTACATTGACGGCTCGGTGCACATTCCGTTCTCTGACCTAATGGCAAACCTCGATAAACTTCCGGCGCAGGACAAACCGGTTGTGCTCTACTGCGCTTCAGGACATCGGGGCGGCATGGCGATGATGGCTCTGCGCTTCCTGGGATACCAGAATGTAACTAATCTGGCGGGAGGCCTGGGCGGTTGGAAAACAGCCAAGATGCCCGTGGTTGGAGCCTCGGTGGATTGGAATGCGCTGTGGACTGAGTTCCTGACCACCCTGCCTGAGGGTTACTATACCATCAAGGCGGATGCGCTCAATACGCAGCTTGCGGATAAACCACCCTTCCTGCTGGATGTGCGCGAGCCAGCCGAAGTTGAGAAGGATGGCTTCATAGCTGGGGCGGTGAATATTCCTGTGCGCGAAACCATGAAGAACCTGGACAAGCTGCCCGCCCAGGACCAGCCGATCGTAGTATACTGCGCCTCAGGGCATCGTGGGGCAATGGTCATGGCTGCACTTCGCTTCCTGGGTTACACCAATGTCCTCAACTTAAATGGCGGCCTGGGTGCATGGAAGAAAGCCGAATTTGCCACCGAGACTGGCAAACCTGCCGATCCGGTTGCGGGGACTGCGCCGACCGTGGATGCCCAGCGCCAGGCAGACCTGGATGCTTTTATCTCCGGATTACCGGAAGGTTTTTACACCGTCAAGGCGGCTGACCTGAACACCGAGCTGGCTGAAGCGGCACCTGCCCTGATCGATGTACGCACCGCTGAGGAGTATGCCGGCGGGTATATTGAGGGTGCGGTGAATGTCCCAATCAACGACCTGATGGCCAACCTGTCCCAATACTCGGACAAGGCAGCAAAAATCGTGACCTTGTGCCAGGGTGGTCACCGCGGGGCATTGGCTTTGATGGCCTTGCGCATGACCGGTTACACTGATGTACGCAACCTGGCTGGCGGGATGAACGCCTGGGTAGCGGCTGAATTGCCTGTCAAGAAGTAGCAGACGACATCTCGTGATCATACCCCGGTTGGGCTCCAGCCGGGGTTTTTTATTTCCTGTTTTTGCTAATCCCTGGCTCATAGCTGGTATTCAATTGAGAATCAAGTATAATTCTGAGCAGGTACTTTCTCAATCTTTATGGATTGTGCAATAGCATTGTGAGCAACATCTTGATGTTTGTCACATTCACAAGAATAATACTGAGAGGTGACCCATGCAACTGATTAAAGCTGAAGTAACCCCCATCGAATTGAAACTTCGCCAGCCGGTGCGTTTTGCTGGAATTCCTGAGGTGACACAGGTGACGGCGATTTTTGTGCGCCTGGAGCTTAAGGATGGACGCTGCGCCTGGGGATGCGGGGTGGCGCATCCTGATCTAACCGGGGAAAAGCCAGATGCGGCGCTGCACGCCTGTCGAAAGTGTGCAGATATCATCCCCGACTTAAACCCGCTCAACCTGGAGTTTTCCCTGGAAAGGCTGGTGCCGCTGGCTAACTCCAGCCCCGCGGCTTCCTGTGCGTATGAACTGGCCTTCCACGATTTGCAGGGCTTAATCCTGGATATGCCGCTGTACCGGCTGCTGGGCGGTTTCCGCAACCGTATCCAGACCTCTGCCACGGTCAGCGTGGCGCCGCTGCAGGAGAGTGTGGAAATGGCAGAAACCCTGGCGCAGTATGGGTTTCGCATGTTGAAGATCAAGGGCGGTGTGGACGCCGAGGCAGATGTGCAGCGCATCCAGTCCATCCACCACAAACTGCCGCATCATGTGCTTAGGCTGGATGCAGATGGGGGTTATACCATCCAGGAAGCAATTGATGTCGCCCGCACGCTAAAGGATCAGATCGAGATGCTGGAACAGCCTACACCGATGGACGACCTGGAGGGTCTGCGGCAGGTGACGCGCAACAGCCCGGTTCCGGTTCTGGCTGACCAGAGCCTGAAGGGACCTGCATCGGCTTTGAGCCTGGCGGCGGATCACTCTGTTCATGGAGTGAGTGTCAAGATCGCCACCTGCGGTGGTCTGCGCTGCGCGCGCCAGGTCGATCACATTGCCCGGGCGGCGCAGCTTTCCTTGATGGTGAGCTGCGTGGTTGAGCCGGCGCTTCTGACAGCGGCAGGATTAAGCTTTGCATTGTCCAGCCCGAATGTGCGGTACGGTGACCTGGACGGCTACCTGGGCTTGATCAACGACCCAACTTCCATCGGATTCCGCCTGGAGGATGGCTGGCTGGTGGCCAGTGAGATCCCGGGTCTTGGCTGCACGGTGGAGGTTTGATAAAGCAGGTTGGCCATCTGGGCTGAAGGCTTACAAATGGCGGAACATGGCTGCCGCCTGGCAGCTCTCCAACGGGTAACTGCCGACAGCGGTTTCGTCTGAAAGGACCAGGCCGTGATAACCGGCCAGTAAGGCGTCATGGAGGAAGCATACCTCAGAACGGGCTGGTTGGGGATGGGTGACCATGTGCTCAAATAGACCCCCAGCAATGAGCGCAGGGATACCCATTCCTTTTATCCCTTCAGAGAAATGGTATACAGCCTGGGCCAGTCCGGAGAAACCCATCTCAGCTCCTAAATCTCCGCGGCACAACCAGGCTTCATCGGCTGCATAGGCGAAGTGCGAGGCGTCGTCTACAGCGGGCTGGCGCTCGATCTTAGCCGCCAGGAATACCTGGTTCCCTGCCTGTTTTCGATAATTGGACATTTCTTCCCCATCCCGGACATAAGAGATGGCATAGCGGACGAAGGGCAGGCCGCGGGTGTTGCGCAGGATATCCAGGTCCTTTTGCCCAAGGATTTCATTACGAAAGGCGGACTGCGTGTAGGTAATGCCCTTCCGGGAAGAAATTCTCCCAGGCTGAATGACCTGGGCGGAAAGGCGATCCCTGAGGACTTCAACTAACTCAAGGATGACTTTCCCGTCGTTTAGGCTGACCCGTGGGGTGGAGAGGGAGGCGGCGCGGAAGAAATCGGCATGTGGGACAGGTAGAATCCCAGACCGGGTGCTTGAGTCGGCAAATTCGAAACGGACAATTTCTCCGGGTCCCAGGTTTACCGCTGGCATTTCGCCCAGGCGCCATTTGCTGCCTTGTAAATCCAGGTAGATGGGGATGTTTGTCCCTCGAGATGACAGGAAATCTGCAAGCCTTTCCAGCCATTGAGCAAGACCTGCCAGAGAAAGGTGAGAGGTGTTCAGCCGAAAGGCGCTAACGCCAGCATCCAGCATCGCATTCCAGACAGTCCCTTCCTGGCTGTTGGGTCCCAGGGTAGCAATGACTGCATACTCCATGTCTTTATTGGTCCAAGGAAAATCTGAAAATTGTAGTGTAATCCCGGCCCACTGCCAGCCTGACCAGCTGGTGACTCAGGTCGTAGACGATTGACCAGCGGGTAGGGGTTGTTCCAGGTTGGGAGACAGACTGCAGTAGATCCATTGCTGAAATGGGATCATGGACACCGCCGGCTTTTTCCAGGGTGGCGTACATTTTGTTATACCGCCAACAGGAAGAGGCTGCTCCCACTGGATTTTCCTGGCTGATGAGAAAATTGGTGGCGGTCTGCCAGGGCTTTTCATTCAAGAATATGTTGATATCGCCATCGAGGTACTCAAGAACAGCGGAGCTCCCAGAGGCATCAGCCAGCAGGTAATGGATAGGCACACTGCCAAAACTAACATTGTATGCATGGATCAAGCGCAGGGCTGAGGGTACATCCTGGGCATAATCAAGGATTAAGCGCATCAGCTCAAGCTCATCCAGGGTTACCGCGCCTGGATGGTGCTGCCCATCGGCGTGGGGTACGGCCATCATGCCCACCGCCAGCCCTTGTTCATTCATGCCATCAAATGGAAAATAGGGAGCGCGCTGGAGAGGTTGCGTGTAAGACAGAGGAGTCACCTGCTGGTTATATCCCAGGTAATGTAAATCGACCATCGAAACGGAGGCGTAGCCACCCGGAGGATGGGTAAACAAAATCAGGGCGGGATGTTCATACCAATCGAAATTTCTTCCAAGAATGCGCTGATGCGGATCACCCAGGGCAGCAAAAGTAGAGCAAGTAAATGTCTGTACGTTCCGTGGCAGAGCCGAAGCTGGCGCGGGGCTGTGCTGAATATGCTGTTGAAAGCCGTAGTCGCCATGCAGATGGGCTTCGTAAAGCGGAAAGTCGGATAACCGTTTGACTTCAACAAATGGCTGTGACTGAGGGACAATCCTTGAGGAAGAAGGGTTCTGGGAGGCAGCGGGTAAGTTATTGGGAAAGGAGGTGGGTGATGCAGGAAGAGTAGCGTCTGCTTGCAAAGTTGGAACTGTCTTTGCCAGGATGTTCTTCTCAACCCTGTCGCAGGAGGTGAACGATGCAAGTAATAGAAGCAACCAGGGCACCAAGAAAGGTCGAATCACCCTGGGTGGAGAGAAAGAATTCAAGCCGGTGGTCATGGAACTTGAAGTTGATTGAACGAAATGCGGATCAGTTTGTGGATTTCACCACGTGGATGAATCTTTTCAGGATTTCTGGTCCCAGATCTGTGTCCTCACAGGTGCTTTCCATTTGATCCGGATCCTGCCCGCCCTGCAGAATCAATGGCCGAAATTGGCGGATATACTCGCGGCCGATCTCGGCGTCAAATTCCGGATGGAACTGCACCCCCCATGTATTACGTCCCACCACAAACGCTAAATTTCCATCCATCTCGCTGTGTGCCAGACGCGTGGCCTGCGGAGGCAGGCGCAGCACGGTTTGGGTGTGGCAAACATGGGCTTTGCTGGTCGGCAGATTGGCAAATAAGTTATCCTGTCCAGCGATATCTTCCAGGAAGAACTCAACAGTGCCCATCTCCCGGCCTTTTGGATTATTGACAACTTCCCCGCCGAGGGCGTGAGCCAGGAGTTGATGACCGTAACAGATTCCCAGGGTCGGCACACCAGCGCCCACTGCGCCGGCCAGCCAGGCAGCGGTCTGTTCGCTCCAATCCAGCCGCTCGGTGACCATATCGTGCGAGCCGGTGATAATGATACCGTCGATCTCCGGATAATTGGGCAGCGGCTCCCCTTCCTGAACATTCACAACCTGCCAATTGACGTCCTTCTCCCCATAGCGGGCGATAATCCAGTCTTCAAAATCCCCCTTTCGCTCCAATAATGTTGGGAGCGTACTCCCGGTTTTGATTATGAGTATTTTTGGTTTCAAACGTTCCTCCGAAACAAGTATAACATGAGGTCAGGCTGGCTGGTCATCGACCTGAAATAACAGGTACCAGGCGTTCTGACTGGCAGAAACCAGGAGGGAGATCACCACCCCTACCATCCAATTCAGTTTAGCAGTGCTGCCCAGCAAAATGGTGATAGATATAAGGATCATGCCACTGTAGGCGATGAGCAGGAAAATGAACTCAGTGTAAAGATAACGCAGCTTGCGATTTGCTGTCCAGGAGCGGGTATCCTGGAAGAAACCATAGGAAAGGCGCAGGAAACCCATGACGGCCATGCAAATAATCGGCAGGCCTAAACCAGTTGGTGATTGTTCCGGGATCAGGAACATCAAAGCAATTGCCAAAATGTAGATGAAGCTGGAGAATGCCTGGCGAGAACGGCGCAGCATGCGCGTATCTTGCAGTTTCCTGAAGCGCTCCAGATTGATGGACAGCGAAACAAAAAGCAAGCCGACCAGGGTAGCGGATGCCGCTGCCACGGTGGCGTAGAACGGCTGCCAGGTCTCTACTTGGTGTGCAAATTGATCCATCAACATACCTTCCAATATGAGGTTTTGATAAACAACAGTAATTATACCCATTCAGCAAAAAGCAAACCGCGATCTGCTATAATCTTAATAGGAGTTGATCCAGGAGAGCAGGCTGAATGGGTTTGCCTTTTAACATTCTTCTTCTTGAAGAAAAACCTGGGATTTGCTATGATGCGACCGCGGTGGAAGAAGGTCATCCGTGAAATATGGACGAATAAGCGGCGCAGTCTTTTGGTGATTGCGTCGATCAGCCTTGGGGTTATGGCTTCCTGCTTAACGGTCTGCGCGCAGGTAATTTTGCAGCGCGAACTACCATTGGGATATGCGTTTTCTTTTCCAGCCCATGCTATGTTCAATACTACAGAATTCGATGAGGATTTCCTGGAATCTATTCGGCGAGTGCCTGGCGTGGCCGAAGCGCAAGGTCGCCGCAGCTCTTGGACTCGAGTTCAAACGGCTTCCAAAGACACCAATCCAATGGCTGAACCATGGAAGAATCTGATCCTATTTGGGATCAGCGATTTCATGGATCAGCGTATCAACCGGGTTGAACCGGTGCAGGGAGAGTGGCCGCCTGGCGACCAGGAAGTCTTGTTAGAGCAGGCAGCATTGGGGCTTTCAGGCGCCCGGCTAGGAGACATGTTGAACGTTCGGACGGCTGATGGCCATACCTTCAAACTACGTTTATCCGGGTTGGTCCACGACCAGTCGCAACAGCCTGCAACTTTTGAAGGCAACCTGTATGGTTATGTAAACCTGGACACGCTGGAATGGATGGGTGAGTCTCGCGGCCTGGATGAACTGTCCATTCTGCTTGATGTACCATCTCCATCGCGTTCTGAAGTGCGAACCGTGGCAGAGCGGGTAAGGGATCAGATTGAGGACAGCGGTCGCGTGGTTTATTTTCTCTCTGTTCCCGAACCAGGGAAACATCCATTGCAGGATACGGTTGATGGAGTGCTGTTGTTGTTAGGAGCTTTTGGTGTATTGATCCTGGCGCTCAGTGGGTTCCTGGTCCTCAACACAATTTCTGCCCTTTTAGGCCAACAGGTAAGGCAGGTGGGGATTATGAAAGCCATAGGTGCGAGCTCCGGTCAGCTGCTCCGTCTTTACCTGGGCATGGCATTGTTTTTTGGAATGGCAGGTTCTTTGTGGGGCATACCTGCTGGACTTTGGGGTGGTAGACAGATTGCTCTGTTTGTGGCAGGTGTGATCAACGCAGACCTGGAGAATCTGGGGGTGCCCATCGAAGTCCTTATGGCAGTCGGATCCGTAGGTGTGATCACTGCAATCGTTGCAGCACTTGGACCGGTGATGGTTGGGGTGCGGCTGCCAGTCCGGCTGGCGTTGAGCAGTAACATCAGCGACACAGTACAGTTTAGTCCCCGACTTTTTGGGAGATATCTCCTTTTCCAGGGTATGCCACTGACCCTGGCACTGCCTTTGCGAAACAGCCTGCGCGCGCGTGGCAGGCTGATCCTGACCCTGATGACGATGACCATGGGGAGTGCATTCTTTGTGTCTGTGACGAGTATTTATAGCTCCATTCGCGTCTCGGTGGATGAGATCTTTCGTTACTGGCAGTATGACCTGATGGTGACTTTTGAGGAAACCTACCGGGTTAATGAGCTGGTACAGGCAGCCTTGAAAGTTCATGGGGTCAGCAGGGTTGACCCTGGATTTCTAACCCGAACCAATCGCGTTTATGTGGACAATCGCCAGGGAGATATGCTGTTTCTATATGCCCTGCCAGCAGACACTTTCTCTCTCAATCCAAAGGTCATCGATGGGCGGTGGCTTTTACCGGGTGATCGGAATGCTGTGGTGGTCAGCAATCGATTCCTGGAGGAAGAACCTGATGTTCGCATTGGTGATATCATCCGGTTGAAACTATCAGGAAAAGAGGCCACCTGGCAGGTGGTGGGGGTAATCCACATGATGTATGCGGATGGGCCAACTGTTTATGTGAACCTGCCTTATTATGCCCAAGTGACTGGAAACACTGGAGAGGCCAGCCAGTTGTATGTGCTGACTGACCAGCACAGTACAGCTTACCAACTTCAGGTGATGCGCGCATTAGATGATGCATTTCGCCGGAGAGGTGACCATATCTCGTTGACAATCCCCATGAGCACTTTGCGCGCCTCGATTCGTGAAGTGTTCAATGCCATAGTAGTTATTTTGATGATCATGGCAATTCTGCTATCTATTGTAGGCGGGGTTGGTTTGATGGGTATCATGGAACTCAATGTTATGGAGCGGAGCCGTGAGCTAGGAGTAATGCGGTCCATCGGTGGAACTGGTGGGAGATTGCTCATGATTGTCCTGATTGAAGGTTTGTTTATAGGGGGCCTTTCCTGGCTGTTGGGCTGCCTGTTGGCAATTCCGATCAGCAAATACCTGGATGATGCAGTTGGCATGGTGATGATCCAGGGGCCTTTGAAATATAATTATTCTTGCTGGGGAGCAGGTTTATGGCTGACATTGGTGCTGATTTTAAGTACAATGTCCTGTGCAATTCCTGCACTGCGAGCATATCATCTCACCATTCGGGAAGCCCTGGCATATGAGTGAGCAGGCATGATGCAAGAATCAAGGGATCAGGTTGCTTGACAGGGTAGAACAGATGTTTTATAATTGTCATCCAGTGATTAACCATCAGATGCTTGAGAAAAGGAAGGCGAGTCGGCATGAAATCAGGAATTGGTCATATTGTTTTTCATATCGATACAGTCAATATTCCCTTTTACAAGGAATTGTTGACGTTCTTGGGCTGGGCTGTGTGGTATGATGATCCCGCAATGCTGGGCATGGGGAACGAGCAAGGCGCCAGCCTGTGGTTTGGGAATCCCATCAAACAGGTAATCAATGACTATGATGGTCCGGGTATGAACCATCTGGGTATTTCGGTTGAGAAGCAAAACGATGTTGACCAGGTTGTTGAATACCTGGAGCAGCATGGTGTAGCGGCATTATTTGAGACGCCGCGGCACCGCCCGGAGTTCAGCGGCGGACCTGAAATGACGTACTATCAGGTTATGTTCGAAACGCCAGATAGAATCCTTTTGGAGGTGGTTTACACCGGGCCGAAGTTGTAAACATGCTAAAGGTCATTTAGCCCCACTGCGTTCCAAACTGAGCAGTGGAAACAGATTGGTAAAAGGCTGCTCCAACCTCAGTTTGAGTGCCGGGTCGCCAAACAGGAGATATGTCTCCAGCAGATCGTGATAATTGGGGGTGCTGCTAAATAAGAAGATTTTTGCCTGGGTAGAA
Source organism: uncultured Chloroflexota bacterium (assembly GCA_903871905.1). GTDB lineage: Bacteria > Chloroflexota > Anaerolineae > Anaerolineales > UBA4823 > CAIQIV01. Next base: position 5,624 of record CAIQIV010000583.1, on the reverse strand, counting down.
GCAGGACCTACCTGCCACTGCCTTAAGTCGAAAATTGCCTGAAATATCCCGCGATTGAGATAGTCATGACCGCTGGCGATGCCAAACCCGGTTGGCGAAAAGGAGGCAATGGCGCCTTTTTCCGGCAGCCTGGTGATACTCTCAGCAAGGGAGGAATAATCCTTGTCCACTGGAGAAGGGATGACAAAGTATCCTTCCAGGCAGGTCATTGGCAGAACAAAGGGAAGCTGGACAGGGTTATCCAGGAATTGGAATTCATTGGTGGTGAGAAGATCGGCTTCTGACCAACTCTGTACGCCTCCATGCCCTACATAATTAACCAGGACTTGCCCCTGGTTGAAGGCATCCAGGATGGCGAGGCGTGCAACAGATGGAGAAAGGTGGGTTACACCCAGGTAAACGCGCTGCACTTTAATTCCACCTGGTAGTTGGTTGGCTGCATCATCAGATAGCTGAGGGAAATTGCCTGCCTGGTCGGCCTGGTCGGCGATGAAAAGCGACCTGCTGTTCCAACGCCAGGGCGCCGGGTTATTTTCATAGGAGATGATCCTCTCCACGACGGCAAAGGCTTCTTCCAGGGTGCGCAGCGCCAGGCGCCCCAAATGCATATCGGGTAGAGGGTCATTTCCACTGATGGTTACGAAATAATTGTCGTTGGCAGTTTCCCCAATCCAGGGATCAACTTCTGCCAGGTATGGCGGAACATGCTGCGGCTGCCCGCGGTGGAGGTAATCCAGGTAATCATAATGCCCATCTCCAAATAAGAGCACATAGGCAGGGGCAGGAGGTGTCCAACTGGAATAGGCATATGCCAGGAAGTTGCGGATTGCCCGTGGGTCGAAGAGACCATCACTGAATTGGTTATAGATGTCCTGAGGGGTAACCAACATCGTGTGCAGGCCTTGCGAAGCCCGATAATTAATCAGTTCCTGAGCTGCAGTAATCAACGCCTGGGGTGAGACTAAAATATAGTCTGCCTGGTTTCGCAGGTCTTTCAGATCGGGGACGGTGATGGCGAAAAAGCGATCTGGCGGTCTGCGGGCGTCTTTTACCTGGGCAAGAAAGTGCTCGCTGGATGTGTCGAAGTTTCTAAAAGTCACGCTGCTGCTGCCTGGCGAGGAAAAAATCGTTGTATTTTGCAGGATGACTGGAGACCGGTTGTCCTGAAGATCAAAGACTTCGATATTCCCCTGGGGAAAGCCCTGCACCTGGTAATTATGCTCGCCATTGTGGATATTTGAAAAAGATAAAGCACCATCTTGGCCTGATAAGAGACGGACAAAATGCAGGTTAAAATGGTTCACCAATACAGTTTCAGTGATACTCGCCCCCGACCCGCAGATCACTGTCAGAACGTTTGTCCCGGTTTTCAGGTGTGATTGAGGAAAAGATGCAGAAAAAGAGAAATCCTGCTGGTCGTACCAAACAGCCTCCGTGACCGGGTGCTGGTTGACCAGGATGCGCGTATGGTGTAAAGGATCACTGGAATAACCTTTTAGCAACCCTTCGAGAGATGCAGTGTAACCATCAGGTGAAATTTGCGGGAGCGTGAAAGTGTATGTCCGGGAAACGACATTTGCCTGAGTGGTCAATGAATCCCAATACCAGTGGTCCTGCTCTGGTCCGCTGGCCAGATTGGAGACATAGAAGGAGTTCTTCTCTATGTGGAGATGTGAGGCCCCGGTTACGATTTGAGAAGAACTGACCAGTGGGCTGGCATCGATGCCAGCCATCCAGGTTGTGGTGAGGTTATTCCAACTTAACCAATAAACATTGGTGTGGGTGTATTTACTATGAGCAGCTTCCCCATAGAACAGCAGTTGCTCGCCTGTTTCAATATGGGCATCTCCATCGCCGGTGAGGGTAATCGCAACCTGATTCCCCATATTGGTGAGCGCCAGGGTGTGGGGATCAACCTGACTCACCGGAACACCTGCCTGGGTGAGATGGTCATAATCGATGGTGTAGATCCCCTCATCTTGAATCTCAACCTTGTAACGAATATCCTGAGAAGATGAGGAAGCTGGGACTGCGCGGGAGGGCATTAAACCAGGCTTCCGCCATCGTTTTGCCTGGTCATAGTTGATCAGGTTGTCGTGCAAGATTTGCTCATAGCCGGCGGGTTGGATTTCGAACAGACTGGTAGGGGTTTTGGAAGATGGATGGGAGAAACGCAGCCTGGCGCGCAATTGGTGGAATACCAGAAGCCGGTGAATTTGCGCATCGTAGATTATCGGATGAAATATCACAGGTATCACTCTCTGGGAACGGATAAACCCATCTGTTCCCAGTTCTACAGTGGGGCAGATCTGATCCAGGCATCCGCTGCCCAGATTATTCTGTATGGCGAAGCTATTGAATTTGATATTGGATGGTAGGCGGCGGGGGACCTCCAGGACAGCCGGTTCCCCTGGAGCCAAACCTGGGGGAAAGGATCTTTCACCCCCTGGGAATTGATCCTTTTCTTGACAGGGGGGGAGGTCTCCAGCGGTCTCTGGTAATTCCGAAGGTAGGAGCTCAAGCTGCACCGGGGTATCGAGGGGGATGCCTACCAGCACGCTGCGATCTACGTTGGTTGTCATTGACCAGTCCGGCTGCAAGCTTTCCTCAGCCAGTTCCACGTGAACGCAGCTTTGCTGGGAATCCTGGATTATTTTATACTGTGTTGGGGATAAGAACATCTCCACATCAATTAGGGTGTCATCGGTGTAAACCAGGTGTATGAAGTTCTTGTAATCTCCCCTATCTTGGGTCTTTTGATGAAGACCAGCGGTCAACCTCATAGCCCTGGCAACTTCCAAACTACCCAAAAGCAAGCCGGCCGCGAAGATTAAACAGATGGCAATATTGGCTGCCCTCCTAAAGATAAAAAAGCGATCGATAAGGAATTCTGGAGAATGGAAATTCATACCTTTTTGGTATTATAACATTTTAGCATTCCCTGTTGACAGATACCTGACAAACTTGTAAACTCAGAGCGTATCTTGTAGAGGTTGAAAATTTCCTGGATAGAAAAACCGAGAGAAATGGAGTCCAAATGAGCGCATACGTCATCGTCGATATTGAAGTCACTGATCCTGAAGTGTATGAGGAGTATAAAAAGCTGGCTCCAGCAGGTATTGCTGCATATGGAGGAAAGTACCTGGCGCGCGGAGGAAGAACAGAAACATTTGAGGGTGATTGGTCTCCAAAGCGGCTGGTAATCCTTGAGTTTGGATCAATGGAGATAGCCAGGGCGTGGATCGATTCACCTGAGTATGGGCCGGCAAAACTTCTCCGCCATCAGGCTGCACATACTCAAATGGTTGCTATTGAAGGCCTGGCTTGATATTGCCTTTGGAAATTAATCCTGAGCAAAGAAGCGAAAAGAGGGGGCAATTTATTAATCGTAACCTGCACATAATAGCCCTGCTGGTGTTGGCCTTATTTATGGGTGTGTTGCTGCCAGGGATAGTCCTGCCTGCCCGCTTCTTCACCTTGCAGAACATTGTCAGTGTCCTGGCGTGGTATGGATGCGGAGCAGTGCTGATACGCGAATTCGCCACAAATTGGAGAAAGGGATGGCAACCAATTCTGCTTTTAGGTGCAGTGTTGGGAGTGATAAACACTGGAGTGGCATCAGATCAGTGGATGAAACAGCCGGCAGGGGTTCTCTGGACACAGGGGGGAGCAGGTTGGTGGGCGGCAACTGACTGGGTGTGGGTCCTGCAAAACACAGTATGCTTCATGTTCTTTGGCGTGGCAATTCCCATTTTAATGGTTGAAATTATTTATCCGGTTCAGTCGGGTAAGGTTTGGCTTCAGCCATGGCAGCGTTGGGTGGTTTTGGGGGTATTGGTTATCATCACAGCCTGGGAGGCAATCCAATCGACCAGACAACCAGGATTGTGGATAATAGCTTTGGGACTGATACTTGGTTTATTGGGTATGTGGTCCCGCCAATTTTCCATTCCTGATGGATGGAATCCAAAGTTGGACCGCTTCCCTAGCCCTTTATTATTGAGAGCTGGTACCTTCATGGTGGCGATCATTTTTTTTACAATGCCGGCAGTGGGAAAATGGCTGGGTGCCACAGAATCCTTAATTTTGGTTATGCAAATAAGCGTTCTGGTAGTTGTTCTGGGGATAATGTATTGGGGAGACAAACCAGGTGTCGCGTTCGATCAAGTGCACCGGTTTGCTATGGCAACGGGCGGATCGGCTTTTTTTATCTTGAAGGCCGCCCTGTTGGAACTGAATAAAACTTCCGTGGAAAATCCGCAAGGTATGGGATTGGTGGCGGTGGTGGCGATATTCTTGTTAGGATGGTTGGCGCGGCGAGTGGAACGGCAGGGATGGGTGGAGAAATAGGAAAATTCTAATCAAATAATTGGTCAGGCCTATTGACTCCGCTGGACAAATTTGCTATAGTGAATCTAGAGCACTCCGATAAAGGCAAACTTGGCGAAAGCCAAGGACGCAGAGTCAAGGATCTAAAATTATCTGGAGGACAGCCGTTGTCCAAGGAAAGAAAAGCATCCAGGCAAAAGCCAGAGATCAAAGGATGGAGATCTTTCCAACAGACCAGGTAGAACCTTTCGAACCAAATACCTAGAAAGGGATGCAGGACCAAAGGATCAAAGGGAAGCAGACTTCGAGGAATAAGGGAACAAAGGTGGAACGGACCGAAGGAAAGATCCTGATGATGACAGTGGTTCTCAAAAAATGGGAGATAATCCGACCAGAGAGATCAAAGTCTTGAAGAAAGATAACGATCATTGAAGGAAAGATATATAACCCAGAATTAGAAACCATTGAATTCAAAAGGAAAAAACCTAAGGAAAAGGGAAACCCAAGAAACCGATAACCGGAAAGAAGGCAGAAACGAGAGAATTTGGAAATGGCAAACCGGACCAGGGCTGCATCTTTTGAAAGGGAAACCAGGCTGGAGAATGGGCTAAAAAATTCTAGATGATCATGATGGCCTGACCAACGAAACGGCAAACCCGATGAAAATCGGGGGCGCAAAGCTGTGGGTCTAAAGCCTCGACGCGCAAGAGCTATGACCGCCCAGCCACCGAAAAGGCAAACCCGGACAGGCAATCCGGGGGCGCAAAGCTATGGGTCTATGGTTCAATAAACTAAGATTGCCAGGCTACCGAAGAGTGCTTTAAGAAATTATCAGCGTAAGGCCCCTGCGCACTTTTTTCCCCTGGCGCAGGGGCCAATTTTTTCTTTTTCTGTTGGTTCACGATTATTAAACGGAGATCACTATTCATAGCGATCCCCGTTTATTTTATCTCTTATACACAATCGTTTATGGTCAAAATCCCGTCACAATTTTGAATGTCGTCATACGAGTAGGGCAGGTAGATTTCGGTGAAATTTCCAATTCCATTTCTCTGTACGCAGGTAGCCGATAACCTGGCTGTTTCCGGTTGGTATTCGATGTCTTCACAGGTCTGAGTGTATGAACCACCTGGGTACCAGCCGCTGTGGAGATTTGTTCTGGTTTGCATCATCTCAAGTTCCTGTGTTGCTGAAAGGGAGATAAGTTCCAAATATAAATTCCGGCTCAAAGGCATCCCTTGAATGCAAAGGGAATGGTGTGTCTTTGAGCCGGAATTGTTCCTGATTAGCTGCTT